>NZ_JBEVLL010000142.1:0-30456 GCF_040509215.1 Devosia sp.
AAACAGGGGTTCCCGCTTTCGCGGGAATGACACGGTGGTTGAAGACGCGAAGTGCACTCCCTCCCCGGTGGGGAGGGAGCGTGTTTCGGTTACTCGCCCAACACAGTCCGGGCGTGCTCGGCCATGCGCTCGCCGCCGGCAGCATTGTACTCGGCGACAAAGGCATCCCACTGGTCAATCCCGGCTTCGCCAGTGACAAACTTGGCGACCCACGAGCGATAGACCTGCTCGGTCGCATCGACATCGGCGGCGTATTCGGCCGGCCAGACAAAGGCATTGTCAGCCACGAAGTTCGCCTTGATCGTATCGAGTGCTTCCTGCGCGGTGGGCGACAGCAGCGGGGTCGGCGGGGTCCAGTTGGCAGCGTTGAAGAAGCGCGCATACCAGGTCGAGATTTGGTCGGTGAAGGTCACCGCGCCGCTCGCGTCCTTGGTATATTGCGTGCCTTCAAAGCCCATGCGGTCGATGTCCTGACCTTCCTTGGAGGCCATGAAATCGAGCACCTTGAACGCTTCTTCCTTGTGCTCGGAGAGCGAGGAAATGGCCCAGCCGCGCGATTCCTTGGAAACGTCGACCGCTGCTAGACCCTGGCCGCCTGGGCCTGAGGGGATAGGCAAGAGGGTGAGGGAAATGTCCTCGCCCGGATGCGCCTGGCGCATCTTGCCCGCATAGATGTCGATCACTTCGGGCGAAGAGCCAAACACCACGCCGGCCTTGCCGGTGTAGAACTTGTCTTCCTTCACGTCGAACGTGTTGGTGACATATTCCTTGTCGAAGAGGCCCTTTTCCGCGAGCCGCGCATAGAACTCGATCTTTGCCTTTTCGGCATCGGTGACGCGCGAATTGACCCACTGACCATCGGCATTCTTCATCCATGTGCCGGTCACGCCAAACGCCTGGTTGAAGATGGAGTCCAGTTCCCCCGTATTGCCAAAGCCGGTCAGGCCCAGCGTATTGCCGGCTGTGCCGTCACCATCGAGGTCGGCGTCATGAATGGCCTGGAACAGGGCCTCATATTCTTCCACCGTCTTCGGCGCTTCGAGCCCGAGCTTTTCGAGCCAATCCTGGCGGATCACCGGCTGCGGCGCGCGCGGCGGGTAGATGTAGAGCAGGTACGGGTAGTTCGCGAGGCGGTCGACATTATGCGGCCACAGCGCGGCCTTCACGTGCTCCGAACCCTCGATATGGGCCGTCAGGTCTTCGAGAATGCCCTGGTCGGCCATCTTCTGGTCGCCGCCCTGGAAGTAGATGATGTCGGGAATATCGCCCGAAAGCAGCATGATCCCCAGCGCTTCGACATAGGCCGACGTACCGCCGGGCAGGTCGATGGTCTGGATATCGACATCCACGCCCTGCGCCTTGAGCGCGGCTTCGATGGCTTCGATTTCCTTCACGTCATCCGGATTGGTCGAAAGCAGGTCCTTGCTGACAAGGCGCAGCGTCGTCTGGGCCATGGCCGGCGCGGCAATGCCGGCCAGCATGGCAACGGCCGTCGTCGCCAGGAGCAGTTTCTTCAGTGTCATTGGTAGTCTCCTCCGTTGTTTTTAGTCACACCGCTTGCGCGGAATTTTTGGATTTTTGGCTCGGTGGCCTCCTGCCAGCGGCCCTCCTTCTCGACCCTCTCCCCCGTCGTCATTGCCCGGCTTGTCCGGGCAATCCAGCGATGCCGAGGCATCCCATGGACCACCCGGACAAGCCGGGCGCTGACGACCATCGAGAATGTCGATCGAACCAAGCGTCATCCCTTCAGTGCCCCCGACATGGTGCCCTTGGTGAAATATTTGAGGATGAGCGGGTAGATCGCCAGGATCGGCAGGATGGTGATGAAGATCATCCCGGCCTTCAGCGCACGGATGTTGATCTGCGCCAGCCCGATATTGTTGTTGGCATTGTTCGCCCCGACGATGGCGATCTTGTCGCCCTCGATCACGAACTGCCGCAGCACCACCTGCAGCGGCCATTTGGTCTGGTCGTTGAGGTAGATCATCGAGCGGAAAAACTCGTTCCAGTGCAGCACGAAGTAGAAGAGCGCGATGGTGGCAAGCGCCGGCTTGGCCAGTGGCAGCACGACCAGGAAGAAGGTCTGAAACGGATTGGCGCCATCAAGCTCGGCGGCTTCCAGCAGTTCCTTCGGAATCTCCTCGAAGAAGCGCACGAGGATGATCAGGTACCAGGCGCTGACCGCCTTGTAGAGGATCACCGACCAGGGCGAATTGAGCAGACCCATCCGCTTCATCAGGAAGTAGTCCGGAATTATGCCCGGCTCGAAGACGATGGTGACGAGCACCATCAAGAAGATCAGCCGACGCCCCGGCAGGCCGGGCCGCGACAGGCCCCAGGCCATCAGCGCCGTCCCCATCACGCCGATGATAACGCTGGTTGTCGTCATCCAGACCGAGTTGAACAGCCCGCGCTGCACATTGGGGTGCTGCAAAAGCAGCGTCCACACATCGAGCGAGAACCCATCGGGAATGATGGAGAGCCCCGAGAACCCGGCCACCTTGCTCGGATCGGTGAACGACAGGGCAAGCAGGTTCAACAGCGGCTGCAGTGTAAACACCACTAGCAGCAGCAAGGTTGAGACGATGAGCACATATTCGACCCGCTCAAGCGGGCTGCGGCGCACCTGGTTGGACATCACCACACTCCCTTGCCGGTCAGCCGCTTGCTGACGAGGTGCGACGTGACGACGAGGATCATGCCGATCACCGCCTTGAAGAGGCCGGCAGCGGTCGCCATGGCATATTCGCCCGTCGAAAGCCCCAGTCGGTAGACATAGGTGTCGAGAATATCGATGGTCGAGGCGTTGACGTCGTTCTGCATGTTGATGACCTGGTTGAGGTCGGCGCTGAGGAACATGCCCATATTGAGAATGAAGAGCGTCGCGATGGTCGGCACGATGCCGGGGATGGTGACGTGCCAGATTTTCTGCCAGCGATTGGCCCCATCCATTTCGGCCGCTTCATAAAGCTGCGGGTCGATGGCGAAGATGGCGGCGAGATAGAGCAGGCTGTCCCAACCGGCCGAGCGCCAGATTTCCGAGATCACCAGCACCCAGCGGATAGTGCCCGTATTGGTCATGTAGCTGACGGGCTGAAAGCCGAGCGCCGTCTGGATCTGGTTGACCGCGCCATCGGTGGGGGAGAGCAGGGCGATGAACACGCCCGAGATCACGACCCAGCTCAAAAAGTGCGGCAGGTAGATCGCCGACTGCAGCGTGCCGCGCAGCTTGCCGCTGCGGATTTCATTGAGCAGCAGCGCCACGATGATCGGCACGGGGAAGACGAAGAGGATCTTCATCCCCGAGATGATCAGCGTATTGGCGAGCACCTGATAAAAGATCGGCGACGAGAACAGGAGCTGAAAGTTCTTCAGCCCGACCCAGATATTGGGCGGGATGATACGGACCTGCTCGAAAGCCATCTTGGCTTCCCAGATGGGGACGTAGTGCCAGATGATGAAGAAGATCAGCCCCGGCGCCATCATGGCGTAATAGGGCCACCACTGTCGCACTTGCGCCCTGAAGGTTACCCCAGATGGTAACAGTCTGTTAGCGAACTCTCGCCCCTCGTTATCCGCAATCGCACCAGATTTGGGAACGTTCCCATTGTTGGTTACAGCAACGCGGCCAGCACTTGGTTCTGCCATTAGTCAGATCCTCCCTACCCCGCCAGTTTGCGGGGTTCGCGCGACAGATCGGCGAGCGAGGCCCGATCGATCAGCCGGCAAGGCATATAGACGCGGCCGTGTTCCGGCCGTCCTTCGATTTCGTCGAAAAGGCTCTCCACCGCCCGCGCGCCGATATCCCGGCCGGGCTTGGCAATGGTGGTGAGCCCCGGAAAGGTAAAGGCCCCCGAGGGAATGCCGTCGAACCCGAGGATCGACACATCCTCGGGACAGCGGAGCCCGCGCTCGCGCACCGCCATCATGGCGCCGATGGCCATCATGTCATTGGCCGCAAAGACACAAATGTGCCCGACATAGGCGCGGTCGAGCAGCCGCAACATGGCGAGACGCCCGCCTTCGAGCGTATATTCGCCATCCTCGATCACGAGCTGCGCGGGGTCGACATTCCGCTCGATGCTGTGCCGCTGCACGGCATTGAGGAACCGCGTCCGCGCCAGGCGCGATTTCGGGCCGACGATCAGGTTCGGCGCGTGATGTCCCTTGGACACAAGATGATCGAGCCCCAGCTCAACCGCCTGGGTAATGTCCGAACCGACGCTCGACACATCGGCAAAGCGCTCGGCGCTCGAGCCAATCAGCACGAAGGGCAGGCCAAACTTGTCGAGATCATCGAGCGCATCGGAGACCGGATTGACGATGGCCCCATCGACCCGCGCCCGGCGCAGGGCCCGCAAATGGCTCTCTTCCTTGGCCGGGTCCCAGTCCGAGGAAAATACCAGCAGGGAAACATCCGCTTCGGCCGCGCGATCCTGCGCGCCACGCGCCACATCGGCCCAGAAGGGGTTGGTGATATCGGGAATAACCAGGCCCAGCATGCCCGAGCGACCGGATCGCATGCCCACCGCCAGGTGATTGCGCTCATAGCCAACCGCCTTGGCGGCCGCGAGCACCCGCTCACGCGTCTCATCGAGAATGCTTTCCGCCCCCGCCAAGGCGCGCGCCGCGGTGCTTTTCGACACCCCGGCTCGTTCGGCCACATCGATGATAGTAGGCCGGCGCTTGCGCAACGGCAGATCCTCCGCGGTCAATTTGTCATGACCTTCGTGGGAACGTTACCACGCGTTAGCCAGATGTCAACTATCCCCCAACCACACCGCCACCAAATGCGGCTTGCGCTGGCCCTTCGTTAGCGTGTGGCTCAAGGCGTGACGCTTATCTCGCCGTTCAACCGGACCAGTTCGAAATCGCTGACACGGACCTCCACTTCCAGAGTCCATGCTCCAGGCAGCAGCAACGGCACGTCGGCCGCGCTCCAGTGGCCGGCGCCATCGTCCTCGGCAGAACGCGTCGTTGGGGCAAGGTCCGAGCCGGTCGGTGTCAACGAGACCCGCACCGCCTTGGGGGACACGACCGCGCCGTTTGCCGTCGAAAAACCGATAGTGAAATCAACGGGCCCAACCCTTGCCGGCACCATCCGGATTGCCGCAACGAGATCTCCCTCGGCAAGGCTCAGTTCCATCGTCGCCGGCTGTTCAAGGGCCAGCGCGCGTGGCGGCGGCGTAAAGCGCCACCCGGAAACGAGGCAAACAATGATGAGAATGAGAAAGATCTCGCCCATGATAGCCCGGCGCATTCGGCGAATAGCGCCGGCATCGCCCGCGGCGGCCGGCGTTGTCAGCGCCCAACGGTTCCAGCTGGCTATTGCGAAAAGCGCCGCGAGCGCGACGAGTTTGGCAGCAAGGATGGCACCATAGCCCGTTAGCCAGGCCGGGCCCGGCATGCCCAACTGCACCACGGCCAGCACGAGGCCAGACACGACCAGCGGCGCAACGGCGAAGGGAATCGCGCGGGAGAAATTGAGGAGCGCCGGTGTCGCCAAGCGGCGATCGGCGCGTAGCAGCAGGATCAACGGATAGAGCGCCCCCACCCACCAGGCGATGGCAACCACATGGAAGAACAGCGCCGGTTTCATCAGCCATTGCGGCTGGGCGGCGCTCGCATGCCCACTGAGGGTAACGGCGAGACCAACAAGAACAATGGCGACAATGCCCATGCTCTTGCCAAAGCCGTCACTCTTGACCCCGAGGGCCACAAGCGCGGCGACGAGGGCGCCCAATGCCACCACGCTCGTCTGCCCATAGACGGACACGACGCCAACGGTCCAGACGTTACCTTGCAGCATATCGCCGATGCCGAGCCCCAGAATGTCGAGACCCTGAAGGCCGATGATCAGCAGCGCTGCTCCCATACCAGCAACCGCGCTGACCCTGCTCAACCGCCGGGCCGGTTCGGGAATAACCGGGGAAAGCACGCGAAACGCCGCGCCGCCGGCCCCGAAGAAAATGCCGACATATAAAATGATCCGGGTGACCCAAAGAAGCGCCGTCACTTCGGTATGGAGCGGCACCACGCCGGCCGCGGCAGGTTCAGCGCTTGCGGCTCCGAGGGAAAAACTCGTCGTGCCGGCTATCGGGTGGCCGTCGGCAGAAATCGCCCGCCAACTGATCACGTGCGTTCCGGCCGCCTGATCGGGAGGTAGTGCGATCCTGAGAGCGTTCCCAATCGCCGACACCGTGTCGAGCGGACTACTGGCGCCATCTAGACCGACGAGTAGAACGGCCAGCGGGCTGACCGGTTCGTTGAAGGTCAGGACGAGCTCGGTTGGTGCTTCGGCGAGTACGGACCCATCCGCAGGCTGCGCGCTGAGAAGGCTCGCATGGGCGAGGGCGGGCAGCGTGAAAACGATCGTCACGAGCGCGACAACCAAGGCGGCAAGGCTACGCAAGGCCAACTCCAACTGGACGGAAAGCGCCTTCGTCATAGCGCTCTTTCACAAGCAAGGGCACTGCGTAGGCGTGTTAGCCCACATGGCGTTCGATCGCGACGCGCTGCAAGCTAAGATCGAAGCTGAGAAATTGTCGCGCAGCAAGGCCCGGACGGGCGAGTTCTCCCGCCCGTCGATCGTGCTGCGTTACATGGCGGCTTTTATGCCAGGTGTAGCCAGCTTGGGACGCGGCCGGGCAGCAATCTGTTGCTGCGCGATCAGCAGGCACGCTTCGGCGCATGGCATTGGCCGGCCGATGAAATATCCCTGCGCCGTCTCGACGCCGAGCTTGCGCAGAGCCTCGAATTCGACGGCCGACTCCACGCCCTCCGCCAGGATCTGGCTCTTGGTCTCGCGACCAAAATGTACGAGGGCCGCGGCCAGCGCGTGGCGCGCCAGATCGTCCTGGATGTTCCGGGTCAGGCTGATATCGAGTTTGATGATATCGGGCTGCAGCGCCAGGATGTGACGAAGGCTTGCATAGCCGGCGCCCGCATCGTCCACCGCGAGACGCACACCGTTGACGCGAATTTCGTTGAGGGCACGGCCAAGGGCCTCGTAGTCCGAAACGCTGGCGTGTTCGGTGATTTCAACGACGACGCGACGCCCGTCCTTGCCGGCAATGGCTTCCGCCACGGCGCCGGAAATAATCGTCTCGGGCGAGACGTTGAAGGTCAGGTAAATGTCCTTGGGGAAGAGATCAAGCAGTGCAAGACCCTTCTGAACGGCCATCATTTCGAGTTCTATGCCGAGGCCGACGGATGCGGCCATGTTGAACCAGATGTCCGGCGTCCAGCGTTCGGGGCTGGCAAAGCGCGAGAGGCATTCGAAGCCAACCAGGCGATGATCTGCAATCCGATAGATGGGCTGCACGACGATCGAGAGTTCGTCGCTGGCAAGGACTCGCTGTATCCGTTCGAGATTGGTCCGGTGCTCGGTCGTCGCGTCGATCTCACGGCCGATCAGAACCGCCGTCAGTTCGGCGACGGCGCGCATCATCTTGAGATCGCGCATATTGAGCGATGGCTGCGGCTCGGTGCTGATGCAGCAGAACATGCCGTGGGTCGTGCCATCCTGAAGCTTGATGGGCACGCTCATATGAGCGCGAATGCCCATGTCGGTGGTAAAGGGCATGCTGGCGGCGAATGGCACGTCGAGCACATCCGGCATCAGTTCGGGCAGGCGACCCTCAAGGATGTGCCTGCAATAAACGTAGTCGAGCGGCATGGAGTCGCCGGGCTTGACCACATGTTCGAGGCCTGGCGCATCGACTTCGCGAAAATAGGTTCGATCTCCGACGAACTCGGAGACGTAAGCCACCTGCATGCCAAGATGCACACGGACGGCCTCGAGGGCACGCCTCAGCGAATATTCCGCCTTGTCGTCCAAAGCGGACGATAGACCTTTGAGGTCGAAAACGTCTGGCTCGATTGCACTCATGACCAACCCCTGCTTCCCACCCACTGCAAGGCCCAGAATTTTCAGGCGAGAGGCAGGAACCTGCCATTCGCAAAAGGCCTGACGCTAGGCGCTACGGAGATACTCCAAAATAGCATCATAAAGGCAAAGGCTTAAACGTGTGTTGCCATGTTTTCGAGCATTTGGATGGGTCGCGTTAACTAAGTCTTAAAGTCTCCTAACAGTTCGTTAAACTTTTCTTAAAATTGTGCTAAAACCCTTTCTGCGGCGTCGCCAGTAGCGGCGCAACCATGGCGGGGTTGTTATGCAGTCTGAGTTTGCGTTCTTGGTGCACCCGAGAAATACGCTGCGTGCAGATATGGGGATACTGTTCGGCAAGCCCTTCTCATTAATTCCCGAAGTCATTTGGCGTAATGCGCTGAAGCATCTTCCGGTCCCGCCGATGGTTACGGGCAAGATGTCTCGTGTCGATCTGCCCGGGAAAGTCGTTGGCAGGATCATTACTGTTCCTCTTACGCCCACGCAGTTGCTTACACTGCCGCGTTCGCAGGTGCAGGGTCGCATTTCCGCAGCAATCGACAAGGCGCGTGATCTTGGCGCTTCTGTTGTGGGTCTGGGCGCGCTGACCGCGCCGGCCTCTGTTGGCGGCAAGGCCTTCGCCAAGCGCCAGGACATCGGGGTCACCAACGGCAACGCCTTTACCGCCGCCATGACGCTGCAGGCCATCGAAAAGCTGATGGGGTCGCTCGGTCAGGATCCGCTGATTGCCATTGTCGGCGCAACGGGCAGCGTCGGGTCGTGCCTGACCCGGCTCTATGCTCGCCAGCATCCGGGCCGGCTCCTCCTTGTTGCGCGTAACGAAAAGCGTCTTGAGACGCTGGCTGCGGACGTTCGCCGCGATGGCGTCGAGGCCACCGTCAGCGTTGATATGGCCGATGTCGCCAAGGCCGATCTGGTTGTTCTGCTGACATCGTCGCCCGATGCCCTCTTGCGCAGCGAACACCTCAAGCGTGGTGCCATCGTTCTCGACGACACTGTGCCGCGCAATACCGATGAACGCCTGCTGACCGAGCGTCCCGACGTTCTGATCGTGGATGGCGGGCTCGTTGAAATCCCGGGCTTTGATCTGCGTGGCTCCATCGCGCTCGCGCCCAAGCTGGCCTATGCGTGCCTCGCCGAAACCATGTTGTTGGCCCTCTCCGGTCACCAGGGGCACTTCTGCATGGGTGACGCTCAGCTCGATCAGGCAGAGCACATCCTCAAGCTCGCAAAAGAGCACGAGCACCTCGGCTTCCATCTTGCCCCGTTCCGCTCGTTTGGCAGGCTGATCGAGGATGCGCCGTCCCGGACCTTTGTCGCACCCACAGAGGAGCAGGTTATATGCGCCGCATAGTCATCCTCGGCGGCGGCTATGCCGGCCTGCACGCCTTCTCCGTCCTGCGTTCGCGCCTTGGCTCCCAGGTCGCACGCGGCGAGGTCGAACTGACGCTGGTCTCGCGCGACGGGCACCACACCTATCACGGCTGGACCGGCGAAGTGCTGTCGGGCGACCTGGCTGTGGGCAGCACATTGACCCCGATCGCGCCGATCCTGGGCAACAGCTTCGTGCAGGGCGAAGTGGTCTCAGCCGATCTGTCGGGCCGGACGCTGACCGTTCAGGGCGAGGGTGCCCCGCGGGAAATCAAGTTCGAGCATCTGGTGATTGCGGCCGGGTCCGTCGATCCCTTCGATCGTAT
The DNA here is from genome assembly GCF_040509215.1 of Devosia sp. Lineage (GTDB taxonomy): Bacteria > Pseudomonadota > Alphaproteobacteria > Rhizobiales > Devosiaceae > Devosia. Next base: position 9,607 of record NZ_JBEVLL010000142.1, read on the forward strand.
TCCCGGGCTTGCCGAAAACGGCTGGTGCGTGAAGAATTCGCGCGACATGCAGAAGCTCGTCGGCGAGCTTGAAAGCCGGGATGCCGCCGCGCAGACGACGCGCAATGTGGTGGTCGTCGGTGGCGGACTTGCCGGTGTCGAGACAGCTTCGGCTCTTGCCGCCCGTTATGGTCGCGCCGGTTCGGGCAAGGTCAATGTCCACCTCGTCTCTTCGAGCGACAAGCTTCTGCCCTCGCTACGCCCCGACTTCACTCATATCGCCGAGACGGCCACGCGCCAGCTCCTCGACCAGGGCGTCCAGCTCCATGAGGGCGTGCGCGTCACCCAGATCGAGACCGACCATGTCGCTCTCTCGAACGGCCAGAGCGTCGCGTCCGATCTGTCGGTCGTGGCGGCCGGCGTGAGCTTTAGGGTGCTGCCTGGCACTGAATCCCTCCCGCGCAATGCCTCGGGCCAGATCATTGCCGACGAAGACCTGCGCGTCCGCGGCAGTCACAATATCTGGGTTGCCGGCGACATCGCCGCCGTGCCGCATCCGACCACCGGCGAACCCTGTCCGACCAACGCCCTTTTCGCCATGAAGCAGGGCGATTGCGTCGGCCGCAATATTGCCCGAACCATCAAGGGGCAATCGGTCAGGGGCTTCAACTTCCGCGGCCTTGGACAGGCGGCCGGTCTCGCTGGTCAGCGCGGCATTACCGAGCTGTGGGGGCTGCAGTTTACTGGCCGCCTCGCATGGGTGATCCGTGTGCTGTTCTTCGCCTGGTTCATGCCGTCCCATCGCGGCGCCCTGTCGGTGCTGTCGCATCTCTCCCAGAATGTCTGGGGCGCCGCACTGGGCGCTGTCACGGGTAGTCGCGCCTCGCGGGCACCTGTCGCCGAGCGTCCGGAGTCAGTGGTGAACCTCTCGGGTCGCTTCAGGTAGGCAATTGCGGGGCGCCATGCCTTAGGGCGCCCCCGTTTTTCCGATGCGCTGTCATGAGCGCCGAACAAGCGATATCGGCTGCGCTCTAATTCAGTTCGTCACGCTATGGCCGTGTGTTCCCCCTCCAGAAACTGACAACTGACCAGGGCGTCCGGGCGGGCACACCGACCTGATTGGCATGGGTAAGTGTCGGGATGTTTCGGGCACTATCGAACTTACGATTTGCAAAGTTAATGAGAGGGATCGCTGGGCCCTGATAAAGCTTCCCGTTTGGAGGGAATGGCCTTGGCACAGTTTCGCGTCATAGATTTGCGCTCAGGCCTTGTCGAACCCGAGCATCTCGTCAACGCTCGCTCGCCCGAAGAGGCCGTGCTGCTGGCATTGGGTGAAAAAGGCGTAAGAGGCGGCCAGAACCGTAGCCGTCTCTTTTGCCGGGTCTATTGGACCGACGCGGAGGGGCAGACAAACATGGTCAGGCTCTATCGACCCCTTTGGGAATAGCGCAGACGATGATTTCAAAGCTAGAGAAGGCGACCTTGGGCTGGAGGAGCCGGATCGGTTGAGACCACGCCGCCTCGGCGTTGCAACTCCATGTTTGCACTGAAGCGGACGTCGACGTCGCGCTCTCGCGCATATTCAACCAGCGCGTCTTCGCCAATATCCTTCCAGCTTTTGCCGCGGTCCAAACCGGTCGGTATTCTGGGCAAGAGGCCCGGCTCGTGGCTCCACAACAGGAGCTGATCGAGCGGCGCAGCGTTCAGCATGTCTCGGAGGTGGTGAGCCGTCACATAGGCGTCGGGCAGGGCGCGGTGGGCGGGCAGGCCCAATTCGTGCTCCAGGCCCTCAGGCATGCGCTGATACCGCAGCATCTGGTTTGAAAAACTTCGCAGATGCGGCCAAAGCCGGAGCGCGCATTTCCAGGTGCAGATCCACGGAACGCCACCGGCCAGTCTCGGTGAGCAATAGCGCTGCTCGAAGGCGGCGCGATGGGCTGCCAGGGCGGCCACCCCGCCTTTTGGCTGAAGCACTTCCGGCGCGATCGATTTCCAGAAGGGCGCGCCGGCAACATAGTCGTCGATGATGTGGTGTACCGCCATTGTCTCAGGCGAAATAGGTTTTCCCGGATTTACATAGAGCGCACCTCTGTCTTCGGAGAGCGACCAAGTCCGGCCATCTGTCTGCGTCACGTCCTGCCATCCGATCTCGCACACGTCGGAAGGCCCATTACCCGCTGTCTCGAGATCGATGACGCGTATCCGGGTGAAAGTCATTTGCGGCCCTCGTCGAGGTCAGATCCGGTCCATTGATGCACATGGAGACGTCATAAACAGGCAGCATGGCGAATCGGACGTCCGGCTGAGCTAGCGCTACTGTTCGCCCCTCGGCCCCAAAATTCCGGTAAGCACGGAGAGCATCGGCGGTCCGATCAGCCGGTCACGCGACCCGCAGAAAAGTGGAAGCTCGTCTGTCTCCTGCGTGGTCACGACGACCGGCACCGCCTGCTGGTCACACTCTTCCAACACGGCCTCGCAGGTGTCCGAGCCGAGATGGGTGTCGACGAAAGCGAGATCGGGTTTGTCCCGCCAGATGAGTTCCAGCGCCGAGGAACAATCCGGTGCGGGCCCAAGCACTGTATGCCCCAGGCTTTCGAGCGCCTCCTTGAGCGTTCGCGCCTGCTCCGCATTGTCTTCGACGATCAGTATTCGCGAACTGCGCATGTCTGTTTCATCCCGAATGCGAGAAGCCTAACCGTGGCAACGGTATTGGTCGTCACTCGTTCCTGTCGGCAAAGAGGAGGACAGACATGAACACCGCCAACCTGCAGATCGAAGGTCTTCTCATGGCCGTCGCCGGATTGAACCAGATGCTGGTCGCCAAGGGGATCGTCAGCGCCGGGGAGATCGACAAAACCCTGGCGCGATCGGAACAGACCGTTCTTGGCGATGATCGCGTGGTCGAGGACCTTTCTCCGGCCAATCGAGACGCCATCGCCTTCCCCATTCGGCTGCTGCGGATCGCCAACAACAGGAGCGACGGAACCGGCTCGCCCTCGTTCGCCGAACTCGCGCGCCTGGTTGGAGAGACGAAAGGCCGGGACAACGACCAGTTCTAGGCCGCTGCCGATGAAGATCGCCACTTACAACGTCAATGGCGTAAACGGCCGGCTTCCGGTACTTTTGCGTTGGCTCGACGAGTCGAAGCCGGACATCGTTTGCCTCCAGGAGCTCAAGTCGCCCGATGAGCGCTTTCCCGTAAACGCGATAGAGGCGGCGGGTTATGGGGCCATCTGGCGTGGTCAGAAGAGCTGGAATGGCGTGGCCATTCTGGCGCGCGGAACGACGCCGATAGAAACGCGCCGCGGCCTCCCCGGCGACCCCGATGATCTCCATAGCCGATATATCGAAGCGGCGGTGGCGGGTATCATCATCGGCTGCCTCTACATGCCCAATGGCAATCCGGCGCCCGGTCCCAAGTTCGACTACAAACTGAAATGGTTCGACCGTCTCCGCCGGCACGCCCAGGATATGCTGGACAGCAACCTGCCGGTGGTTCTGGCGGGCGACTACAACGTCATGCCCACCGACCTCGATGTCTATAAGCCCGAACGATGGGCAGATGACGCGCTCTTCCGCCCCGAGGTGCGCGAGGCCTACCGGCAGACGATCAAACAGGGCTGGACCGATGCGTTACGCGCCCTCCATCCCGAAGAGCGCATTTATACCTTCTGGGACTATTTCCGAAACGCCTATGGCCGCGACGCCGGGTTGCGCATCGATCACCTGCTGCTGGCCCCCTCCGTCGCCAAGCGCCTGAAGGCGGCCGGCGTCGATCGCCATGTTCGCGGCTGGGAAAAGTCGAGTGATCATGCTCCCACCTGGATCGTCCTCGAATAACCGCGCCGGGAACAGCTGATCGCTCCGCGCGTTTCCAACGCAAAGAGCCGGAGGCGGAAATGGCAGTGCGACCATATTGGAAGGGCTATCTCAAGCTTTCGCTCGTCAATTGTCCCGTGATCCTGTCCCCGGTGACCACCGAGGGCGACAAGGTCAAGTTCCACACGATCAACCGGAAGACCAATCACCGGATCACCACACGCTATATCGACTCCGTGTCGGAAAAGGTCGTCGACAAAGACCAGCAGGCCAAAGGCTATCAGAAGGCCGAAGAAGAATATGTCCTCATGGAGGATGATGAGCTCGACGCGGTCAAACTGGAAAGCGCAAGGACGATCGACATCGACGAGTTCGCCCCGGCAGACTCCGTCGAGTGGACCTATTTTGACAGCCCGTATTTCGTGACTCCTGCCGATGAGGTTGGCGAGGAGGCCTTCATCGTGATCCGTCAGGCCATGGCGAATGCCAATGTGGTCGGCATTGCAAGGCTCGTCATCAACGGCCGGGAGCGCGCTGTCATGCTCCAACCCTGGGACGAGGGCATTTTGCTCTGGACCCTGCGCTTCGGGGATGAGGTCCGCGATGAGGACGAGTACTGGAAGGAAGTCGACGACAAGCCTGTCGACAAGAAAATGCTCGCCATGGTGGAGCAACTGATCGAAAGCCGGACGACGACGTGGTCGGACGATATGGTGGAAGATCCGGTTCAGGAGCGCCTGCTCGACATCATCAAGCAAAAGCAGCCATCAAAGAAGAAGACCAAGCCCAAGGTGGTTGAAGAGGACGAGGAGATCGAGCGGCCTAACAATGTCGTCGATCTTATGGCCGCGCTCAAAAAGAGCCTTGAGGGAAAGCCCGAAGGCGCTCCCAAGAAGCAATCCCGCTAGCTCGCCTTGCGCCGCGTGGCTGAAGTGGTCCCGTCTTTGGACTTCTTTGACGTGGCAGCCTTTCGCGTTCCGGACTTTGTCGGCGTCGGCGAGGTGCCACCGGCGCTCATGCGCAGCGCTTCAAGCAGATCATTGGCCTTGGTGGTTTCCGGACGCTTGAACGGGATGATCTTGCGACCCTCGATTTTTGCTTTCACCAGCTCGGCGAGAGCATCCTCATATCGATCTTCGAACTTGCTCGGATCGAACGTACCGGCTTTGGTTTTGAGGATGTGCTGGGCAAGTTCGAGCATCTCGTCGGCGATCTTGAGCTTGGGAATGCCCTTGAATGCCTGTTTGGACGAACGAACTTCGTAGTCGAAATTGAGCGTTGTCGCGATGAGCCCCTTGCGGTGCGCACGGATCAGGACGGGCCGTAGGCGACGGAAAAGCACGGTGTAGGCAATGGCCGCAGCCTTCTTCTGCCGCAGTGCCTCCCTGATCAGCACGAAAGCTTCCTCGCCCACATCATTGGCCGGCAACAAATAGTATGGCTTGTCGAAATAGGTGGTTTCGATCTGGCTGCAGGTGATGAAGTGTTCGACCTTCAAAACCTTGTCGCTGTCGGGAACAGCCGCCGCAATCTCTTCGGGCTCGAGGATCACATATGATCCCTCATGAGCCTCATATCCTTTGACCTGATCCTCTTTGTCGACGGGCTTTTCGGTCTTGTCGTCGACATAAACGCGCTTCAACCGGTTCCCGGTCTTGCGGTTTATCATGTGCAGCGAGATGCGCTCGGACGTGGTCGCGGCGGTGTAGAGTTTGACCGGACAAACCAGCTCCGCGATCTTGATTACACCTGACCAGACGGCACGAGCAGCCATTGCGAATACTCCGAGCTTGCAGGCGGAGAACGTGCCTGCCTACCGGGGCGTTCCAAGCTGCAAGACTCAGCCGCCGAAGCTCGATAGCGGAATTTCGAGGTGAAGGCTCAATCCACCCGGAAGCCACTCTTTCGAGAGCTGTCCATTGAGGCCGCGAAGCGCGGCCTTTTCCAGCGTCGATCCGAAGCCTTCCCGCTCACTCCCCTGCTCTCGACAGGGCGCACCGCGCTCCACCCACTTGAGGTGAAGCTGATCCTCGATGATCGTCAGATCGATGGAGAGATGCCCCTCCGAAGTTGAAAGGGCGCCGTATTTGACCGCATTCGTGATCAGCTCATAAAGCAGCAGGGCAAGCGAAGTCAGCGCGCTTCCCTTGAGCGGGGCGTCCACACCCGTGATTTCGATGTGCGATGCCTGTGCATGCTGGTGTGGGGCGATCAAAGCGCGGAGGAGGGACATCACTGACGTCGCGGTTTCCCCCTGACTGTCCGTTGCCGGATCGGGCAGGGTCAACTCGTGGGCGATTGCGAGCGCGTGCAGGCGCGCGCGAAGGTCGGCATCCAGTTCCGGAAGGCTTTTGGCCTGCCTGACGCTGAGCGAGATAAGTCCGCCAGTCAGACTGAAGAGGTTCTTGATGCGATGATTGATCTCGCGCAGCATGACGTCTTTGTGGCGGGCGGCTTCTTTAAGAGCCTCGGCCTGCGCCGCCAGTTCATCGCGTTGCGCGGTAAGCAGTTGGCGCTGCCGATAGAGCTCGAAGAACACCGCGACCTTGCTGCGCAAGACGCCCGGTTCGATGGGCTTCTGGATAAAGTCGACGGCCCCTGCTTCATAGCCGCGGAACCGGCGCTGCGTATCGGCGGCGCCAGCGGTCACGAAAATGATCGGAATGCGCCGGGTCCGCTCGTTGCCTCGCATGAGTTCAGCCAGCTCGAAGCCATCGAGACCCGGCATCTGCACGTCGATCAGCGCCAAGGCGACATCATGTTCGAGCAATAGCTCCAGCGCCTCGTCACCCGACCTGGCCTTGAGAAGCAGCAAATCATCCTGGCGCAGCAATGCGTCGAGCGAGAGCAGGTTTTCTTCGAGGTCATCGACCAGGAGAAACGGAACGGGCTCCATACTAGGTCTCCAACTCTCGCAGAAAATTCACGACCTCAGGCAGGGCCAGCACGCGCGCTTGCGGACACGCCTTGATCGCGGCCTCTGGCATTGCTGCAGCAAAGGCAGTTTGCGGGTCCTGGACGATGGCGGTTCCTCCGGCGTTGACAATGGCGGCAAGTCCATTCGCCCCGTCTTGATTGGCCCCCGTCAAAATCAGCCCGATGAGATGCGGACCGAAGGCGTCGGCGGCACTCTCGAACAGCACGTCGATCGAGGGGCGGGAGTAAAGGACTGGCTCGTCTCCAGTGAGCGAGAGCGTCTTATCGGCTTCGACCAGCAGATGATAGTCCGGCGGTGCGAAGTAGATGACACCGGGCTCGATAGGCATCTTGTCTTCCGCCTCGACCACCTCGACCTGGCACTTGGCCGCAAACAACTCCGCCATGACGCTATGCTTGTCTGGCGGAATATGGACGACGACGACGAGCGGCAGACGAAAGCCCTTCGGTATCGACGGAAGGATCGTACCAAGCGCCTCGACTGCGCCGGCGGAGGCACCGATGACGATGGCCTGTGGGCCGGGAGCGATCATTCGCTGCTCCGCTGGTAGATCTTTTCCTCACGTACAAAATCGGTGAATGAGGAGGCATTGCTCGAGAAGCGAAGCGTCTCCTTGGACCCCAGGCCCAGAAAGCCGCGGCGGGCCAGGGATTGCTCAAAAAGCTCCAGTGCCCGGTCCTGAAGTGTCTTGTCGAAATAGATGAGGACGTTGCGGCACGAGACCAGATGCATCTCGGCAAAAACCGAATCGGTGACGAGGCTGTGGTCCGAGAAGAGGACATTTTTTCTCAGCGTCTTGTCGAGCGAAGCTCGACCATAGGCAGCCTGATAGAAGTCCGACAGCGAGGATTTCCCGCCTGACAGGCGGTGGTTCTGGGTGAATAGCGGGATGCGATCGAGCGCGTATATGCCGGCCTGCGCCGTTTCGAGCGCATCGTGGTTGATATCGGTGGCGTAGAACAGGGTTCGATCTTCGAGCCCCTCTTCGCGAAACAGGATGACCAGCGAATAGAGCTCTTCCCCGGTGCTGCAACCGGCAACCCAGACCCTGAGGGACGGATAGGTCTTCAGATGCGGCACCACGCGCTCGCGCAGCGCGCGGAAATAGCTGGGATCGCGAAACATCTCGCTGACCTGGACGGTCATGAAGCGGAGAAGCTGGGGAAGCATGTCCGGGTCACGCAGGACACTTTCCTGCATTGCCGAGAATGTCGAAAACCCCAATTGCTCCCGGGCCTGCCGCAGGCGCCGCTTTATCGAGGCCATCGCGTAGTTTCGGAAATCATAGTGATATCTGAGAAACAGCGCCTCCAGGAGGAGACGTATCTCTATGTCCTCGACCTTGTCGGGTACTTCTGTCACTTGGGCATCCATACGCGCACCAGCGAGAGCAGTTTTTCAACGTCGAGCGGCTTGGCCATATAGTCGTTTGCCCCCGCATCGATGCAGCGCTGCTGATCGTCGGGCATTGCTTTCGCCGTCAGTGTGATGATCGGCAGCTTCTTCCAGGCCGGATTTTTTCTGATTTCGCGGGTGGCGGCGAGCCCATCCATCACCGGCATCATCACGTCCATAAGGACGAGGTCGATGGCAGTCTCGGGCGTTTCGGCGGCCTTGGCGAGTTGATCCAGAGCCTCCTGCCCATTGCGCGCGATCTGAACGGCCGCACCGCGGGGCTCGAGGATGTTGGTCAGGGCATAGACGTTGCGAACGTCGTCCTCCACGACGAGGATCCTGCGCCCTTCGAGCAGTGCGTCACGGTTGCGCGCCTTTCGGATCATCTTCTGGTGCTCGTCGGGCAGATCGGAAACAACCTGGTGAAGGAACAGGCTCACTTCATCGAGCAGGCGTTCGGGCGACTTGGCACCCTTGATGATGATTGATTTCGAGTACTGACGCAGCCTTTGCTCCTCGTTGGGAGACAGCTCGCGGGCCGTATAGACGATGACCGGCGGGAAGGCATAGGTCGTGCCCTGGCTCAGCGTTTCGAGAAGCGAATGGCCCGATGCGTCCGGCAGGGTCAGGTCGAGCACCACGCAATCGAACGTCTGTTGCTTGAGCACTTCCAGACATTGCGCCGCCGTACTCGCAGTCACCGTCTCGACGGCGCGGGATTCCAGCAGCTTGACGATGGCGTCCCGCTGGACCGCATCGTCCTCGACGATCAAAACGCGGCGGACACTTTGAGCGAGGCGTTCCTCGAGCTTTTGCAGCACGCCTACCAACTGGTCTCGGCTGACCGGCTTGATGGCGTAGCCAACCGCACCCAGCGAATAGGCCGTGTCCGCATGGTCGGCGGCCGACACGACGTGAATGGGAATGTGACGCGTTCTGACGTTGCGCTTCAGGCGATCAAGAACGGCGAGGCCGGACTGGTCGGGCAGGCCCACGTCGAGAACAATGGCATTGGGCAGGAATTCCTGCGCCAAAGCCAGGGCCTCTTCGGCGGTGCCGGCCACAAGCGTCTGGAAGCCGGTCTGGCGCGACAGATCCCGCATAATGCCGGCAAAAGTGTCGTCATCCTCGATCACGAGGAGCACCCGATTGCCTCCCACGAGAGTGTCGCGGTCGTCTTCGACCTTGCGGGTGACGGTCCGCGCGGGTGTTGGTGCCGGTAGTGCTGGAGACGGCGCCTCGAACGCCGGCACGGTGTCACGCGGCAGGACGTTGCCCGGGTCATATTTCTCGTGAATGACGGTGGTGAAGGTGCTGCCTTTGCCGACTTCGCTGTGAAGCTCCATCGTGCCGCCCAGGAGGCGTACCAGCTGGCGCGAAATCGACAAGCCGAGGCCGGTACCCCCATACCTCCGGCTAATCGTGCTGTCGGCCTGATGGAACGCCTCGAAGACGCTGCGCTGCTGCTCGGGAGCGATGCCGATGCCCGTATCGGTTACGGCAAAGGAGATTTCTCCCGTGGGCAGTGGCGTGACGGTCAGTGTCACCGCGCCCCTCTCGGTGAATTTTATCGCATTGGAGAGAAGGTTCTTCAGTACCTGCTCGAGACGTCGAGGGTCCGTCTCTATCGTCGGCGGGCACTCGGGCGCAATGTCGATGCGGAATTCCAGCTTCTTGTCTGACGCCAAAGGTTGGAAGAGCTGGCGCAGCCCCTGGGCGAGGCGTTCCACCCTGACCGTCTCGGGATGGATCTCGACGTGTCCGGCTTCGATCTTGGAGAGGTCGAGGATGTCGTTGATCAGGTTCAAGAGATCGTTGCCGGATGCCTCGATCGTCCTGGCGTATTTGACCTGCTCGTCCGTCAGGTTGTCCTGCGGATTGTCCCCGAGCAGCTTGGCAAGGATAAGCGACGAGTTCAGCGGTGTCCGCAGCTCGTGGGACATATTGGCCAGGAAGTCCGACTTGTACTGGCTGGCCTGCTCCAATTCCCTGGCTTTGAGCACCACGGAAGCGTTCGAGCGTTCGAGATCGTCGCGCTGGGTCTCAAGCTGCTGCGCCTGTTCTTCGAGCTGAGAGTTGGTCTGTTCGAGCTCGACCTGCTGTTGCTCGAGGCGCGCCTGGGATTCCTTGAGCGCCCGGCTCTGCTCTTCGAGTTCCTCGTTGTTGACCCGAAGCTCCTCGCTCTGGGTCTGCAGTTCTTCGGACTGGCGCTGGGTTTCTTCGAGCAGGTCCTGCAGCTCGCCGCGATATTTCGCCGACCGAACGGCAATCGCGATACCTTCCGAAGCGCGCTCGAGAAGCGCTACGGCCTTTTCATCGATAGGATGCACGAAGCCAAGTTCGATAACGGAATTGACTTCGCCATCGACAACGCCGGGAATGATCGCCAGATATTTGGGCGTGTAAGAGCCGAGGGCCGATCCGAACGCGATGTAGCCATCAGGAACCTCGCCGATGACGATCGGGCGCTGTTCGGCGGCCGACTGGCCGAGGAGACCTTCCCGCAGCCTGAACTGGGCCGGCACGGAAGCGCCCTCCGGTATCCCATAGGCAGATGTCTTGCGGTAGCGGTCCCCGTCGATGACATAAATTGCGCCGGCGACGGCTCCGACGTAGCGCGCCAGATAGTCGAGGATGGCATTGCCCAACTGGTCGATCGGTTGGTCGCCCATGGTCGAAGTCGCCAAACCGACCTGACCCGACTGTAGCCATTGGTCGCGCCGGCGCGCCAGGGTAGCGCGTCGCAGCATGAAGCCGATTGCCGCGGTGAGCAGAATTCCTAAAGCGCCGGAAAGCAGCGTGCTCAACAGCGCCCTTTGCTGTGCCGCTTCCATCTCGGCGAGCCTTTGGGCCCGCACGCGCCCCTCTTCATCGGCCATCGCGCCGATCTGCGCACGAATAGCGTCCATTTCGATCTTGCCGCGATCGGAATTGACGACCGCGAGCGCTGCTTCGATGCCAGCGGTCCTGCTCAGTTCAATCGTGCTGCTCAATTCAGCAAGCTTGGCCGCAACATGCTGGCGTAACAGCCGCAGCCTGTCTTCCTGCGCAGCGGTCTGCTGCGTGAGGGCTTCAATCTGATCGAGCTTGGGTTCAGTCGCCTTCAGCGCCGACTCATAGGGGCCGAGATAGGAATCGTTGTTGGTCAGGAGGAAGCCGCGTTGCCCCGTTTCAGCGTCCTGCACTTGGGACAACAGTTGATCGAGCGCCACGATGACGACGTGCGTCTGCACAATCCGCTGGTTGCCTTCAAGCAGTGCCTGGAAATTCGAAAAGGCTACGAGGGCGCTGGCAACAAAGAAGATGATCGCTCCCAAAAGCCCCATGGCCACTCCGGGATCGATTCCAAGCGATGTTCTAGAAACGTCACGGGTAGCACTGCCATTCATCGTTTTTCTCTTTGTTGGCAAAAGGGTAACGGCGCAGCCGGCGCGAAAGGTATGCCGACAGCGTGCCCTATGATCAAGCCGCCGCGCAGCTGGCGACGTTCAATTCAATTGGCAGCTTCGATCTAGCGATGAGGTTGATTTTCCGAACCACCCCTGGAAGACACCATCCTATCGCACGATTTGGCCGTCGCTGTATGCCGTGGTGACGAGCCGAGCGTATCTGCACCCGTCACATCCCACAGTTGACCGAACCATGCTCGGTTTGGAGCGTTGCTCCCTGCCAGAACGAATTCTCTGCCAACCCAAATCGATCTGATGGGAGAAAACCGATGCATGCACTTAAAGCACTCGCGACCGTGGCTGTCCTCATGGGCGGAATGCCGCTTCCCGCCGCAGCCCAGGATGCTGCTTTCGACCCCAGCGGCACGTTTGCGGACGAGTACGGTACCACTTTCACGTTCTCTCTCTGCGGATCGGGAACCGACCTCTGCGGAACGCTCGATGTGCTCGAAGGGGATTCCGCCACCGAGGAGAATCTCGCTTTCGTGGGGTCGATGGTGATGCAGGCTCAGCAGACGGAACCCAATGTCTGGAAGGGCACCATCGAGGCTGGCGACCTCAGCGCTGATGCCACGATCAGGCAGGTCAGCCCCGATGCGATCGAAATCGAAGGGTGCCGCGCGGGTCTCCTCTGCCAAACCCTGGCCTATAACCGCAAGTAGGGCGGCCAACCATCCGGCACCAAGTCGCGATCCGCAAATGATCGTGCCCAAGGGCAAAAGCGCAGCGTGACCTACAGGTTTCGTTTGTTTTCTACTTCGCGTGAAACCCTTGGCCGGACTCTTCGTTCACACTCAATGTCCATCACTTGCCAACCCAAATGACGTTGCCGGGGATAAATTTGAGCTCATTTGCGACCAAGCCTGATCCGAGAATTTCGACCGGCAATGGAGGGCTCGACGCCATCCTGGGCGGAGGGCTCACACCATCCCGCCTTTACCTGCTGGAAGGTGCTCCGGGGTCGGGCAAGACCACCTTGGGGCTGCAATTCCTGATGGAGGGCGTCGCCCGCAACGAGCGCTGTCTCTATGTCACACTGTCGGAAACGCATGACGAGCTTGCCGCCGTCGTCGCGTCTCACGGCTGGACGCTTGATGGCATCGACATATTCGAGCTGTCGGCGGCTGAAGAGGTTCTGGGCGATGGTCGTGGCCAGACGATCATCCACCCCTGGGAAATCGAGCTGAGCGCCACGGTCGATCTCATCATCAAGCGCGTCGACGAGACCAAGCCGAGCCGTATCGTATTCGACAGCCTCTCCGAACTTCGCCTGCTCTCGCAAGACCCGCTGCGCTACCGGCGTCAGGTGCTCGCTTTGAAGCAGTATTTTGCGGGGCGGAGCATCACTGTCATCCTCGTCGATGATCTCACCGGCGAGGATGGCGAACGGGATGCCCATCTCCATTCGATTTCACACGGCGTCATCACCCTCAACCGGACGACGCTGGAATTCGGCGCGGCGCGCCGATCGCTCGAAATCCAGAAAATGCGGGGCGTCCAGTTCTCGGCCGGTTTCCACGACGTCGTCATTGAGCAGGGCGGCCTGAAAGTATTTCCGCGCCTGATCGCGTCGGACTTCCACACCCCCTTTATCGGCGAGCCGATGACCAGCGGTATCGGCGAATTGGACGCTCTTTTGCAGGGCGGCCCGCTTCGCGGCACCTCCGCGGTCCTGACTGGACCCGCCGGCACGGGAAAGAGCTCGATCGCTTTTTCCTACGCGCTCGAAGCCTGTCGTCGCGGCGAGAATGCCACCGTCTATGAGTTCGACGAACGCATCGGCACATTGTTGGCCCGCGCGCGGTCCTTGGGGCAGGATCCCGATGGCCCGATAGAGGCCGGATGCCTGAAGCTGATGCAGATCAATCCGGCGGAGGTGAGCCCGGGCCAGTTTGCCTGGATGGTGCGAAAGGAGGTGGAAGAGCGGAGCATCAAGGTTCTGGTGCTTGATAGTCTCAACGGTTACCTCGCATCCATGCCCGAGGAGAAGCAGCTGATCCTGCAGTTGCATGAGCTGTTGTCCTATCTCAATCAGCAGGGTGTGCTGACATTGCTGGTCAACAACCAGCACGGGCTTGTCGGCACCATGAATACCGGCTCCCTCAATATTTCCTATGTGGCCGACGTCCTGTTTCTTTTCAGGTTTTTCGAGGCGGAGGGCCGCCTGCGCAAGGCGCTTTCCGTGCTGAAAAACCGCAGCGGTGCGCATGAAGACACCATTCGCGAAATCAAGTTCGACCGGCATGGCATTCGCATCGGGCAGCCGCTCGTCGAGTTCAGCGGCATCCTCACCGGCACGCCCAAATATATCGGATCTCGCGGTCCCCTGATGGAGAGCCGCGACAATGGAGAGTTTTGAGGAAAAGGTCATCGTCTACGCCCCCTATGTGCGGGACGGCGCCAGCATCATCAGCCTGCTCAATGCGCGGGGCCACCGGGCGATCGGGGTGACGAGCCTCGATGGTCTTGTGGGGCATCTCGATGATGAGCTGGGCGCGGTGCTGATGACGGAAGAGGCCCTGGTCCAGATCAACTGGAGCGCCTTGCTGGTAGCGGTCCGCGAACAGCCGAGCTGGTCGTCCTATCCGTTCATCCTGCTCATCGGGCAGCATCGTTCTGCGGGCCAAGCAGAGGCCGTCCGGGCACTTTTCCCGCCCGAGGCGGGCAATGTCATGGTGCTAGAACGTCCGATGGGCTCGACGGCTCTGGTAAGCGCTCTTCGCTGGGCCATTGAAGGCAGGCGTCGGCAATTTGTAACGCGCGATCATCTCTCCGAGCTTGAGCGCAATGCACGCCATCAGAAGTTGCTCACCCGCGAACTGGCGCACCGGGTCAAGAACACCATCGCCATGCTGCAATCCATTGTGACGCAGACCATGCGCCCCCATCCGGAGATGGGCCCTGTCAGGGAGCTGATCATCGCGCGATTTCTCGCCTTGTCGAGAACGCACGATCTGCTGCTGGGCACCGACTTTGCTTCGGCCGATTTCCTCGAATTGGTCACAAGAACGCTTTCGGTTCACGATCGGGCTTTCGAGGCGCGCGGCCCATCGATCCAGATTGCACCACAGGCAGCGCTGTCCTTTGCGCTGGTCTTGCACGAACTGGCCACCAATTCGATCAAGTACGGTGCCTTCTCCGAAGCGGCCGGCGCAGGATCGGTGAGGCTGACCTGGTCGACGAACGAACTCGATGGGCACGACAGTTTCGATTTTTCGTGGGTCGAGCGGGGCGGTCCGGCGGTCACGGCGCCAAGTCAAACCGGCTTCGGCTCACGATTGATCCAGACGACGCTAGGGGCTCTCGGCAATGTCGAAGTCGCTTACCCCGCCGAGGGGCTTGAACTCAGATACAGCGGTCCCCTCTCCGAATTGACCCACGCCGTCGTGCCGATCTCCTTCCGCGCCGAAGAGGCGCAGGAAGAATAGCGGCAGACCAATCATCTGACCCAAAATCTGGGTCAGATGATTGGCATCGAGAACGTGAACTTCGTTTCGGTTATGTCGGACGTCACGCTTATTCGGCCGCCATGCGCCAGGGCGATCTGGCTGGCGATATAGAGCCCGAGGCCAAGACCCTGCATATTTGAGCGCACCTCGCCGCGGTAGAATGGCTGGAAGAGGCGGTCCAGGGCCCCTTGCGGTATTGGCTCGCCGCCATTGGCAATGGACAACTGGAATTGCCCATTTTCTATTCCGGCATCGACCACGACCGGTCGGTCCTCGGCGCCATGGGTTATGGCGTTGCCGAGAAGGTTCGAAAACATCTGGGCGATGCGAGCGTGATCGACATCGACAGGCTGGGACAGATTGAGCCGCATCTCGATGCTGCGATCAGGGTGGCCGGCCCTCAGCTCGTTCACCACCTGGGCCAGGGTCGGTTCCAGCCGCACGCCCGACGTGCGTTGAATGGTGATGCCGCTACCCAGGCGCCCGCGGGCCAGGTCCATTAGATTGTCGATCAGGCCATTCATGCGGTTGATGCTCTCGGCCATCAGCCGCAGCACACGAACTGACTTTGCATCATTGTGGATCTGCTTGAGGATATTGGTGCCGCCAGCCAGTCCTGCCAGCGGATTGCGGAGGTCGTGGCCGAGAACCGCTATGAACTGCTCGCGCAGTTCTGCATCGCGGACTGACAGCACCTGCAGCTCGGCGGCGTCGTTGATCCGCGTATGAAGGCCCGCATTGAGCTCTTCCAGCCTGCGGCGCGTTTCTTGTTCAGCGTTCCGAAGCTCGACCAGTTCACGCTCGTGGCGCCGCCGCTGCGGCGCTCGGAACAGAGTGACGCGCGTAAAGACGAGATCGTCAGACACCTTGCGTTCGCTGGCATTGGCCAAGACCGGCAAGGTTCCGCCATCGATTTTGACGAGGTCTAGGGCGACCTCCTCGAAAAAGCCCTGGATGCGCAGCAAGGGGGCGAAATGGGTCTCGTAAAATATGCGCCCTGCCACATTCAGCAGGTCGCGCAGACGCGTGCCAATCAACGTGTCGGAGGAACGACCAAGCCAGGTACACAGCGTGGCGTTGACGCGAACTATCCGTCCGTCGGGACCGAGGGAGAGATAGCCGCATGGGGCATTTTCATAGAGGTCTTCGAGGTCGCCGTCGGAAAGATCAGAGGAATTCATTCATGGCCGCGATTACTGCGCCGGGCGCACTCAAGTTGGGGCAATGGCCGGTCGCATCGAGATAGACGATGCGGCTGCCAGCGATCTCCTTGTTCACATATTCGCCAACCTGCTCCGAAGCGATGATGTCGTCGCGCGTCTGCAGGATCAGGGTATCGGCCTGGACTTTCTTGAGGTCGGCACGATTGTCGGAGGTGAACGTGGCGCGGGCGAACTGTCTGGCGATATCGGGATCGGTCCGACAGAAGGAGTTGGTCAACTCTTCGCCCAATTCGGGGCGGTCCGGATTGCCCATGATCGCGGGCGCCATGGCTGCGGACCAGCCAAGGTGGTTATCCGCGAGTGAAGTCAGAAGCTCCTCGATCTGGGGGGCGGTGAACCCGCCATAGTAGTCACCATCATTGATGTAGCGCGGCGATGGTCCCACCATGACGAGCTTGGCGAACATGTCCGGCGCCTCGATTGACGCCAAAGCGCCGATCATGGCGCTGACCGAATGACCAACAAAGATAGCGTCGTGCAAGTCAAGCGCACGGCCAATCTCGACGACATCCGAAGCATAGCCCCGAAGATCGGCGTACTTGTCCTTGTCATATGCGCTGAGATCGGAACGCCCGGCGCCGACATGGTCGAACATTACCGTGCTATACCGCTCGCGAAAGCCAGGCTCGACCAGCCGCCACATATTTTGGTCGCAGCCAAAACCATGAGCGAACACGATGACCGGCTCGCCCGAGCCGTGCTTCTGGACGTGGTTTCTTTCGATAACGCTCAATCTGCCCTCACGCGCCCCAAATTCAGAACAGTTTTATATGACTTAGCGACGAAAAGGCGTCATGTTCGTGATTGTGAACGACAGAGTGGATCGTTCGTTCCCTTACGGCGTTAGGGTAGATCGGTCTGGGCGCAGACCCAAGACAGTACTGGACATCGACGTGCCCCAGGCCATCACAGTTCTCGTCGTTGAAGACGAGCCCATTATTCGCATGGACATCGTCGATCAGCTAGAAGATCTCGGTTTCAAAACGTTCCAAGCCGCGAACGCCTCCGAGGCTTTGATTCTGATCGAGGCAAACACCGACATCCAGGTGATCTTCACCGACGTCGATATGCCAGGCGGCATGGATGGATTGAAGCTCGCCGCAATGGTCCGCGACCGCTGGCCCCCCATCAAGATCATAGTGACCTCCGGACATCGTCAGGTCGGCCTCTCGGATTTGCCGGCCGAAAGCCGTTTTTTCTCAAAGCCTTATACCGGCGAAGCCGTCGCCTCCGCGCTTCGTGAAATGGCGGCCATCTAGCTTCCATGCGATGGTCACCCTAGACCGGCTCTGTGGCTCGCTCCCTCGTGGTCCAGGCGCCGTCTCGCCATTCGCGCACGATCACGGTGATTGTCTCCGAAGAAATATCGATCAGGTTGTAGGCGTTCGGCTCACCCCTCAGACGCGTCGAAATGGCTGAAGACGCCTGGACCACCAGGATGGGCGCCACCACAGACTTGCTCAACCCGATCGGCTGACCCTCGCGCGCGTGGGTTTTCGCCTCGTGCTTGCGCACATATGAGAGGTGAAAATGCCCGGAGAGAACCAGTCTCACCCCGAGGCCGGCAAACACTTCCAGCGCGTCGTCCGCACGTTTGACCCGCTTCGTCTTCTGGATCATCGGCTCGGTCGGAAACAGCAACGGGTGATGGGCGACGATGACGCGCACCGCATCGGGCGACACGGCGGCGAAACGCTCTGCCAAATCATCGAGCTGGCCACGCGATATGGTGCCGTGACCCCAGTTCCACTCGAGTCGGGCCCGACGCGAGGTCCGCATGCCGACGAGGGCCACACCGCCCATTTCGACAACCGGCTCCAGGTCTTTCGAGATATAGCGTCGATAGAGCCCGTAGGGATCAAGGAAACGCCTGAAGATATTGACCGCCGGCACATCGTGGTTGCCCGGAACGGCGAAGATCGGGGCCGTCAGCTTGTCGAGAAATTCCCGCGCCTGCTCGAATTCTTCCTTGGTGCCGATTTGGGTGAAGTCGCCGCTTGCCACGATCAGGTCGGGGTGCTGGGCATTGATATCGTCGGCAAAGCCTTCGGCGAGGACCGGGTCGTGGTGGCCAAAATGCAGATCGGAAATATGGAGAAGTTTCATGCGACCTCCGCCGAGGCCGTGACCTCGGCTGGAACGATAACGGAAAGGGCCTGCGGGCGAATGAGGAATTCGAGCGGCGTCGTCAGTGTTTCCACCTCGCCGTCCAGCATGACCTTGATGAGCGTGTGTCGGGTATCGATGGTTACGCCGCGCACGCTCTCCATGGAGAGCGCCTGGTCATTTCGCCAATTGCCGAGGATCATCCCCGTGGTCAGCCGAACGAAATCCCGAACATTGAGGTGTTTCAAGGTATAGAGCGTCAGCGTGCCTCGATCGAGACTTTGCCGGGAAAAGAACTGCCCGAGACCCTCGTCATAGGCATTGCTGGCCACCGCCAGGGCCTGCACCCGCTCTATGCGCCGCGCCCCCTCGTCTGGCTCGATGACGACCGCGAGGCGCTTGGCGCGGGCGAGGCGCCGGAAAAAATACCGCAACAACCCGATCTTGGCCGAGGCGTCACGGCGGCCGCGAATGCGTTCGCGCCCCGCAGCGACACCCGGAATAACCCCGATGACCACCTTGTGGAGAAAAATGCGGCCATTCACTTCGCCGACGTCGATGCGATGCTCGTGTCCCGTAACCAGATTGGCGACCGCCTTGGGGAGGTCGAGAGGCACATGGAGATCCTTTGCGAGGGCGTTGACTGTCCCCAGGGGCAGGATAGCCAGCGACTTGTCGGTTCCGACCAGGGCCTCCGCCACGGCCGTGATCGTTCCATCGCCGCCTGCCGCCACGATGATCGAGGCGTCGCTCGCCACGGCGTCACCTAGCCGCGTCGCCATATCGCGATCCTGCCGCGCATCGATGGTCGCGGTCAGGTCGTTGGCGACAAACAGGTCGCGTAGGGAGTCCTCCGATATGCCGGTGGCATTGGCCGTTCCCGCATTGGCGTTGAGGATCACGTAATATGTTTGCTTGCTCACGAGTACCGCTCGGAAGGAGTGTCCTCCGAGGCAACGTGCACCAAGACCATGCGTTGCGAGGAAATACGGAAATCCATCGTCGAGAGTTTGCATGGGTCGTTGGCGGCGGAGCCACCCAGCGCGCCGCGCGCCGCTATCGACCGGCCAAAAGCCAAGAAAAACAGGTATTTATGGATGGTAAAATGGCGGAGAGAGAGGGATTCGAACCCTCGAGACGGTTCCCCGCCTACACACTTTCCAGGCGTGCGCCTTCGACCACTCGGCCATCTCTCCGCATCGCCTTGGCAACCCTGGAACCAGGTTGTGCACGGCCTTGTTATGCCGTTGCGAGCGTGGCGCAATATACTGATGAACGTTTCGGGCGCAAGCATGAGTTTCGTCCTGTCCCGTATGTTTTTCGTGATCGTGCTGATCTCTTGTGAAACGGCCCCCGCGCGTGGCAAAAGGGACAGGTGCAAGGTGCAGCGTTCGGCACCCGGAAGCACGGGACGGGGTGAATGCGGATAGCCTTGCGAATTGTCGGCACTTGGCTCATTGGCCTGGCGCTGGTCTTGCTTGTCATTGATGGTACGAAATCGCTGGCGGCCAATGCTGTCGTGATGACGTCGCTAGGCGATATCTGGCTGCAGATCCATGCGCAAAGCCTTGATACCGTTCGAGAGTTTTTTCACAGCAGGTTCTTTGCCAACCTCCTCGACCGGGTCTTTGATGCGGTTCTGACCTATCCCGCTTTCGCAGTGATCGGGGTGCCGGGGATTGTGCTGGCGCTTCTGGGACGAAAACCGCGGCGCGAACGGTTTTTGCGAGCCGAGGATATCTGATCTAAAAATCGGGGGAGGCAATCCCCATATTATGCGGCGAAAGGAGAAACTCATGTTCTTCCGCACCAAGCCGACTGCCGTGCCAACTGCCGCCGAGGCCCTGCCCGGTCGCGACACGGAAATGACTGTCACATCTCAACATTTCGTCAATGGCGCTGCTCTCAAAGGACCCTATGCAGAGGGCGCCGAGACCATCTATTTCGGGCTCGGTTGCTTCTGGGGCGCCGAGCGCCTGTTCTGGAAGTTGCCCGGGGTTGTCGTGACCGCCGTGGGCTACCAGGGCGGCCATACGCCCAACGCCTCCTATGAGGAGGTCTGTTCGGGTCGCACGGGCCATACCGAGAGCGTCAAGGTGGTCTATGATCCCAAGACTATCTCATTGGAAACGCTGCTGAAAACCTTCTGGGAAGAGCACGATCCGACCCAGGGCATGCGCCAGGGCAATGACGTGGGCACCCAGTATCGCTCGGCGATCTACACGACGACGCCGGCACAGGCTGAAATCGTCGCCGCGAGCAAGGCGATGTATGAAAAGGCCTTGAAGGACAAGGGCTTGGGAGCGATCACGACCGAGATCGCACCGGCTGGTCCGTTCTACTATGCCGAGACCTACCACCAGCAGTATCTCGCCAAGAATCCCAATGGCTATTGCGGGCTCAACGGGACGGGCGTGAGTTGCCCGATTGGGCTCGGGGTCGCCGCCGAGTAGTCACATCTCCCAGGCGGCGCGTCATCGACGCGCCGCTTT
>NZ_JBEVLL010000143.1:0-12325 GCF_040509215.1 Devosia sp.
GTCTCCACGCCCTCGCCGACATCGATCTGCAAGTCGAAGAAGGCAAGACCCACGCGATCATCGGCCCCAACGGAGCCGGCAAGTCGACCCTGCTCAATGTCATCATCGGCAAGCTGGCGCCTTCAAGCGGCCAAGTAGTCTTTGACGGCACGGTCCTTACTGGCCGGAAGCCCTTCCAGATCAATCAGCTCGGCATTGCCCGTGTCTTCCAGACACCGGAAATCTTCGCTGACCTGTCCGTCCTCCATAACGTGATGATCCCCGCGCTGGCCAAGCGCGACGGCATGTTCAAGCTCAACATGCTGCGTTCGCTCGACAGCGAAACCGGCATCCGCGCCGAAGCCGAGCACATGCTCGAGGATGTGGGCATGATCACGCGCCGCGACATGCTCGCCGGCAGCCTCAGCCGCGGCGACAAGCGGCGCATGGAACTGGCCATGTGCCTCATCCAGCACCCGCGCCTGCTGTTGCTCGATGAGCCCACTGCAGGCATGAGTCGCCACGACACCAACACGACCATCGAACTGCTCAAAAAGATCAAGAGCCGCGGTATGACCAAGGTGATCATCGAGCACGACATGCACGTCGTCTTCTCGTTGGCCGACAAGATCTCCGTGCTCGCCCAGGGCCGCATCATTGCCGATGGCTCGCCCGACGAGGTGCGTGGCAATCCCAAGGTGCAGGAAGCCTATCTCGGAGGAGCCCATTGATGAGTTCCATCGCCATGACATCAGACACTACCATCAGCCAAGCCGCCACGATCGAAACCACCCGCCCCTTCTTCTCGGTGCGCGACATGCACGCCTATTATGGCGAGAGCTACATCGTGCAGGGCGTCTCGCTCGATGTGCGCCAGGGTGAAATCCTCGCCCTTCTCGGCCGCAACGGCGCGGGCAAAACGTCCACATTGCGGACCATCGCCCGCACCGACAATCCGCAGATGCGGCAGGGTGAAATCTGGCTCGATGGCCTACCCATCCATCAGATGAAGAGCTTTGAGGCGGCCCGTTCCGGCATCCAGCTCGTGCCCGAAGATCGCCGCATCATCCAAGGCCTGACCGTCGAGGAGAATATCACCCTCGCCAAGGTCGCCCCCGGCAATGGCTGGAGCCTCGAACAGATCTACGAAAGCTTTCCGCGCCTTGCCGAGCGCCGCACCCAGGAAGGCGTCACCCTCTCGGGCGGCGAACAGCAGATGCTCGCCATCGCCCGTGCCTTGGCTCGCGACCTCAAACTCCTGCTGCTCGACGAACCCTATGAAGGCCTCGCGCCGGTCATCGTGCAGGAAATCGAACGCATCCTGCACTCGATCAAGCCGTTGGGTATCACCACCATCATCGTCGAGCAAAACGCCGTCGCCGCGCTGAAACTGGCCGACCGCGCCGTCATCCTCGATACAGGCGAAGTCGTCTTCGCCGGCACCGCCAAGGAGGTGCTCGATAATACCGAGCTAAGACACGAATACCTGGCGATCTAGGAAGAGTGCCGACCCCAACCCCGTCGCCATTGCCGGGCTTGTCCCGGCAATCCATCTCGCCACAGGCATGGACCACCGGGACGAGCCCGGTGGTGACGATTGCGGGGAGAATCGAACAACGGCCGCATCGGCCCCTGAGCTACCCTGGGCTTTTCAAACCCAAAGGCATTTCGCCGATTTCACCCTCTCCCCCCTTGAGAGGCCCAGGGTAAGTCCTCCTCCGGTTGCTCGGCCGCGATGGTGATCCCCTCGCCTTCGAGCGCATCGCGGACTTCTCGCGCCAGATCGACCGCTCCCGGCGTGTCGCCATGAAGGCAGATCGACCGCGCGCCCGATTTCAACACCGTACCGTCGATCGCGAGGATCTCGCCGGTCTGTGCCAGACGCAGGCAACGCGCAATAACCGCGTCGGTATCGTGAATGACCGCCCCTTCCTGCGACCGGGGCGCCAGCAGGCCGTCGGCGGTATAGGCCCGGTCTGCATAGGCCTCGCGGATCAGCGGCACACCCACAGCCTTGGCTGCCCGCACCTGCTCAGAATTGTCGAGCGCCAGCACCGCCATCTTGTCGTCCATCGCCTGCACAGCGGCAAAGACGGCAACCGCCATGGCCAACTCTTCTGCAGTCTGGTTAGCCAGCGCCCCATGGAGCTTCACATAGGAGAGCGGCACGCCCACTTCGCTCGCGATATGGCGGATGAGAAACATCTGGTCGCGCACCTGCCCGATCAACTGGTCGAGCGGCATCACCAACCGGAACCGGCCGAAGCGCGGTTTGTCGGCATAGCCTGGATGCGCACCCGCCCGAATCCCCCGTGCCTTGCACAGCTTCAGGATATGCCGGATCGTCTGCGCGTCCCCGGCGTGGCCGCCACAGGCGATCGAGGCGCTGGACACGATGCCCAGCAGATCATCGTCCGTGCCCATGCCTTCGCCGAGATCGGCGTTGAGATCGATTGATGCCATCAGGTTTCGCTCCGCAACAAAGCCTGGGCATGATCAAGCCCCACCGGCGCGAACACAAGCTCCGCATTGGGTCGCAATTGAAAGAAACGGTCGAGGTCAACGGAAATGATCGTGCCGATCCGCGGATAGCCGCCCGTCGGCTGGTGATCGCGCCCCAGTACGATCGGCGTGCCATCGCCCAAAATCTGGATATCGCCTACCACCACCGGGTCTGACACCAGCGACAATATCCGCGCCTCGGCAAAAACCTTCGCCTCGTCGCGCAGACGTACCCCCATGCGATCCATCATCGAGGAAATGCGGAACGAGCTGGTTACGAATTTTTCCCGCAGGCCCGCGTCAAAAACCTCGGCATGAAGCCCCCACACGAACCGGATCGGCCCATCGGTCCTCCTACGGGGCAGAACTGTAGCCAGCGCATCGCCATCACCAACAACTGTCAAACTGTCGCCCGCCTTGAGCGCCCGGCCATCCAGCCCGCCAATCCGCGTCCGCATGCTGGTCGCGCGGCTCCCCATCACCGCCGGCACGTCGATCTCACCGCCAAAGCGCAGATAGCCGTAATTGCCGCCGGTTCCTGCCGAAATAGCCAGCCTGTCGCCGGCACCCAGCCGCGCCGCGCCCGGCCACTCCAGCTTCTTTCCATTGACCGAAACCTCGAAGACCCCACCGTCCCAGCCCACGGCAACTTCGCCTTCGCTGACGACCAGGTCGAACCCCAGCATGGAAAACTCGATGCCCGCCGCCACGCCGCTGCCCGCCAAGAGGCCCGCGCGCCGAAACGACGACCCATCCATCGGCCCAGACGCACTGATGCCCTGCGCGAGATACCCGAAACGGCCCTCATCCTGAATCGTGACCAGCGGCCCTGCCCGCTCGATGACCAGACTTGCCGCCATTCAAGCCACCTCGAAGGTGACGCTATCGCCAGCCCGAAGCAGTGTCGGTGGCGTCTCTTGCGGTACAAAATTGGAAAAATCGGTACGACCGATGACGTGCCAGCCAGTCGGAATGTCCGTCGCCGCAATCGCAGTCTGCCCGGCCGCAAACAGCACGCTGCCCGCCGACACCAACGGCCGCACCTTGTCGCGCCGCGGCAAGGTCAGCGTTTCAGGATGAAATCCGCAATAGACAAAGCCCGGCGCAAAGCCCGTCGCCAGCACCCGTAGCGGCGCCGCATTGTGCAGCGCAATGAACTCGTCGGCAGAAAGCTTCAGCAGCCCCGCGACCTCCTGAAGGTCCGGCCCTGCCTCTCCACCGAAGCGCACGCCGATGCGACGTTGGGCCCCAGCCTGTTCCTCCAGCGCGCCATGCAGCCGCAGCCGAATTTCGCCTTCGATGTCCTGATGTCGTGAATTGAGCGGATCATACCGCAGCAGTACCGAAACAAGGCTCGGCACGATCTCGACTATGCCGGCGATCGGTTCGCTTTCCAGCGCCGCCGCAAAGCCGATGGCCCGACGATTGGCAGTTTCGTCGAGGCGGCTACCGAAACGCACGAGAATGGTGCTGTCGCCCAGCGTCTGCACCATGGGCCGTTCCGGCAGGATTTGCATTTGGCCCACTGTCTGCGTTCCCCGCGGAAATCACCCCGGCGAAGCCAGAGCCGGGTAGGCCCAAATTGCTTCGCCAAGGCAGAGTGCAGGTTCGGCTCCAGGCCGATGGCGGACGTCTTAACGGCGACGGCCGCGGAAGAGTTGAATAAGAGCTCTAGTTGGGATCACGACCCTCCTGTTCAACCACCGCATCGAACAGTTCGCGCACATTGGCAGCGCCAATGGTTTCGATTGCCACGGCCGCTATGGCCGCAAACAATTCCGCGATTTCCTGGGGATCGGTGATTTCAGCGTCGTCTTCGTCGGCGTCTGCGTTGATCAAGGTAAACACTGTGCGCGCCTCCAATAGAGCGTTTCGAGGAAAAGTGGCGAACCACTTCAGATCGAAAACGCGATCCAAGAACCTAGAGACCGTTCAGCGCTTCAGAGACGATGAACTTCTCTAGTGAGCTTACGAGACCAATGTGAGCCGATTCCTATTACGGAATAAATAACGGAATGTACCACCCCGGGGCATTCGCTCGGTTGCCACAAAGGTCAGCCTCGCTTACTCTTCCCCCGCCTCAAGCTTTTCGAGATAGGTCTCGATATCGTCGAGCGACGCAGAAAATGGTTTAGGCACATCACCATAGACAATCTTGAAGGTCTTGTCGTGCCGGAGCGCGTGACCGCCCGGCTGCCCCAAAACCTTCAGTTTTTCTGCGGTCAGAATGGTCAGGTCGTAGCGCGCCGCCAAGCGCTTCATGCGCCGCATGCGCGATGCGTCAAATTCCTTGCGGCTCATTTCTGTCGTTCCTGAATGTGACGGAGACGTAATACTCCGCCTCTTAGCCCGATCGCGCCCGGCCGCTCAAGCGCGTTTTCGCGTCGCCCGATGCTCGGCCAGGTAGGTCCGGTCATCCAGCGTCGAAAGCAGCACGGCGATCACCATGCCAATGCTCACCCCCACGAGCGTGTCGAACACGCGTTCCGGCGCAATTCCCGCCCCCGCCTGCGGCGCTGCCAGATGGCTCATCAGCAGAGCCATGGGCGTCACCAGAACCTGCCCCAGCCCGTAATTGGCACCGATGACGACTTCGGTCGCAAATTGCAGCCCGATCAGTAGCACGACCACCATTGTCACCGATGGATCGAGCTGCAGCACCAGCCAGACCGCCAGCGCACCGATGACCGTGCCCATCATGCGCTGCAGCGCCCGGTTCATGCTGATATGGAGATGGCTCCCTTGAATGACGGCAACCGCCCCCATGGCCGCCCACGCCGGGTGCGCCGCGCCCATGGCATGCGTGACAAGAGCGGCAATGCCTGCACCAACGGCAATCCGTGTTGCCGCCGTCAGCCTGTGAGACAAAGGCCGAGCTGGCTCGACCGGCAAAGGTCGCTCTTCCGTCGCTTTGTGCCGAAAAATCTCCGTCGCGAGACAGATCTGCCAAGCTAGAATAGCCACGCCACCAGTCGCTGCAACACGCTCCACGACGACCTGCCAGCCATCAACCGTGCCCATGGCCGCGCCGGCCGCAAAGATAAAAATCAGCGCGCCCGGAGGGCCGAAACGACCCGTGGCCGAAATGAAAAAGAACACACCGCTCAGCAGCGCCAGCAGAGCCAGTTGCAACTCGGGCGAAGCTCCCAGCCACACAACCAGAGACATGACGCCGACGCCCGACGTCTGGCAGATCGCTGCCCAGAGCACGATCTGGCCTCGGCCCTTTTCCGGCGCGAAACGGCCAAACAGCGCAGCCAGTGCTCCGAGTGCAGCAAAGCCGACCAGGTGCGGCCATGGCGAGGCAAAGGCCAGCGGGATGGCGACAGCTATCGCTACCGATGCCTGCAAGCCGGCTAGCGCAGCGTTCCGCAGCGACGGCTGTTGTGCAAAGGCTAGAATATCGGCAAGCCGCATGCTGGCCAAAAGATGCCGCATGGCATCGCGACGCCGGGTCATCGCCGCGCCTCCTTCTGCAAGGCCTCGAGCCGGCGTTCGATCTTGTCGAAATGCTCCAGCATCTCGGCGATTTCGGCGTCCCCGATATCGACCAACATGGCTTCTTCGCCCTTGGTCAGTACCTTGCGGATTTCGTTGACGCGGTTCTCGCCCGCGGGCGTCAGGAAGATCAGCCGTGCCCGGCCGTCCGTCTCGTCGGCGCGCCGTTCGACAAAGCCCTGTCGCACCAGAATATCCAGCACCCGCACCAGGCTCGATCCATCGACTCCGACCAGCGCCGCCAGTTCCTTCTGCGTTGTGCCGCCCCCGGTTTCTTTCAGGTGCATCAAGGGAGCCCAGGTAGCGTCCGACAGGCCTTCTTCGGCCAACCGCGCATCGAGTGCCCGCCGCCAGCGGCGCGCGAGCAACGAAAAACGAATCCCGAACCGGGAACGAGGAGAAGGATGAATGTCGGTCATAAACCGGTGCTACGCCGATATAGATTGATTTGCAATTCAAATTACATTGCGACTGCCATGCGCTCAGCGCACGCCACTTAGGCTGTGAGGCATTGGCGACTAAAGTAATCGCGCCAAACAAAAAACAACTTTACTCGCCCTTGCTTCTCTCCAAGAGGCTGCCACTTTGTAGGCCCCAATTCGTCGGAGGAGAAACCCGTGACATCATTTCCGAGGATCAAGGCCGCATCCCTCGCCGCCGGCCTTATGGTCATCGCCGGCCCCAGCATGGCGCTCGCACAGGTTGCCGTATCTGATTTGCCCGAAATCGTAGTGACGGAGACAACCAAGCTCCCCGAGGGCCATTTTCCACCTCAGGCAACGACGATTGCCAGGGCAACTACGCAGAACCCGAAACCGAAGCAGGGCTTTATGTTCAGGAGCACGGCTGGGGCGTCATCTCCGAGGCCACACTAGGCGACTACCAACTCGTCAGCTTCGCCGGGGAGTTCTTGACCGGCACTAGCGGTTCCTGCGCGATCGAGCAGAGTAATATCGGCGTATTCGAAGGTAGCGATCTCAAGGCCATTTTCTATACCGCCAACAAGACCGACCAGTTGATCGGGGTGCTCGACGAGCGGCAAAACGGCAGCGTGCGAATCTGGGGCGGCGATTTTGTCAGTCTGCCGGTTGCCGACATCAGCATCACCGACACAGGCCTGGTTGTCGGCCCGGTTGCCGCGGAAGAAACCTATTGTGGCGCCGCAGTGGTGCCAAACATCTATGATGCGCCGATTACCGAGGCCCGCAAAACCCTAAAGACCGCCGGCTGGAAGCCTGTCCCGCAACCACGCGAAGAGTTCGGCCAGCAGGGAGACCTGCACGATATCGGCATCACCGAGGCCGAAACTTGCTCGGGCACTGGCTTCGGTTTCTGCCGATACAATTATCGCTCGGCCGGCGCATTGCTGGATGTGACAACTGTTGGCGAATTTTACGAGGACAGCGTTCCCTCCGTCGTCGACTACTCCGTCACGTGCGCGAACTAGTGGAGCGTCCAAGGACTGCCCCTAGAGATAGTGCCTTTCAACGAAATCCCGGAATGAATGGTAGCGTTCGTTCCGGGCGATCTCGTCGCTCGCCAGCAAGGCTCGAACGTGCTCCGAGCCATCGCGACGCCCGCTGATGTAAGTCGCGTGCTGTGGGTGTGCCGGATCGCCAAATTCGCCCAGTCGCTTGCGCAGCACCGCGCCATGACCAGGTGCCATGCGGTCCAAAGCCGATGCCAGGATATCGGCAAGTGCCGCCTCGTCGGGCATGCGGGTGAGATAGACGGTGGCCACCGAATGAACCGTCAACACCTGCAGAAAACCGATCACATAGGGGTCGGCAAGCGCGCCGTCGGGCAAGGCCTGCTCCTCAGCATCACCCAAGCCCGCGAACATGGATTTGATATACCGCTCGGTCTCATCAACCGCCTCGGCCCGCTTGTCTCCGAATCCGAACATGGCCATTCCTCGCGCTGGCGCACACGGCCGCAGAACGCGGCAAGGTCGGATTGGGTTGCGGTTGGGGAATGGCGGGTAGGGAGGGATTCGAACCCCCGGAAGGCTTTCACCTTCGCCGGTTTTCAAGACCGGAGCAATCAACCGCTCTGCCACCTACCCGTGGCCTGCCGTTTAGCCGTGCCGCGCCGCCCTGTCCAGAGGGCGCGACACGACTTCAGTGATCACGGAATGAGAACCACCGACCCTGTGGTCTCGCGGCCTTCCAGCGCGCGATGCGCCTTTTCGGCCTCTTCCAGCTTGAATCGGCCGCCGATTTCCACCTTGATCGCACCCGAACGGATGGCGCCGAACAGCGCGTCGGCGCCCTCGATCAGATCTTCGCGCCGCGTAAAATAGTGGCCGCTGGTCGGTCGCGTCACATAGAGCGAACCTTTTCGCGACAATACCGTCAGGTCGGGAATCGAAACAACGCCCGAGGCATTGCCAAAGCTGGCAAGCAGCCCACGCGGACGCAGGCAATCCAGGGAGCCCGCGAACGTCTCCTTGCCGACGCCGTCATAGACGACATCGACACCCCTGCCCTCGGTGATCTCGCGCACCCGCGCCGGAAAATCCTCGGCCCGGTAGTCGATCACGTGGTCACAGCCATGCGCCTTGGCGAGCGCAACCTTGGCAGGTCCACCCGCCGTGCCGATCACCGTCGCGCCGAGTGCCTTGGCCCATTGTGTCGCAATAAGCCCGGTGCCGCCCGCCGCCGCGTGCCAGAGGATCGTCTGGCCGGCTTCGACCTTCCAGGTCTTGAACAGCAGATAATAGGCCGTGAGCCCCTTGAGCACGACGGCCGCCGCCGTCTCGTCGTCTACCCCATCGGGAATCGGAATGAGCTTTTCGACCGACGCCAACCGCTCTGCGGCATAGGCACCTACCTGCCCCTGATAGCAGACCCGGTCACCGACCTTGACCGCTGTCACGTCCGGCCCGACCGCCGTGACGACGCCCGCGCCCTCATTGCCACCCACAAAGGGCAGCGGCTGAGGATAGAGCCCCGACCGCTGATAGGTGTCGATGAAGTTGAGGCCAATGGCCTTCTGTTCGATCAGGACCTGTCCCGGTCCCGGCGCCTTGACCGGCCAGTCCTCGACGGACAGGACGTCCGGTCCGCCGGTCTGGTTGATTGCGACGACGAGGGTCACTTTGGCGTCCTCGGTTTGCGCGGCGCCGATTTCGGCCGCGATTGCGCCTGGCGCACCGCCGGGGTTTTCGCCCGCGGCTTGCCCGTCACGGCTGCGACCCCGGCATTGGCCGAGACCGAACCGGTGTCACCGGTGAATGGCGTCACCTCATGTCTGCCCGATCCGCCGCCCGAAGCACGAAGCTTGCGGTTCTTGGCGAAGATATTGACTGCCTCGACCAGCACCGAGAAAGCCATGGCAGAATAGATGTAGCCCTTGGGAATGTGGAACCCGAGCCCATCGGCCACCAGCGTCACGCCGATCAGCAACAGGAAGGCCAGCGCCAGCATCTTGGTGGTCGGGTGATCGGCAACGAACTTGGCGATCGGGCCCGAAGCAAAGAACATCACCGCCACGGCAACCAGCACCGCAGCAATCATCACGGCGACCTGGTCAGCCGGCACCATGCCCACGGCAGTGATGATCGAGTCGATCGAGAAGACCATGTCGATCACAACGATCTGCACCAGAATGGCCTGGAGGCTCGCCTTGGCGGCCTCCTTGAGGCCAACCTCATGCGGCTCTTCGATCGCCGCATGCATTTCATGCGTCGCCTTGTAGATCAGGAACGCGCCACCGGCGATGAGGATGATGTCCTTCCACGAGAACCCGTGGTCGAAGGCGATGAAAACCGGCTCCTGAAGCTGCACGATCACGCTGATCAGCAGCAGCAGAATGATGCGGAACACCAGCGCAAGGCCGATACCGAGTTTACGGGCAAATTCGGCCTGTTCGCGCGGCAGGCGAGACACCAGCACCGAAATGAACACGATATTGTCGATGCCCAGCACGATCTCCATGATCGTCAGGGTAAGGAAAGCGACCCAGACATTGGGATCGTAGAGAAGCTCAAGCATGGTGGGCTCCGTAAAAGGGATTCTCGGTTGCGCGCGAGTCTATTGTCTTTGATGCGATTGTGGAGGCCTTCTCACTGCAAAGACAAGGGCCTCCCGCTCTTCCATTTCGGCTTTGTCGTTCCTATGGCAGCTTTTTCCTCCCCTGCGGCAAGGCGCGAAATGGTTCTGCCGGCCGGAGGCTGGTATGCCGTGAATGGCCAGTGCTAGGCTCTGGTTCCGTTTTCCTGCCGGAGTTCCTTGATGGAATCCTTCACGCCCCTCACCGCCGCGCTCGGCGGCAGCCTGATCGGCCTCGCGGCTGCCGTGCTCTGGCTCGGCAATGGCCGCATCGCCGGCATCTCCGGCATTTTTGGCCAGCTCCTGCCACCCGCCCAGACTGTCGTCTGGCGCCTGATCTTTTTGGCGGCGCTGGTGGCAGGTGCCTGGGCTACCTCCAGGCTCTTCCCAGAGCTCGGCGTTGGCGGTGTTCAACCGGCCGCCCTCGTGCCTCCGCCGGCTGCATGGGGAGTACCGCCGCCAGTCTGGCTTATCGTTGCGGGCCTCCTCATCGGTTTTGGCACCAAGATCGGCAATGGCTGCACCTCGGGGCATGGCGTCTGCGGCCTCGCGCGTCTCTCGCTGCGCTCGCTCGTCGCCGTCGCAGTCTTTTTCGGCGTGGCGATCATCACCGTCACCGTGACGGGGATCGTCTGATGGCCAATCTTCGCCCGCCCTACCTCGCGACAGCAGCCCTCAGCGGCCTGCTCTTCGGCGCCGGCCTCTATGTTTCGCAGATGGTCGATCCGCTCAAGGTCCTGCGTTTCCTCGATTTCACCGCGATACCTTCCGGCGGTTGGGACCCAAGCTTGGCCTTTGTCATCGTCCCGGCCATCCTCGTCATGTTCATTGCTGTGCGCATCGGCCGCCGCCGTTCCGCGCCTCTGTTCGACCGCGAATTCCACGAGCCCGAATATAAGCGTATCGACACCCGTCTCGTGGGCGGCGCTGCGCTCTTCGGCGTAGGCTGGGGCATGTCCGGCATCTGCCCGGGCCCGGCCATTGCTCTGATCGCCTTCCCGCCCGACGGGATCTGGCTTTTCCTCGCCGCCCTGATCGCCGGCTCTTATGCCGGTAGCCTCATCGTGCCCAGCGGCCATTCCAAACGTCTTGCGGATGCCAAATGACTGAACAGAACGCCGACATCATCGTCGTGGGCGGAGGCCTTGCCGGCCTTGCCGCCGCCGTAAGCCTCGCCCGCGCCGGCTACGAAACCCTGCATCTCGCCCCGACGGCCCCGCCAGACCGTCGCACCTCGGCACTGATGATGCCCAGCGTCGAGTTTCTGGTCTCGTCCGGCCTCATCGACAGACCGGAAGGCACCGGCCATCCGTTGACCGCCATCCGCATCATCGACGCCACGCCACGCCTCATCCGCGCGCCCGAAACCCTTTTCGACGCCAAGGAAGCCGGCCTCGATGCCTTCGGCTGGAATTTTGCCAACGCGACGCTCCTCGAGCGCTTCCAGGCTGCAGCCCCAGCAACGGGCCTCACCACCCGCAATGCCGCCGTTACCGCTTATGTCAGAGAGAACGGCCTCGGCGTGCTCACCCTGACCGATGGCAGCACCGTCGCTGCCCCCCTGATCGTCGGCGCGGACGGCAAGAAATCCCTCATCCGCATCGAGGCAGGCCTTCCAGCTCGTGAGCACAAATTCGACGAAGCAGCCCTTGTCTGCGATCTCGAACTCGGCCGCTCCATCGGCGGCACCTCCATCGAGTTCCACTATCCCCATGGCCCCTTCACTCTAGTGCCCGCCGGCGGCACCCGAGCCAATCTCGTCTGGATCGACGAGGAATCGGTTCTGCGCGAAACCCAGGCCGGCGGCCCGGAAGCGCTCCTCGCCGCGTTCCGCACCCGCTCGCAAAACCTCTTCGGCAGCATAAAACTGGCCTCGCCCAGCTTCATCTTCCCGTTGAGCGTTCTCACGGTCCCCGAGGCCGGCCGCGACGGCACGGTTCTCGTCGGGGAATCCGCGCACGCCTTCCCGCCAATCGGCGCCCAGGGTCTTAATCTTGGCCTGCGCGACGTTGCCGACCTCGTCGCCGTTCTCGCCGACACCGATCGCACCACGCCCGATTGGGCCATTCGCGCCAGCACCGCCTATGCCGACCGTCGCGCCGCCGACCTGGCGCGCACCGGCACTATGGTCGACACGCTCTTCCGCTCACTTCTGGGCGAAATGCTCCCGAGCCAGGCCCTGCGCGCTGGCGGTCTCTGGGCCCTCAAACTGATGCCGTCGCTCCGCCGCCAGGCCTTTTCCATCGGCATGGGCAAGCGCTCCGCCTGAGCCGACGCTTCTCCAAACGAAAAAG
>NZ_JBEVLL010000144.1:0-10642 GCF_040509215.1 Devosia sp.
AAAACACCGGCTGTCATCCCGGCGAAGGCCGGGATCCATCTTGAGATCTCAGGATGGGCCTTCGCCGGGGTGACAATCTGAGTACCGCCGACTGTCGCTAGATCTGTCCTTCTAGATCCTCCGGGGTCTCGATGGTCCGCATCCATTTGAGCGACTTGATCTCCCAGGCGGGGTCGGACTTCTGCAGATCGTCGAGCAGGCCCGGCAGGTGCCCCGCGCCATAGGTGATGAAAATCTTGTCGTCGGCGCTCGTCACGATGCGTTCGGCAAGCTTTTGGTTGCGGAAATCGAGGATGACCGGATCGAGCGCCGAGGGTGCCGTCTTGGCGCCCATGAGCATGGTCATCCAGCCACGGCACGCCAGCCCGAGGATTTTTCGCTGGCCGGGCGTGGCATTGGCGAGCCAACCGAACATCTGCGTTGTCTGGTCCGCCTCGCCGCTGTCGGGCGGCGCGGGCTGGTCCTTTTCAACCGCCGCGGCAAATTCGGGATCGGTATCCATGAGCCGCTGATATTCGCGCATCATGTCAGCGGCCGAGACGTCGGCTTCAACATGGCGCTCGGGGCGGGCCTTCATGTCGCCGGCGAGCAGCTCGAAATACGGCCCCTGGAACTGCAGGCCGCAGGCATCGCCAAAGGTCTCGTAATTGGTGTTGAGATCACCGCCACCGGCCAGCGTGTCGGCAAACCACTTGTCGCCGGCGGGATCGCCGCGCACGCCCTCATAATAGATCGCGTAGCCCTCGCTCAGCGCCTTTTCGAGGTCGTAGATCACGCTCTTGTAGAAGCCTTCCGAGCCGATATGCATCATGCCCTGGAACACCACCGTCTTCTGGCCATTGGACAGGGTGGCCTGCGGCACGGTGAGCGGAGCGAGTTCGGTGCGAAAGGCCAGAAAATAAAGCGGCGCGGCGATCAGCGTCGTGATGGCGAAAACCAGCGCCAGGAACGCCTTGGCAAAACTCCAGCCCCAGGGCTGCCGACGCTGTCCGCCAAAGATCAGACGCACAAACCAGGCGAAGGGAAAGGCGAGGAGCAGCGCCAGAAAGGCAATCGCCACAAGCAGAAGGACGTGGACATCGAGCAGCACCGGCAGCCCGAGCACGAAGGCCAGCGCCAGCAAAAACCAGACTATTGTCGAGACGCGCAGCTTCAGGCGCTCTCCCCAGGTAGAGCCAGTCATGGTGGAAGCTGTGGCCATGTCGTCCCCAGACGTCTTGAACGCCCCGCATGGCGCCAAGGCGAAGCTAGCCGCATGCCGGCGGCAATGCCAGCCCCGGACATGGATTGGCCAGGGAAATATCGTGCTGTT
Organism: Devosia sp.; assembly: GCF_040509215.1. Lineage (GTDB taxonomy): Bacteria > Pseudomonadota > Alphaproteobacteria > Rhizobiales > Devosiaceae > Devosia. The sequence goes on from NZ_JBEVLL010000144.1 coordinate 1,313, forward strand.
CTAGTGACCTAGCTCAATTGCCGCGCATCGCCCGGCGCCATGCCGTAGACGCTGCGGAAGACGCGATAGAAGGTGGCAAGGCTCTCAAAACCCGAAGCATAGGCCACCTGCGCCACGGTCAAATCCGGTCGCGCCACAAGCATCCTGCGCGCCTCCTCACAGCGCATGAGCGCGAGCGTCCGGCTGAAGGTGTTGTCAGCGTCTTCGAACAGCAGATGCAGGTGTCGCACCGACAGGCCAAGACTGCGGGCGACGAGCGCCGGGGTCAGGTCGATCTGGTGATACTGGTCGGCCATGATATCGAGGGCGAGGTAACGAAGGCCGGCGCGAATGGCGCTGCGCACCTCGGGCAGGCTTTCGGCCAGCCGCCCCCGCGCCGCCAACCCAAGCCGGGCAATGTGGACGATATCGCGTGGGTCCGTCGTGGCGCGCTTGTCCGAAGTCAACGCATCGAGCAAAGCCCGCAGCGGGCGCAGCACCTTGCTTCCTTCCATGGGCCGCGCCGCGCTGAGATCGGATATGGACCGGCCCAGCGTCAGCTCGTCGCTCACCGGAATTTTCAGCATGCGGAAATGGAAGCCGCCATTGGTGCCGGGCGTCGCACCATAGGGAAGATCGGAATGGTTGATGATCATGTCGCCATTGGCGATCGGCTCGCTGCGCCCCGCGCCGGTATCGAGCCGGCCGGGTCCGCGAACCTGCATCCCAAGGCAAAGACTGTTGCCCGCCACCCGCGCAATATCGGCCTCGGTGCGGCGAACGATGTAGGACGAGGCCACGATTTCCGAGACCACCGCGCTGCCGAGTTTCTTGGCGCGAAACGAGCCGGCAAAAGCCGCGCGGCGCTCGGCCGGCAGCTCGATGGTGACGCCGAACAGCTCCCTGCTCCGCACCTCGCGCCAGTGCTCGAAGCGGTCCCGGGGGGCCACATCGTCAGTCGAAAAACTCAGCATAAAGACACCCCTCCCCTCCAGCGCGCGCATGGAACGGGATTTGAGTACAAAGGTCAACTTTTACCGATTTTCTGGCGACTTAACCCACAAGGACCTAGTCTTCGGTGCGACCCTCGCTCGTCCGATCGCGCTCATAATGCCGGTCGAGTGGAAAGGGCGGCAACCAGGCCTCGCGGCGAATGGTCCAGAGCTCATAGGTCGGCTGAAACCGATCGGGGGCATCGAGCGCGCCGAGATTGATTTCCACCTCGTCGCCACTGCGCGAAAACACCGATGAGCCGCAGCGCGGGCAGAAGAAGCGCCCGGCATAGTCGCGCACCTCGCCCGAAATGCTCACGGCCGTATCGGGAAAAATCGCCGAGACATGAAACAGTGCCCCATGGTGCTTGCGGCAATCCATGCAGTGGCAGATGCCAACCCGGAACGGGCGCCCGGAGGCGACGAACCGCACAGCGCCGCAGAGGCAACCACCAGCGTTCTCCTCCATGCCTAGCTCCCTTCCAAAAGACAAAGATCGCGAAACGCCCTCGCCGCAGCCGAGGGCCGGCGCTCGCGGTGATAGAGGAGGCTAAAATTACGCTGTGGCAATTCAAAGTTCAGGATGGTGAGGCGCCCGGCGGCGACAAACGGGGCGACCACCATTTCGGACAAGGCCGCGGCGCAATCGCTGTTTAGGACGGCATTGAGCACCGCTTCATTGGTTGGCAGCGCCAGGGCGACAGTCAGGGTGGCCGGATCGATGCCGAGCGTGAAGAGCCCCGCGACGAACTCGGCCCGCGTTCCCGAGCCGGGCTCGCGCATGATCCAGCGAAAATCCGAAAACCGCGGCTGTGCGAGAGCGACATCTGGTTTGGAAACCGCCACCAGCCGGTCCCGGACAATGGGGCGGGTCGCCAGCACGGGCGCATCGACATGGCCTTCGACAATGCCGAGTTCTGCCGCCCCGGAAATGACCGCCCCGGCCACCTCATTGGTATTGGCGGCGGCAAAGTTGATCGCAATCCCCGGATGGGCCGAGGTGAAGGCGAGAAGACGCGATGGCAGCCAATAGTTCGCGACGGTCTGGCTGGCCATGACATCGAGCGTGCCGCGCTTGAGGCCGCCGAGATCGTTGAGCGCCTGTTCGGCCTGTCGAACACGGGCGAGCGTCTGCCGCGCCTCTTCGAGAAAGGCCATGCCGTCGCGGGTCAATTCGATGCGTCGGCCGACCCGGTCGAACAGACGGACGGAATGAAAGGCTTCAAGCGCCTTGATCGCCGCGCTGGCGGCCGAAGGCGTCAAGCCGATGGCCGCCGCGCCCTGCGTCAGGTGCTGGCGCTCCGCCACCGCGATGAAGATGGCCAATTGCTCGATGGTCATGGTCTATACGGAAAAACTGCATGAAACATGCAGAATTATGCGATGGAACTTAATGATTGCAAGCCTCACCCTTCAATGCATCTGCATTGGAGCAAATTGTGCTCGCTTTATCTCATTTTCGGCAACTTGGTCCCGGCCTGGCGCTGGCCATTGGCATAACGGCGCTGGCCTTGCTTGCCGAACGCCTGCAGCGGCATGTGCTTAGCTCGGTCGCCCTTGACGGGTTGGTGGTGGCAATCATCGCCGGGATTGCGGTTCATAGCCTCTTCGGGCTTGCTGCACGCTTCCGCGCCGGGGTGCAGTTTGCGGCCAAGACCATTCTCGAAATCGCCATCGTCCTTCTCGGCGGCACGATCAGCGCCGGAGCTGTGCTGCAGATCGGCCCGCTGATGGTCGGCGCCATCGCCCTGTTCGTCGTGATCGCCCTGGCGCTCAGCTATGGCATTGGCCGCGCCCTCGGCCTTGATCCGCGCCTTGCGACGCTGGTTGCCTGTGGCAATTCCATTTGCGGCAATTCGGCCATCATGGCGACCGCCCCTGTCATCGAGGCGCCAGCCAAGGACGTTGCCGCCTCCATCGCCTTCACCGCCGCGCTCGGCGTGCTTGTCGTGCTGTTGCTGCCGCTCGGTTTCCGGCTCTTCGGTGGTAGCGAATGGCAATATGGCGTCGTCGCCGGGCTCAGTGTCTATGCGGTGCCGCAGGTGCTTGCCGCCACCGTGCCGGTTGGCGCGATGAGCACGCAGATCGGCACGCTGGTCAAATTGATCCGCGTGCTGATGCTCGGCCCTGTCGTGCTTGGCCTCGGCCTCATGCAGAAGAACCGCGAACGCGGCACGCTACCGCTCGCAACGCTCCTCCCATGGTTCATCATCGGCTTTCTCGCCATGATGGGCGCGAGATCAGCCAATCTTCTACCCGAAAGCGTGCTGCCGGCGCTCCAGAATGCCTCGGGCTGGCTGACCTTGGTTTCAATGGCGGCCCTGGGTCTCTCGGTCAACCTGCGCTCGATCCTCGCCTCGGGCGGCCGCGTGCTGGCCGCCGGCTTCCTCTCGATCACCGCGCTCATTGCCCTCGCGACAGGAGCGGCCTTCCTCCTCGCCTAGAGCCCGTCAGCCCGTTCAAGTGCGGTTGTCGCGGGCAGCCTGAGCGTTCTTGGTGGCCTGGGAGACGCGCCCCACCTTGGCGGGATTGACCTTCGTGCCGCCGCGTGCGCTGACCTTGGCCTTCATGCCCGAGCGGGCGGATTTGCCGGGTGCCGGGTGTTGTGCCGCTTCGCCCGCCTTGCGCAGCGCAAGAGCGCGGTGTGCACCGGCGGCCGTTGCCGAGCGGGCAGCAAGACGATCGAGGCGGCTGATTTCCTTGTTGAGGCGTTGCAATGCACCGGCAAAGACCTGCTTGCGGCTGAGCGAGCGCTCGGCCGTGCCCGGAAAGCTGCCGCCGCGTGGCTCGGCCTTGCCGCGAACTTCGCGGCGCTTTTGCCAGGCGAGCGTGCGTTCCTTTTCGTACATCTGCCGAAGCCGCGGCCGATTGGCCCGCAGATCGTCCGGCGTCATGTCCATGATGGCGGGGTGATGGGTGGTCTTGACCACCTCATTCTCGTCGTGGCTGAGCAAAGCCTGTTCTGAGCGGCTGGAAATCGACATGCACTATCCTCCGAGTGAATCTGTCGAGAGCCCGGAGCACGTCACCGGACCCTTACGCCCTTGGGCCGAGACGCTAGACCTGCGGGGTGCCACCGTCAATCAAAGCCCTCTCAGAAGGCCAGCTTGCCCAAAAGGTAGCTCACGCCAATCGTGACAGTGGCGATGATGAGCGTGCGGAGCAATGTGCGGTTGAGGTCCTGCCGTCCGGCCCGAGCCGCCAGTATCGAGGTCAGCGCGAGCGAAACCATTACCGCCGCGAGCACCAGCCAGGTCTCGACCTCGATCGGCACCATGATGGTCACCAGCAACGGAACTGACGCGCCGATCGCGTAGGAAATCGCCGTGCCGAGGCTGGCCTGGACGATATCACCGCGAGAAACGACCTCGACGATGCCGTGCTCGCTCTCCAACTGGGCCTTGAGCGGAGAGCGCTTCATCATCTGCGTGGCGACATCCCTTGCAAGGTCAGAGGACAAGCCCTTTTGCTCGTAATAAGCCAGCAGCTCGTCGAATTCGACGCCGGGCTGGCGCTTGATCTCCTGCCGCTCCTCTTCGATTGCGCTTAACTGGGCTTCACGCTCCGATGCCGTTTCGGCCCATTTGGCGCCGCCCGCGGTGAGCATTCCCGACACCATCGCGGCCATGCCGGCGAGAGCCAGGGTCGCGGCATCTGCGCCCGCGCCGGCGAACCCCTCTAAGATGCCGGCCGTGGCGATGATGCCGTCATTGGCGGCGAGCGCCCAGGCGCGATGCGAACCGGGGTCTGCAAAAAGCAAACGGAACCTTGTGAGCAGATCAGCCGCAATGTGGTTCACGATGTATCCGCGGAAGCCGGGCCGCGCGAATGGATCGCGCTAGATGCCAGACAGGCAAATTTGCTGACAGCGCGGGGCGAAGGTCAATCCCCTCTTCATGCACATCGTCAGCGTTCCGGGCCAGGCGGCGGTCCGTCCTGCAGCGCCCGATCGGCCTCGCGCTTGCGCAGGCACCGGTCGAGCGCGCGGAACCAGTATTCTTTCTCCTGGCCTTCGGGTCGGCCATCCTGTTCCCAGAAAAAGTAGGCGGTTTCCCGAACTTCCTGTTCGAAAGCCAAATCCCGCCAGGGGTCGTTCGTCATTGTTTGCGCCTCATACCAGCCCAGGCCGTCGCGCATCGCGAAAACAGCGCGCACTCCGGGACTTGCCAACGGCGTCGCCGCGCAAAAGTTGCGCGTCCCGAATAAGGCCAGGCGTTTTTGGTGAAGCGGCCCGTGTCCGAACTTACACTTCCACCGTCCACAACACCGTCCACGGACCCAGCCTGCCCTCTTCGGCAAAGCCCTGGAGGTGGATCGTCCGACCAAGAATGGCCGGCATATCCGGCTGGGTGTCATTGGCGAGGTTGGCATAAAGACGCAGCGTGGAGCCATCGCCCATCCGCCAGGCGACATGCGCCGCCTTGAGGCCGAGCACCTCGTAGCGCGACGCAAAGCCCTGCTGTCCCATCAGGCGCGGGATGATCTCCATTTTCCGCACATCGACAAGCGCCCGATAATGCTTGAACCATCGCGAATGCGGCTCCTTGCCCAGATTATCCCAATCGAGCTTGGCGGATGAGAAGGTCTTGGCGCTCGTTGGATCGACAGCCTCCTCGACATCGGGCTTGCTGGCATCGTCGTGCTCGGGGGCGGTCTTGAGTTGCTCCTGCCGCCCCTTGCGGACCGCGTCGCGCATCTCGGCGGGAACATCGGAGAAGAACGGGAAAGGCTGCGTGCTCGCCCATTCCTCGCCCTGAAACAGCATGGGGATTTGCGGGGAGAGGAGATAGACCGCCGTCAGCGCCTTGACCGCCTCTTCGTCGGCGAGCTTCGTGATCCGGTCGCCCTTGACCCGGTTGCCGACCTGATCATGGTCCTGCATGTAGACCACGAAAGACGTCGCCGGCAGGCCGCTGCTCGGCTCGCCCCGCTTCATGCCTTCATGGGGTTTTACTTCGCCCTGATAGGCAAAGCCCTCTGCCAGCGCCCGCGCAAGCTTGTCGCAGCGCGCCTCGAGGTTATCGAAATCGGCATAATAGCCGGTGTTTTCCCCGGTCGCGGCGGCATGCAGCAGGTGGTGGAGATCGTCATTCCATTGGGCGGTGTAATGCACCGGCTCCGATTGGCTGTTTCGCCGCAGCCATCGTTCCTGATTGTCCGAATTTTCGAGAATCAGATGGGTGTGGCGATGCGGCCGCGCAGCACGAATGCGCGCCGCCAAGAGCTCGAGAATATGGCTGGGGCTCTCGTCGTCCATGGTGTGAACCGAGTCGAAACGAAGCCCGTCGAAATTGAATTCGCTCGTCCAATAGAGCGCATTTTCGACAATCAGTTCGCGAACGACCGCCGCATCGGTGTCGTCAAAATTGATCGCATCGCCCCAGGGGCTCTCGTGCTTCCGCGTGAAGATCGGAGCGATGGCTGGAAGGTAGTTTCCGTGTGCGCCGAGGTGATTGTAGACGACATCGAGAAAAACCATCATCGAGCGGCGATGCGCTGAGTTGACGAAGGCCTTGAGGTCCTCCGGGCGCCCATAGCTCGATTGCGGCGCGAACCACATGGCGCCGTCATAGCCCCAGTTGAACCGCCCGTGAAATTGGGCAATCGGCATGATCTGGATGGCGGTGATGCCAAGGGCGGCAAGGTGATCGAGCTTGGCCTCGGCGGCGGCGAACGTGCCTTCCTCGGTGAAGGTGCCGATATGCATCTCGTAAATGATCGCCTCTTCCCAAGGGCGACCGGTCCAGTCGGCGTCGGTCCACTGGAAGGATTTCGGCTCGATCACCTCACTGAAGCCGTGGATACCGTCGGGCTGGTAGCGGGAGGTGGGATCGGGGATCGCATCGCCGCCGGGCAGCACGTATTTGTATTGCGTACCTTCTTTGACACCGTCGACATCAAGCCGATGCCAGCCGTCACCGATGGCATCCATCTCCAGCAGTTTGCGCCGACCCTTGATCTTGAGCTGCATCAGCTTGGCTTTTGGGGCCCAGATCTTGAAGCGTGTGCCGCCATTTCTCGGCTCGGCGCTGAAACGCATCTTGTGGCTGCGCGATACGGCATTGGGCTTAGGCTGATGCATCTGCTGCCTTCTAGTGGCCGGTTTTTTACGAGGTCAGCCAAGGCTGTTTGGGAGAGTGGTGGTAGAGCAGAAGGGCCGTCTGGAGACGCAAGCCGTTTGCAGCGCCGGGCAAGGCAATTCTCTAGGCGAAAATTGCTCGTGCGAGGCCTGATGTCAGATCAAGGGCGTGCCGATATAACGCCGCCTAATTGACGACCTTCTGGCTGGTCGGCGGGTTGGCTTCGAGGCGCTCGAGTGCCGTCCCCACGCGCTCCGCCACGCTCAAATCAAAGTCATGATCGGGACCGGTGCTCTCGTATTCGCGCAATTCCTCCACCGTAACGCCGGCGGCGGCCGCAAAACGGTCAGGCTCCATGCCAAGCGAGAGGCGGCGGTTATGATCACCCTTGGGTTCGCGCATGGTCGGCGGCACGTGCTGGGTCATCTCAACATCTCCTCTTGGCGCAAGCTCAAACCCGAGCATTTCCCAGGATCACGAGGCTCAACAAAAGAGCCGCCCCACCGACCCACAGGGCGATGGCGAGCAGCGAAAAGCCTTCCATGAATTCCAGCCCGGTCTTGTCCTCGTCGTACATTGCGTCCTCCTCTGATCTCCAACACAACGCCGATGAACGAGCGCGGTTGCCGGAGCGAATGACAAACGCAGACCTCCGCCCCCAAGCCGAAGCGCACGGGGGTGCCACCCTCTCAAATATCCACAGTGAATGGCTGGCAACCACGATCACGGCCGAGGCTTTTCGTGCCTAGGACGGCGCGACTTCCATCTCATCATTGGTCCGGTCGGGCACTGTCGGCCCAACGCCGCCGTGCGTGAACAAGACGTAGGCGACAGCCAAGACAACGACGATCAAAACCACGCCAAGCACCAAGCCGCCGATGCCTTTTCCCTTGATTTCCATCCCCGCGCCCCTCCGTTGTCGATAAGGAACGGCGCCAACACCCATCGGTTGCGCACGCGCTACTGCGCTATCGTCAGAAGAACTGGACCCATCGCTGCGACACGGCCATGCGCGTCACACCGCGCATCAGCAGCAGCCACGGAACAATCATTAAAATCAGCGAGTTGTTTTTCATCAAAGAGATGAACTGGTGCTGCCGGACAGGATTGAACTGTCGGCCTCTCCCTTACCAAGGGAGTGCTCTACCACTGAGCTACGGCAGCATCTGATGGCGCCGGGGTAATCCCTCTCGGCGACGGGCGCTCTAGTGCCATAGGGATTCTCTCGACGCAAGCGCAAAAAACGCCTATCAACGGCCACTGTGAATCACCGATAGCCAGGAAGGCGATGAGTAAGTCGAACGAAGCTTCTGCCCGCGAGCAAAGATTAGCCGCAAAGCTTCGGGAGAACCTCAAGCGCCGAAAGGATCAGGCCAGGGCTCGCGCTGCCCGGGATGATGCTCCGGCACCCGAAACGATCGCGGTCAAGAAACCGTAAATCATTTTCGGGCGAACTAGGAACGTCACATATTCGCATGAGCGCGGCTGGTCTAGCTTACGTGGCAACGAAGACCTCGCCTACCTCCTCCACAGGTAGAAGGCCCAGTCAGGGCCGGTTCAGAGGAACCATTTCATGGATCGTATTCGTTTGGTCGGCGGGAATCCGCTCAATGGGGACATCATCATTTCGGGCGCCAAGAATGCCGCCCTGCCCCTGATGATCGCCTCGCTGCTCACCGATGAGCCGCTCGTTCTCAGCAATGTGCCGCGTCTCGCCGACGTGAAGCAGCTCGAACGCATTCTCGAGAATCACGGCGTCGATATCGCCGTGCACGGTCGCCGTCGCGGCGAATCGGATGGTGTTGGCCAGCGCATGACCTTTCATGCCGCCGATATCGTCGACACCACCGCGCCCTATGACCTCGTCTCGAAGATGCGCGCCAGCTTCTGGGTCATCGGGCCGCTGCTTGCCCGCTGCCACGAGGCCCGCGTGTCTCTCCCCGGTGGCTGTGCCATCGGTACCCGCCCGGTTGATCTCTTTCTCTTTGGCCTCAAGGAACTCGGCGCCGAGATCGATATCGACGAGGGCTATGTGGTTGCCCGCGCGCCCAAGGGCGGTCTTGTCGGCAATCGCATCGTTTTCCCAACGGTTTCGGTTGGCGCCACCCATACGCTGCTGATGGCGGCGACGCTCGCCAAGGGCACGACCGTTATCGAGAATGCGGCGCAGGAGCCGGAAATCACCAATGTCGCCGAATGCCTTGTCGCCATGGGCGCCAAGATTTCGGGCATCGGCACCAAGACGCTGACCATTGAAGGCGTCGAAAAGCTGCATGGCG
>NZ_JBEVLL010000145.1:0-9994 GCF_040509215.1 Devosia sp.
GAGCGGTGGCGCCGGGCGCGCTCGTGGTGACGCATGCCGAGCATGTGCGGACCGAGACGGTGATCGACGGCGACACCGGAAAGGCCCGCGCGGCGGTGACGCTGCGGTTTTTCACGGAAGGATTTTGAAGAATGGCTGCGCAGAGTGGGAAGAACATGTTGCTCAAGCTCGACCAGACGGGGTCGGGCAGTTTCGTGACCGTGGCGGGGCTGCGGACGCGCAGCCTAGCGTTCAATGCGGCGAGCGTTGATACGACGGACCAGGAAAGCGCCGGGCGCTGGCGCGAACTGCTGGCGGGCGGCGGGGTTAAGCGGGCTTCGGTTTCAGGCTCGGGAGTGTTCAAGGACCAGGCTTCGGATGGGCTCATCCGGAGCCTTTTCTTTGCCGGGACCATCCGGAATTGGCAGCTCATCCTGCCGCATTTCGGCACGGTGGAAGGGCCGTTCCAGATCGTGGCGCTGGAATTTTCGGCTGACCATGCCGGGGAAGTGACGTTTGACCTGGCGCTGGAGAGCGCCGGGGAAGTGACGTTTGTGGCGATCTAGCGAGACAAAAATGCCCAACATTCATCGTGGAGAGATCGCCGCCGAAATCGGGGGCGAGACGAGGGTGCTTTGCCTGACGCTGGGGGCGTTGGCGGAGCTGGAGGCGCGGCTTGGCGCGGGGGATCTGTCGGGGCTCGCGGAGCGCTTCGCGGGCGGAAAAGTTTCGGCGCGGGATCTGACGGCGATTATCGGGGCAGGGCTGCGCGGGGGTGGCAATGCCGTTTCCGACGATCAACTGGCGCAGATGAGCGTCGAGGGCGGATTGCGCGGGGTGGCGGATATTGCCGTGCGGCTGTTGCAGGCGACGTTTGGGGAGGCGGCATGAAACCCTTCCCCTGGCGCGATGCCATGCAATTCGGGCTCGGCGTGCTGAAACTGCCGCCCGAGGCTTTCTGGAAGATGAGCCCGCGTGAACTGGCGGCGGCCTGGGGCGCGGTGGTTGGGGATCGGGCGGGGCGGTTGGATCGGCCGGGTCTTGAGGCTTTGATGGAGAGGTTTCCAGATGGCCGGTGATCTCTTTGACGAAGATTTCAAGGACGAGCTGAGCGACGTGTCGGTCGAGATCAAGCGCATCCATTCGCTGGCGGATGGGGTGGCGCGGTCGATCTCGTCGGGCTTTCGCAGCGCGCTGACGGACGGAAAATCGCTGGAGTCGGTGATCGTTGGTGTCGGCAGGGCATTTGCCGATATGGCGCTGAAGGCGGCGTTCAAGCCGCTGGAGACGCTGGCCGGCAATGCGCTGGAGGGCCTTTTTGCTGGCCTCAATCCATCGATCATTCCGCATGCCAAAGGTGGGGTGATTGCGACACCGACCTATTTTCCATTGGGCAACAATCTGGGGCTGGCGGGCGAGGCGGGGGCCGAGGCCATCATGCCGTTAGCGCGTGGGCCCGATGGTCGGCTCGGTGTCGCCGGTGGTGGGGGCGGGGTCCATGTGACGTTCAATGTGACGGCGACGGATGCGCGCAGCTTTGCCGCGAGCGAGGCGGAGATGAGCGCGATGTTGCTCAGAGCTGTCAGACGCGGAACCCGGGGGAGCTGAGATGGCCTTTCATCATGTGCGGTTTCCGCTCGATATCGCGCTGGGGGCGCGGGGCGGGCCGGAGCGCAAGACGGATGTCGTGACGCTGGCTGGCGGGGGCGAGCAGCGCAATGGGCGCTGGGCGCATTCGCGTCGGCGCTACAATGCGGGCTATGGGGTGAAATCGCGGGCCGATATGCAGGCGGTGCTGGCCTTTTTCGAGGAAAGGCGCGGGCGGCTGCATGGGTTTTTGTGGCGTGACGGGATCGATCATTCTTCGGGTGGCGCGGTGCCCTTGCCGGGGGACCAGGCAATCGGGACTGGTGATGGGGTCAAGACCGGCTTTCAACTTGTGAAGCGCTATGGGGCGGCGTTCGATCCCTATTTTCGACCGATCAAGAAGCCGGTTGCGGGCTCGGTGCGCGTGGCGGTGGCCGGGGTCGAGCGGACGAGTGGGTGGACGGTGGATGTCACCACCGGGATCGTGAGCTTTGCTACTCCGCCGGCTTCGGGGGCGGCGGTGAGTGCGGGGTTTTTGTTCGATGTGCCGGTGAGGTTCGATACTGATCGGCTTGATATCGAGTGGTCGAGTTTTGATGGGGCCGAGGCACCAAGTATTCCGCTGGTGGAGATCTTGCCATGAAAACGGTTGAGGCGGGATTGGCGGGGCATCTGGCGGGGAGAGAGACGACGCTGGCGCATTGCTGGCGGGTGTTGCGTGGCGATGGCGTGGTGCTTGGGTTTACCGATCATGACGTCGAACTGGTCGTTTCGGCGACCACCTGCCGGCCCATGCATGGGCTTGAGGGCGGCGAGGTGCCGGCGCGGCTGGGGGCGCAGGTGGAGACCGGGGAGGTGCTCGGGATTCTGCACCATGATGCCATCGGCGACGAAGATATTGCGCTCGGGCGCTATGATGGCGCGCGAGTGGAGACGTGGTTGGTGAACTGGGCGGACCCTGCGCAGAACCTGCTGCTGCGGGTGGATACAATTGGCGAGATTGTGCGCGAGGATGGCACGTTCCGCGCGGAACTGCGCTCGGCGCAGGAGGCGCTGAACTCGGTGCGCGGGCGGCTTTATCAGGGGCTATGCGATGCCGTTGTGGGGGATGCGCGCTGCGGTGTGAACCTGGCGGCGCCGGGGCGTTCGGGGACCGCGGCGGTGGTGTCGGTGGTCGATCCGTTTCGGCTGCTGGTCAGCGGGCTTTCGGGTTTTGCCGAGGACTGGTTTGCCTTTGGTGTTGCGCAGTGGTCGGGCGGCAAGCGGGTGGGCTTGAAGGATGCGGTGCTGACGCATCGCAAGGGTTCGGGGGGCGATCTCCTGAGTTTTGGGCAGCGGGTGGGCGATTGGGTCGTTGCGGGCGATGTGTTTGCCGTGACGGCGGGGTGTGATCGGCGGTTTACGACCTGCAAGGCCAAGTTCGGCAATGGGGTCAATTTTCGCGGTTTTCCGCATGTGCCGGGCAGCGACTATGTGCTGCGCTACCCCCGTGAGGGTGATGCGCTCGATGGCCGGGCGGTGGTGCCATGAAGGCGGAACTGGTGGTTGCAGCGGCGCGGGAATGGCTGGGCACGCCCTATCGGCACCGGGCTTCGACGCTGGGGGCGGGGTGCGATTGCCTGGGGCTGCTGCGTGGCGTGTGGCGGGCGCTTTATGGGGATGAACCCATGGCGCCGCCGCCTTATAGGGCGAGTATTCGCGACCCCGAAAATGCCGGGGCGCTGCGGGCGGCGTCGGAGCGGTTTTTGCTGCCGGCGGAAGGGCCAATCGAGGCGGGGCAGGTGGTGCTGTTTCGGCTCGCGGGGCTCGAAGAACCAAAACATTGCGGGATCACGGTGTCCGAAGACCGCTTCATTCATGCGCAGGAAAAGCTTGGCGTCGTGGAAGCGTATTTGACTGACGGCTGGGCGAAGCGCGTGAGCGGACGGTTCTGGTTTCCGGATCGCTGAACTTCCTTTCTGAGGACCAAAAACATGGCGACTTTGGCTTTATCCCTGGCGGGGCAGTTCGCCGGGGGGCTGGTTGGCGGGCCGATTGGCGCGACGGTGGGGCGGGCGCTGGGGGCGTTGGCGGGGAGCGCTATTGATAGCTGGCTCTTTGGCGAGACGCCCAAGCAGCGAGAGCATGCGACCTTTGATGTCAGGATCGGCGGGTCGGTCGAGGGGGCGGCCATTCCGCGGCTTTATGGCTGGGGACGACTTTCCGGGAACATCATCTGGGCGCGAGAGCTGGAAGTGCTGGGCGGCGAAACGGCGGGCGCCAAGGGTTGGGGCCAGCAACCCCAGCAGCAGGAAAAGGAAGATGAGATCGGCGCGAGCTTTGCCATCGGTTTTTGCGAGGGGCGAGTGACGCGGCTGGGGCGGGTCTGGGCGGATGGGCAACTGCTTGATCTGCGGGGGATCAACTATCGCTTCTATGACGGCGGCAATGGGCAGATGCCGGACGGGCTGATCGAGGCGACGCAGGGGGCGGGCAATGCGCCGGCCTATCGTGGGCTTTGCTACATGGTGTTCGAAAACCTGCCGCTGTCGCGCTTTGGCAATCGCATTCCGCAGATTTCGGCGGAGCTTTGCCGGCCGGTGGGAGACCTTGAGACGTCCATTCGCGCTGTGACGGTGATCCCGGGGGCGACCGAGTTTGGCTATGACCCGGTGCCTCGGCTGCGTGTGCTGGGCATGGGGACCGGTGCGGCGGAGAATGCGCATGTGCAGCCGGGTGTCAGCGATTGGACCGTGTCCATCAATGAGCTGCAGGAGCTTTGCCCGAACCTGAAACATGTTTCGCTGGTGGTGAGCTGGTTCGGCAATGATCTGCGCTGCGGGTCTTGCCAGATCGGGCCGCGCGTCGAGGCGGCGAGCCGGGATGTGCAGGGCGTTTCCTGGAGCGTCGCGGGGTATGAGCGTGAGGCCGTGCCGGTGGTGTCGAGCCATGGCGGTGGGCCGGCCTATGGCGGGACGCCATCAGATGGCGCGGTGCGCGCGGCGATTGCCGATCTGCGGGCGCGCGGGCTTTCGGTGACGCTCTATCCACTGATCATGATGGATGTGCCGGTGGGGAATGGGCTGGCCGATCCCTATGGGGGTAGCCAGCAGGCGAGCTATCCCTGGCGGGGCCGGATTACCTGTCATCCGGCGGCCGGTGTCGCGGGTTCTCCGGATGGGACGGCGGCGGCTGCCGGCCAGGTCGCGGCGTTTGTGCCGGGTTATCGGGCGATGATCCTCCACTATGCGCAGATGGCGGTGCAGACGGGTGTCGACACGCTGCTTATCGGCTCGGAAATGCGCGGGATGACGACCGTGCGCGGGGCGGGGAATTCGTTTCCCTTCGTTTCGGCTCTGGTGACGCTGGCGGCGGATGTGAGGGCTATTGTCGGGTCCGGTACAAAACTCAGCTATGCGGCGGATTGGAGCGAGTATTCGGGCTATCAGCCGGGTGGCGGCCAAAAATTCTTCCACCTCGATCCGCTCTGGGCCTCGCCTCACATCGATGCGGTGGGGATCGACTGCTACATGCCGGCGGCCGATTGGCGGGATGGTCAGGGGCATCTCGATGCGGCGGCGGGGAGCACGCATGACCTCGACTATCTCGGCGGCAATATCGCCGGGGGCGAGGGGTTCGACTGGTACTATGCCAGCGATGCGGATCGGGCGGGGCAGGTACGCACGCCGATTGCCGATGGGGCGCATGGCGAGCACTGGATCTGGCGCTACAAGGATATTTCGGCCTTCTGGGGCCAGTACCACTATGATCGGCCGGGTGGTGTCAGGGCGGGATCGCCGACGGCCTGGGTGCCCGGCTCGAAGCCAATTTGGCTGACAGAGCTGGGGTGCGCCGCAGTCGACAAGGGGGCGAACCAGCCCAATATCTTTGGAGACGCCAAGAGTTCTGAAGGCGGGCGGCCGTACTTTTCCAATGGGCAATCGGACCCGCTGATCCAGCGCCAATTCCTGCGGGCGCACTATCGGCATTGGGGAAGTCCGACCAAGAATCCGGCGGGCATGGTCGATCCCGAGCGGATCTATTGCTGGACCTGGGATGCGAGGCCGTTTCCGGCCTTTCCGGCACGGACCGATGTCTGGGCGGATGGCGTCAATCATGCCACGGGGCACTGGTTGACGGGTCGCCTCGGAGCCATGAGCAATGACGAAATGGCGTCTGCGATGGCCGCCGAACATGGAGCGGTGGTGCATGCCGGAGCGTCCGACCCCATGGTTGCCGGCGTTGTGCTACCGGCGCCTGGCACGGCGCGCAATGCGCTGGAGCCGCTCCTTGAGATTACCGGGCAAAGGCTGGTGGCGCGCGATGGCTCGCTCCACGCAATTTCTGCGCTGGGCGGCGAGATCATCGGGTTCGACCGCGAGGAGTTGGCACAAGGCGAGGGGGCGGTGCTGACCCAGCGTCGGGCCGCGGCGGTGGAACGGCCGGGGCGACTGGCCTTGGGCCACTTCGACAAGGGCCGGGACTACCTCACCGCGACGGCCACGGCGGTGCGCCCCGGGGCGGGGCAATTGGTCAGCGAAAGCGTCAACATGGTGCTCGATGGGGCCTCGGCGCGTCTCGCGGCGGAACGGCTGCTCGATGACCGTGCGGCTTCTCTCGATACGGTGGAGTTTTCCCTGCCACCCAATCAGGTGGCGCTTGAGCCAGGCGACAGGGTGGTGGTGGACGGCGGAGGGCCATACGAAATCACCGAAATCCGGGATGGTGCAGTGCGGCGGGTGACGGCTCGTGCGGTATCGGCAGGCGTTGCGACGGCCACCGGGGTCGACCGCGCGCCGGCGACGTCGCCGGTGGTCGGGCTGGCGGTGGCGCCGGTGGTCTTTTCGGCGCATTTGCCCGCCTTGCCGAGCGATCCCGCCCGGAGCCGGCTGGTTTTTGGCGCCTATGCAAAGCCATGGCCGGGAACGGTGCGGCTGGTCGATACCGCGACCGGGGCCTCGGTGCTCGATCTGACGCGGGCTGCCGCCTTGGGCGAGGTCGTCGAGGGAATCGGAGCTGGACCGGTTGCGGTGTGGGATCGTGGGTCGGACCTGAGCATCCGGCTCTATGGCGGGCATATCGCCGACGGAGCGGAGGCGGCGGTGCTGGCCGGTAGCAATCGGCTGGCGGTGGAAACCGATGCTGGGACCTGGGAGGTGATCGGTTTTTCTCAAGCCGAGCTTGTCGAGCCGGGGCTTTATCGCCTGACGCGATTGCTGCGAGGGCTCGACGGGACCGACTGGACCATGGGCACGGTGTCGGCGGGACGGCGGGTGATTGTGCTCGACGGCAAGGTGGGTGTGGTGCCGGTCGAGGCGGGGCAGTTGGGGGAGGCGCGGGACATCCATGCCTATGCTGGCTCCTCGGATCTTGTCGGGCAAGTGCTCACCGCCTCGACGATGACTGGGGTGGGCCTGGCCTTGGCCCCGGCGCATCTGCGGGCAAAAAGGGGGGCGACTGACCAAATCGTCTTTACCTGGATACGACGCAGCCGGGCCGAGGACGATGCCTGGGGAGCAGCGGAACCTGCTCAGGAGGCTACGCCTGAGCGCTATCGGGTCTCGATATTCGATGGGCCAACGCTGAAGCGAAGCATCGAGGTTTCCTTGCCTTCAGCCAGCTACGGCCCGGCCGAGCAAAGCGCGGATTTTGGCGGTCTAGCCACCAGTTTCAGGTGTTCGGTGTCGCAGGTGAGTGCGGCGCTGGGCGCAGGCCATGCGGCGGAGGGGACTTATGGGGAATGACGACAGGTTCGTAAAATGCCTGACAGAGGTGCTGCGGCATGAGGGCGGCTATGTCGATCATCCCAGCGACCCGGGTGGCGCCACCAATATGGGCATCACCCGCGAGACGCTGGCCCGCTGGCGAAAGGTGACGCCGTGGACTGATCTGCCGAAGGCGGCGGTCCAGGACCTGACCCTCGATGAAGCGGGGCTGATCTATAGGGCGAACTATTGGAACACGGCTAGGGCTGGATCCATGCCCGCGGGAGTGGATCTGGCCCTCTTCGATTTTGCGGTCAATTCGGGGCCCGACCGGGCGATCCGGGTGCTGCAGGGGGTGCTCGGGGTCGCGGCCGATGGCGAGGTCGGGCCGGTGACGCTCGCAGCAGTTCAGGCGACTGATCCTAGGCGACTGGTCAATGCGCTGTGCGATCGGCGGCTGAGTTTTCTCCAGCGGCTCGCGAGTTTTTCGGTCTTTGGCCGAGGCTGGACGCGGCGGGTAGCCGAGATCAGGGCGGCCGCCCTGGCAGATGCAAGACTTCCTTCAACCATGCAACGGAGAACGACCATGACCATGTTGTCGGGTTATCGTACCTATATCGTCGCGGCTTTCATGCTGGTGGCCGGCCTGGCACAGGTGCTCGGCGTGGAGCTGCCAACGCTTGATGGCGGCTCGGCCGGGAGCCTCGTCCTAGAGGCCCTGGCGATAATCTTCCTCCGCAAGGGCCTGAAAAGCGACGCTGCGTAACTTGCTCGCGGGGCCTTTGCGAATAATGGGAACTGTGGACGCCAACATGAATTGCCTTATTCATGTCCCATTCAGTAAGGCCCCGCTAGTTTAGCGTCATGAAAACCAAAGCCCCAAAACCTTCCGCCGCTGCTGCCATTGCGCTGGCTCTTGCGCTTGCCTTGTCGGGCACCGGCGCGAGCCAGGCTCAGTCCTGCCTCGGCCGCCAGGAAATCCAGGAGGCGGTGACCTCCGGCCAGATCATGTCGCTCGATGCGGTTCTGGCTTCTGCCGGGGTCGATCCGAGTGCTGAAATCCTCAACGTTCAGGTTTGCGACCAGGGCGGGCAACTGGTTTATATCATTGGTGTCTTGACGGCTGACGGTCAGGCGCAGAATTTGGTTCTGAACGCGCAATAGCAGCTGAGCGGCGGGGGCAGTCATGCGTATTCTAGTTGTCGAAGACGATACCAATCTCAACAGGCAGCTCAAGGAAGCGCTGACCGAAGCGGGCTATGTCGTTGATGTAGCCTTCGACGGGGAGGAGGGCCACTTCTTCGGCGATACCGAACCCTATGATGCGGTGGTGCTCGATATTGGCCTGCCCCGAATGGATGGCCTTTCTGTGCTCGAAGAATGGCGGCGGGCGGGCAAGACCTTGCCGGTGCTGCTGCTGACGGCGCGTGATCGCTGGAGCGACAAGGTGCAGGGCATCGATGCCGGCGCCGACGACTACGTGGCCAAGCCATTCCACATGGAAGAAGTGCTGGCGCGCCTTCGCGCACTGGTGCGTCGTGCGGCAGGACATGCGAGCAACGAAATCACCGCCGGGCCAGTGCGGCTCGATGCGCGCTCCGGTCGCGTGACGGTGGATGGGCAGGCGATCAAGCTGACGAGCCACGAATTGCGGCTCCTGAGCTATCTCATGCACCACAAGGGCAAAGTCGTTTCGCGCACCGAATTGACCGAGCACCTCTACGATCAGGACTTTGACCGTGACAGCAACACGATCGAAGTGTTCGTCGGGCGCCTGCGCAAGAAGCTGCCGGACGACTGTATCCAGACCGTGCGTGGCCTCGGCTACCAGATCATCGAATAGGAGCGGCCTTGTCCAGCGAGGCCGAGACACCGGCGCCGCAACCCAATGCGGCCAAGAACTGGCTGCGCAAGGGCTCCATTGCGGCTTCACTCTTCTGGTTGACGGTGGGCTGGCTCGTCGTGGCGCTGCTGGCGACCGGGTTTTTGCTGACTGACCTTTATTCGCGAGCGCTCGATACGACGCTGTCGCAGACGCTGGATTTTCACGTCGAAAGCCTTGCGGGTATCCTGCTCGAAGTGGGCGATCCGCGCGATCCCGATATTGCTCTGGCCGATCCGCGCTTTGATCGGCCGCGTTCGGGCTGGTACTGGATCATCCGTGACGGCGACGGTGTTCTCGTCAATCTCTCGACTTCGGTTGTCGGCATCGACCTGCCGCAGCTTTCGGGCTCGCTTGATGAGCTGGGCCGGCGGACCGGCGTGGTGGCCGACGCGTTTGGCACGCAGTTGCGCGTGCTGGAACGCAGCGTAACCCTTGGTGGGGAAACCTATCGCATCGAGGTTGCCGGCAATCTCACCGAGATTCTTGGCCTCGTGGAAGATTTCCGCGGCCAGGCCTTTATCGTCCTCGGCGCGGTGGGGGCCATGCTAGCGATCATGAGCGTTATCGTGGCGCGCTTTGCGCTGCGGCCCATCGACAAGCTCAGCGCCGCAATCGAAAGCGTGCGCGAGGGCGAAAGCACCGAAATTACCGGACAATATCCGACCGAAATCGCGCCGCTGGCCGAAGAGGTCAACGAGCTCCTGCGCTCGAACGCCCAGATCATCGAGCGGGCGCGCAACCAGGTGGGAAACCTTGCCCACGGGTTGAAGACGCCGATTGCGGTTCTCCGCAACGAGGCCGCGACCAAGAAGGGCGCGCTGGCCGACGTCGTGCAGATGGAGACCGAGAAGATGAGCAA
>NZ_JBEVLL010000146.1:0-4167 GCF_040509215.1 Devosia sp.
GGGCGCAGCAGGCACGAGGTGAACGTGACGCCATAAGTGGGTTTTGCGGCCGAGACGTCGCGATCGAGATAGACGATGGGCGCGCAGTAAAGCTGGATGGTCGGACGGTCGCCGCCATCGGGGTCGAAGAACATGCAGGCTTCGATGCCGGTGGTTGTCACCGGGCCGGTATTTGTAAGCAAATATTGCAGCCCGTTGCGGATCATGTTCCAGCCGCGGTCTTGGCCAAAATAGCCGGATTTGCCCTTGGTGGTGGCGATAACCGGGACCTCGTGATGGTCCTGGAGGTTTTGGCCGACGCCGGCAATGTCGGCGACGACATTGATGCCGTGCTGGCGCAGGTGATCGGCGGGACCAATGCCCGAGAGCATCATCAGCTTGGCGCTATTGTAGGTGCCGGCACCGACCAGCACTTCGCGCTCGGCACGGACCGTGTGGGTCTCGCCATTTTTCGTATAGGCAAGGCCGGTGGCGCGGCCGTTTTCGACTAGGATTTTGTCGACGCGGGCGTCGGCAATGATGGTCAGGCGGTCGTCTGACTTCAGCGGATCGAGGAAGGCTTTTATGGCGTCCGAGCGCTCCTTGTAGCGGCCCCATTGCGCATAGGTGTGCTGCATGATGCCGACGCCGAACTGTGTGGCGCCATTAAAATCGGGATTCGGCCTGTGGCCCAGCGCTTGCGCCGCGGCGATGAAATCGTGGGTCGTGCCGGTCGTATAGCCGGGGTCGGAAACGCGGAGCGGCCCGCCGTCGCCATGAAAACGATCGTGGAGGCGATCATTGCTTTCTACGCCGGTGAAATGCGGCAGCATGCCCTCATAGGACCAGCCGGGATCATTGCCGAGGCTTTGGGCCCAGCCGTCATAATCCTCCTTCTGGCCGCGCATATAGACCATGGCATTGACCGAGGAGCCGCCGCCCAAGACTTTTGCTACCGGCACGATGGGTGCGCGGCCGCCGAGCTGGGGCTGCGGCACGGTTTTGTGCATTTCGAGGAACGTGTCCTGGCCCAGATATTTCATATAGCCGGCGGGCATCGCCATGATGCGGTTGGTGCGGGCGCGTCCGCGCTCCAGCATCAGGACGGACAGGCCGAATTCTTTCACGAGGCGCCAGGCCGTAACGGAGGCAGCGGAGCCGCCGCCGGCGATAATGAAGTCATATGTGGGCATAATATCTCCTCTTGAGAGGAGATTAGGCGGCAGTCAGCAGGTCTTCTAGTCGGCTATCGAGGATTGTGCCCACTCGCGCACATTCGACGGCAATTTCCCGGATGAAATCGACCAGCATCGGCCGCTCCAGTGCTGCGAGCGAACGCACCACCATAGCGGTGTCGCGATGGAGGGGCTCCACGTCGGCCGGCAGGATTTCAACGAGCCGCCCGGCGGCGATGTCATCGGCAACGGCCGAATTGACGAAAAAGCCGATGCCTTCGCCCTTGATGGCGAGACGCCGCGCCGGGCCGGTGGGGAGTTCGACGCTGGTCTGGGCGCGACGGGTCAGGGCGGTCGAGGCTTCGGGGGCGACCTGCCACCAGATCAGCGAGATGACGCGCGGCACGAGCGCCAGCACCTCTTCGATTTCCGGCGTGGCGCTGAGCTTTGCCGCCTTGTCGGCAGAGATCACCAGGGGGACGCGCTCGCGCATGGTGAGAAGCGGCACGAGATCGACGGCGAGCGGTTCGAGATTGGGCCAGCACAAAATACCCAGCTCAGCTTCGCGCTCATGCAGCATTTCGGCGATCTGAGCCTGTCGGCCTTCGTTCACCACCACGTCGACGGCCGGATACTTTTCCTGGAAGCGCAAGAGGCTTTCGGTGATGAGCGGGGAGACGAGGCTGCGGAGCGAAGCGATGGCGATGCGGCCGCGCTCGACCCGGCGCAGCGCTTCGCGCGCCTCCTGCGCGGTGCCGATGATGCGGCGGGCAAATGGCAAAAATGTCATGCCCTGGTCGGTGAGCGTTACCGTTCGCCCGCGGACGAAGAGGGTGACACCGAGGAGTTGTTCGAGCGCCCGCATGCGCATCGAGGCGGTGGCCTGGGTGATGTTCAGATAGGCCGCCGCCTTGGTAAAACTCTGCTCGCGAACGATGCGGTCAAAGGTGCGAAGCTGGTCGAGGTCCATAGGATTGGCTTATGCAAGAGCGGTCGATAAGCCGGAATATGGGTTTTCGCATAGAACATGTCTATGCGTTGAATGGCGCAGACGGCGTCAGTCTTCCGAATTGCGCGCCCGCGACTCCTCGGCCAGCGCCTGTTTTTGTGCCTTGGCCCTGGCGGCGATTTCGGCGACGGCATCGCCGAGATGCGCCGTGCCGCGCTTTTTGGCGAGATCCATCTGCTTTTGCCGTTCTGCGGCCGCTTCGTGCTTGGCCGTGTCATCAGCGCAATAGGGGCAGGAGAGGCCTTCGGCGAAGTCCTTGTGCTGGCGGTCGGCTTCGGTGAGCGGATGGCGGCAGGCGCGGCAGAGGGTGGCATGCCCGAGTTCGAGGCCATGGCCGACCGAGACGCGTTCGTCGAAAACGAAGCACTCGCCGGCAAAGCGGCTGTCTTCCTTCGGCGTCACTTCTAGATATTTGAGAATTCCGCCCTTGAGGTGAAACACCTCCTCAAAACCCTGGCTCAGCAAATAACTGGAGGCTTTTTCGCAGCGAATGCCGCCGGTGCAGAACATGGCGACCTTCTTGTCCCGGGCGGGATCGAGGTTTTTGGCGACGTAATCCTTGAACTCGACAAAGCTCGCGGTCTTGGGATCGAGCGCACGCTGGAAGGTGCCCAAGCCGACTTCATAGTCGTTGCGGGTATCGACGAGGACCACATCGTTGCGGTCGATCAGCTCGTTCCAGTCCTCCGGCTCGACATAGGTGCCGACCTGCTGGGAGGGATCGGCCTCGGGCGCGCGGAGGGTGACAATCTCTGGCTTTAGCCGCACCTTCATGCGGAGGAACGGCGCTTTGTCGGCAAAGGAATATTTGGTCTCCGCGCCAAGGAGGCGCATGCCGAAGGGACCGGAAACAAACAGAAAATCGGAGAGGGCGTCTATCGCGTCGGGCGTGCCGGCCACGGTGCCATTGATGCCCTCGGGCGCCAGAATCAGCGTGCCCTTGATGCCGGACGCGCAGCAGAAGGCGGCGAGCGGCGCTTTCAGCGCTTCGGCATCGGGCAGGGAGGCGAATTTGTAGATCGCCATCACCTTGTATGGATGATTGTCCTGTTGCACAGTGGTGGCAGATTTTGGATTGAGCGCGGTCATGGCGCGCTCATACCACCGGCCGGGCCCGGCGTCACGGGCGGCCGCAAGCAAGACATCGGGAGGACTATTCATGACCTATCGGGCGGATAACGCACGCTATGACACCATGCCCTATCGGCGTTCCGGCCACTCGGGCCTGAAACTGCCCGTCCTCAGCCTCGGCCTCTGGCAGAATTTTGGCGGCACGCGCGACTATCCCGGCGCCATGGACATTCTCGGCTACGCCTTCGATCAGGGAATTACCCATTTCGATCTCGCCAACAATTACGGTCCGCCGGCCGGCTCCTCGGAAGAACTGTTCGGCCAGGTGATGGCGCGCGATTTCCGCCCCTATCGCGACGAGATGATCATTTCGACCAAGGCTGGCTACAATATGTGGCCGGGCCCCTATGGCGAATTCGGCAGCCGCAAATATCTCCTGGCGAGCCTCGACCAGAGTCTGAAACGCCTTGGGCTCGACTATGTCGATATTTTTTACTCCCATCGCTTCGATCCCGAAACGCCACTTGAGGAAACCATGGGCGCGCTGGCCCATGCGGTGAAATCGGGCAAGGCGCTTTATGTCGGCATCTCGTCCTATCCCGAAAAGGAAACCCGGGAGGCGCACCGGATTCTGAAAGAGATGGGCGTGGCGACAACCATCCACCAGCCGAGCTATTCGGTGCTCAATCGCTGGATCGAAAATGACCATACGATCGATGCCTGTGGCGAATTGGGCATTGGCGTGATCGCGTTCTCACCACTGGCGCAGGGCGTGCTGTCGGGCAAATATTCATCCGGTGGCGACAAGGCCGGTACGCGCGGCGCCAATCCCAATGGCTCCCTGCGCGCCAGCCATGTCGAGCAGCGCGTGCTCGATGCCGTGGACAAGCTCGATGTGATCGCCAAAAAGCGCGGCCAGTCGCTGGTGCAATT
>NZ_JBEVLL010000147.1:0-22130 GCF_040509215.1 Devosia sp.
TTTTGTTTTGAATTTCTGCGCTATCGCCGAATGGCGCGCACCAAGGCGATCAGGATACAGGCGCCAAGCAGGCCCGCGACCAGATAGCCGAGCCAGCCGCCAAACGAGATGCCGATGATGCCAAAGAGGAAGCTGGCAATCAGCGCGCCGACGATGCCGAGCACGATGTTGAGAAAAATCCCGGTATTGGTCTTCATGATGTTGGATGCGATCCAACCTGCCAGACCACCGATAATGATCGCTGCAATCCAGCCGATACCTGCGTCGCCCATATTGTGAACCCCACGATTGAAAAGCGGCCCGACCCGAGCCGCTTCATTTAACGCGGATCGAACGAAACGGTTGCGTGCCTAGAAATCGAAGGCCCAGCGTCCATCCGTTTCGGTAAAACGCCCCATGCTCGGGGCCGACCAGCCGCGACCGATCGAATAAAGCCGCACTCGACAGGTCACGACACCATTGGGGTGTTTGGCACAATCGGTGGCTTCGAGCTTAACCCGATCTTCGACAATCGCCGTGCGCTGTCGCTCAAGAATACGGGCATTGCTGAGCATCGCGTCGATCGCCTGCGTCGGCGTCGGCCCTCCGGCAATCAACGGCGCCTCTCCGGAACTGCATCCTGCGAGCACCAGAGCACCGACAAAAGCCAGCATACCAAGTGGCTGCATCATGGAACCCTCCTCGCCCCATACGCGAAGATCCTAACAATCAGAGGTAAACCCGGCGTGTAGCAGTCACATCGAAATGCATCCGTACCAACGCGTAGGACCGCGACTTGTATGCCCGTCCCAGCTTTGCTACACGCAAACCAGACAATCCTAGTCATATAAGGAACGCCCGTGTCAGGCAGTGCAACGACGCAGCGAACGCTGCGATTGGAAGGCATCGGGCTGAGCGTCGGCTATGGCGGCACCAGTGTGCTCGACAATGTCGACCTCGCGATTCCCACTGGCGAGATCACCATCCTCATCGGCCCCAACGGCTGCGGAAAGTCCACTCTGCTCAAGACCATGGCGCGCATTCTCGCCCCCTCCAAGGGCAGCGTGCTGCTGGACGGCAAGGATATCCACCGCCTCGACACCAAGAGCGTTGCCGCCAGGCTCGGCCTCCTGCCGCAGGGCCCGATCGCGCCCGAAGGGCTGACCGTGCGCGAACTCGTGGCGCAGGGCCGCTTCCCCCATCAGACGCTGCTGCGCCAGTGGACCCGCGCCGACGAAGACGCCGTCAATGGCGCCATGGATATCGCCGGCATTACTGACTTCGCCGATCGCAGCGTCGATACCCTCTCGGGCGGCCAGCGCCAACGCTGCTGGGTCGCCATGGTACTGGCCCAGGAAACCGACCTCATCCTGCTCGATGAACCTACCACCTTCCTCGACCTCAAGGTGCAGGTCGACCTCATGGACCTGCTTGCCGGCCTCGCGCACCAGCGCGGCCGTACCCTCGTCATCGTCCTCCACGAACTCAGCCTCGCCGCCGCCTATGCCGACTATCTGGTGATGATGAAGCAAGGCCAGATCGTCGCCGCAGGCACGCCGGACGACATCTTCACGGCGACACGGCTCAAGGAGGTCTTTGGTCTCGACGCCAAGGTGCTGCGCGACCCCGACAGCGGCCGCATGGTTTGCGTCCCCTCGGGAACCCGTATGCGCAAAGCTGCCTCCGTGACGGCGCAATGAGCACGATGGCCGCCCCCAATGCCGGCACGCATCCCGTCCGGGCGTGGAGCGGCGTCCCCGTGCTGCTCGGCATTCTCGCCCTCGCCTTCCTTCTGCACATCGCCGTCGGCGCCAAGCAGCTATCGCTCGGCACCGTCATCGAGGCGCTGTTCAACTTCGACCAGACTACTTTCGACCACGTCATCGTCCGCAACCTGCGCCTGCCCCGCGCGGTATTGGCGGTGATCGTCGGCGCCAGCCTCTCCCTCGCCGGCGCGCTGATGCAAGGCGTGACCCGCAACCCGCTGGCCGATCCCGCTTTGCTCGGCCTCACCTCCGGCGCCGCCTTTGCCGTGGTGATCGCAACGAGCGTCTTGGGCCTCACCAGCATGATTTTCATCCCCTGGATCGCCATGGTCGGCGCGCTTGGGGCTGCGCTTGTGGTCTACATCATCGCCCGCCTTGTGCCCGGCGGCGCCACCCCGCTCAGCCTGACCCTCTCCGGCGCCGCCATCAGCGCCTTTCTCAGCGCCATTATTTCCGTCGTCCACCTGCTCGATCAGGACACTTTTGAAAACCTGCGCGTCTGGCTCACCGGCGGTCTTGCCGGGCGCGATATCACCCTTCTCTTCTATGTCGGCCCGCCAATCGCGCTGGCCCTCATCGGCGGCGTGCTGCTCGCCCCGCGCGTTACCGTCCTCGCCATGGGCGATGAAGTGGCCCAGGGCCTCGGCGTAAAAACCGGCGCGCTAAAGGTGCAGTTGCTGGCCGTCGTCGTGGTGTTGACCGCCTGCTCCGTCGCCCTCGCCGGTCCGCTCGGCTTCATCGGTCTCGTCATCCCCCATGTCGTCCGGCTCTATGTCGGCTCCGACTATCGCTGGATCGTGCCCTACGCAGCATTGGCCGGTGCCGTCTATCTCCTCGGCGTCGACACCATCGCCCGCATCGCCATCCCGCCCCGCGAAATCTCCACTGGCATCATCACCGCCATGATCGGCGCGCCGCTTTTCATCCAGCTCGTCCGCCGGAGGACCCGCTGATGTCGGCGCCCGCCCACCACTGGGTTTTCCGCAGCAAGTCCGAACGCATCGCCCTGCGCCTGCCCGTTCGCGCACTCGTCGCTCTGGCCCTGCTCGCTTTGGTCCTTCTCCTCATCTGCTGTGTGAGCCTTGCCACCGGCACCTATGGCGTCGCGCTCAACGAGGTGATCGACACCTTGCGCGGCCTGAGCATCAGCCGCGCCATCGACAATGTCGTCTGGGAATTCCGCTTCCCGCGCACCCTCGCCGCCGCCCTCGTCGGCGCCATGATGGCCCTCTCCGGCGCGGCCCTGCAGAACACCACCCGCAACGGCCTTGCCGATCCCTCGCTGGTCGGCGTCAGCCAGGGCGCAGCCCTGGCGGTCGTCACCCTGACCGTCGTGTTCCCCGACGTCTCCGGCGCCCTCCGCCCCTGGGCCGCCTTTGCCGGCGCCATCCTCGTTGCCCTCGCCATCCAGGGTCTGTCCCACACCCGCCAGGGCGGCAGCGCCATTCGCTTCATCCTCATGGGCATTGGGCTTTCGACCTTCATCTCGTCGATCACCTCGGCGCTGATGACCTATGGCGACATCGACCGCGCCATGGCCGCGCTCTCCTGGCTCGCCGGCTCGATCAATGCCGCAGGCTGGAGCGATGTCTGGACTTTGGGCATCTGGTGCGCCGTGCTGCTCCCCGCCCTCCTCGCCATCAGCCGCAGTTCCTCGGCCACCCGCATGGGCGAAGCCTCAGCCATCAGCCTTGGCGTCCGGGTAAAACTGATCCGCAACCTGCAACTCGCCATAGCCGTAGCCCTCGCCGCAATTGCGACCTCAGTGGTCGGCCCGCTCGGCTTCGTCGGTCTCATCGCGCCCCATGCCGCCCGCCGCATCGCCCCGGCCGGCATCGGCCTCAACCTGCTGATCACCGCCATGGTGGGTGCCGTATTGGTCTCGCTGGCCGATCTCGTCGGCCGCGCCGCCTTCGCGCCCATTCAGATTCCCGCGGGCTTGCTCACCGCCCTCATCGGCGTTCCGCTCTTCATCGTGTTGATGGTGCGCAGCCGATCCAGCGCATCGCATTGATCTTGGAGGATTTCATGTCGTTTCGTTCAAGCCTGCTCACCGCCTTCCTGGCACTCGCCATCGTCACACCGGTCATGGCCCAAGAATTCCCGGTGACCATCGAGCACAAGTTCGGAACGACAGTCATCGAAACCAAGCCCGAGCGCGTCGCCAGCCTCGATTATGGTGGCATCGGCAACCTGCTCAAGCTCGGCGTCAGCCCCGTCATCGTGCGCGAATGGCGCGACAAGTTCCCCTCCACGACGCCCCCCTGGGGCCAATCGCTCCTCACCACCGAACCTGTAGTCTTTACCGGCGACATCGATCCGGAACTGGTCGCCTCGACCAATCCCGACGTCATCATCGCCCTCGCCTCCGGCATCGATGAAGACCTCTATGCCAAGCTCAGCCTCATCGCGCCGGTCGTGGCGATCCCCAGCGGCCTGGGCGACTACGAATTGGCTTGGGACCAGCGCGCCCTGATCGCCGCCCGCGCCCTTGGCGCAGAAGCCGAAGCGCAGCGGCAGATCGACGCCATCCATGCCCGCTTCGCCGAAGTCCGCGAAACCCACCCCGAATGGGCCGGCAAAACTGCCGTGGTCGGCCGCATCGTCGAAGGCGAATTCAGTGCCTTCAACAAGCTCGATATCCGCGCCAAGTTCCTCAACGAATTCGGCTTCGTGACGCCGACCGCACTCGACGACATTACCGAAACCGCCTTCTTCAACCTCGTTTCGCCCGAACTCATCGAGCCGATCGATGCCGACGTTCTCGTCTGGTACGGCGGTTCCGCAGCCCTGCAGGAATCGCTCGACTACCCGGCCCGCCCCTTCCTCCAGGCGGGCGCCAGGGGCGGCGAAATCTTCCTCACCGATGAGCACCTCGCAGCCATCGCCCGGCAGGAACTTCTCTCCATCCCGGTTGCCGTCGATTTCCTCGTGCCGCTGCTCGAAGCCGCCGCCGATGGCGACCCGGCAACTACGGTCGAAGGCGACCTCCAGTAATTCCGTTCCGAACTCCCGTGGAGACTATCCCGATGATCTTCCGCACCGCTTTCGCAGTCCTCACCCTGGCGCTCGGCCTGGCCTTCCCGGCTCTGGCGCAGGAAACCCGCTCGGTCACCGCTGCCAACGGCACGTTCGACATTCCCGTCGCCCCACAGCGCATTGTCGCGCTCAACGACCAGATCGTCGCCCTGCCCCTCTATGAGCTTGGCGCCGCCCTGGTCGGCAGCGCCGGTCGCGTCGATGCCGATGGCAAGACCTTCCTCCGCGGCGGCATGGACACGTTGGGCATCGACTATTCGAACACCGACATCGAATATGTCGGCCAGTTCAACGCCCTCGACCTCGAAGCCATCGCTGCGCTGCAGCCCGACCTCATCATCGGCGGCACCTATACCGACCCGGCCGTCGTGGAGCAGCTTCAGGCCATCGCGCCGACCCTCGTGGTCGACAATGGCGCCCTCGGCCTTGTCGAAACCCTCCGCACCCTCGCCGATGTCAGCGGTCAGGCCGGCAATTTCGAGGCCCGGTACCAGCGCTATCTCGACAATGTCGAACGCACCAAATCCTACATCGGCGATACCTCGGCCATCTCCGCGACCATGACCTTCATGTTCCCGGCCGGCGAGGAACTCTGGGTTTACCGCGCCAATCTCGGCGCCATCGCCCAGGTGCTGTCCGATCTCAATTTCGCCCAGCCCGCAGCCGTGTCCGCGCTCGAAGCCACCCAGGCCTCGTGGAGCGCCGAGCTGATCCAGGACCTCGATGCCGATTTCATCTTCGGCTTTTATCGCCAGCAACCCGACGCCACACCCGAAGCCGTCCGCGCTGCCTACGAAAAATTCGCGCCCGGCTGGTGCCAGGCGCTCACTGCCTGTCAGAAAGGCCAAATGGTCCTGCTGCCCGGCCCCACGTTCGGCAGCACCATGGCCGGCCTCGACCTCGCCCTCGATCTGGTCGAGACCCACGTCGCCGGCCGCTCCTTCGTCCCGTTTGAAGAAGCAAAGTAATGGGCAAGCACGTCTTCTGCACCGATCTCTGCCTCGAACGCGGCGAGCCGCTGGCCGGCACTGGTGATGCGCCGAAGCGCGTCCTTATGCTCGCCTGGCCACGCGGCAAATGGCGGACGCCGCGCTGGGAATCGGTCGACATGTCGCCCGAACTCTCACAAACGCTGCATGAAGCCGCCCACGCCAAACTGCATGTGGCGCTGGTCGACAAGGTCGAAGCCGAAGGCAGCCTGCCGACGCTCCACGCCCTGCCGGAAAATGTCTATGCCGACTTTTCCGACGAGGCCGAACTGATCGCAGCCATCCGCGACTATGTCGGTGGCAAGGTGTTTGCGGGCACGCCTGACACCCGCCCAACCATCATCTGCTGCACCGATAGCCGCCGCGACGCCTGCTGCGCCCGCCACGGCTTCTCTACCTACAAAGCCCTGGTCAAGCTCGCCGATCCCCAACACTTCAACGTCGTCCAGGCCACCCATATCGGCGGCTGCCGCTTTGCCGCCTCGCTCGTCGTCATGCCCCAGCGCCAGCGATATGGCCGCATGACGGCCGAACACGCCGAAGGCTTCCTCGACGCCATAGGCAAGAGCGAAGTCTATCTCCCCACCTACAAGGGCCGCTCCGACGCCTCCGAGCCGGCCCAGGTTGCCGAATTGGCTGCGCTCCGTTGGGCCGCCGAAAATGGCTTCCGTCTCGACGCCGTCTCGCTCGATGGCGCCATTCCCGAGCATGTCAACGAAGGCGACGAACTCACCCTGGAGGCCGCGCTGCCGGGTGCCCGCCTCTCCATCCGCATGCATGCCCAGGATTTCATGATCCAGGGCAATTGCGGCGTCGTCGCCAAAGGCGGCGGTGAAATGACGCTCCGCTGGTGCCTCGACGAGGTCACCCCGCAGCACTGACACGCGCCCGGACCACAGAGTTTCAGGCCCCGTCTCGACCACCCCCCGCCCACCGGGAAGCCTTGGAGTTATTGAATGATCAAACCAATCGCAGTCGCGCTAGCCTTCGTCATGATGGCCGCCCTGCCCCTCGCTGCCCAGGAAACGCGCCCCTTCACCCACGATACCGGCACGACCGAAATCCCGGTGGCACCGAAGCGCATCGTGACGCTCCACGATGTTGGCCTGACCATTCCCCTTCTCGAACTTGGCGTCCCCCCCATTGCCAGCAGCGGCCGCATGCGCGCCGATGGCTCCATTTACCTCCGCAGTGGCATGTCACTGGTCGGCGTTGATTTCGACAATTCCGACATCACTTACGTC
Organism: Devosia sp.; assembly: GCF_040509215.1. Taxonomy (GTDB): domain Bacteria; phylum Pseudomonadota; class Alphaproteobacteria; order Rhizobiales; family Devosiaceae; genus Devosia. The sequence goes on from NZ_JBEVLL010000147.1 coordinate 7,018, forward strand.
GACGAAGAGGATTTCGAGGCCATTTCGGCGATTACGCCGGACTTGATTATTACCAGCTCGTCCGATGAGGCCATGCTGCGTCAATACAACCTCATCGCCCCCACCATCACTCTCGACCGCTTCAACCGCACCGGCACCGACCAGTTCCGCGTACTGGCCGACGCGGTTGGCGCAACCGACGAATTCAACGCTCTAGAAAGCCGCCTCGAATGGCAAATCGCGTCGCTCAAGCAAGCGGTGCCCAATGCCGGCGACATCACCGTGTCCATCCTCCACGGCGGCGAAGATGGCGGCATCCTCAGCAATTTCATGCCCACCTATGGCTCGCTGGGCCATGTGCTGGCCAAGGTCGGCTTCAAGATGACGCCACTGGCCGAAGAACTCGGCGTGCAAGCCACTGTCTCGGCCGAGCGCGTTCCCGAACTCGATGCCGATTTCATCATCATCACCTACCGCAACGACCAGGGCGACACGCCCGAAACGGCTCGCGCCGATATGGAAGCAGCCCTGCCCGGCTGGTGCGATTTCCTCTCTGCCTGCCGCAACGACCAAGTCCTTTTCTTGCCGCGCGACGAGGCTTTTACCGTCTCCTACAACGCCATGGATCTGGCGATCGCGACCGTCCATGCCGGCATTGCCGGCCGCAACTTCACGCCGCTCGCAGCATCGGAATAATCATGCGCACCAAACTCATCGTCACCCTCGCCGCACTGCCCCTCATCGCCGTGCTCGCCGTCCCCGCCTTCGCGCAGGAAACCCGCCCCTACACCGATGATGCCGGCCGCACCGTCGAAGTCCCCGTTGCACCCAAGCGCGTCGTCACCCTCCACGACAGCTCGCTCACCGTCCCGCTGGTCGAACTTGGCATCATTCCGGTCGGCGCCTTCGGCCGCAACGGCGAGGCGGGCCCGTTCATGCGCGGCGCCGCCACGCTGACCGGCGTTACCTTTGAGAATTCCGATATCGTCAATGTCGGCGGCTCGCCCGCCGATCTCGAAGCCATCGCGGCGCTCGAACCCGACCTGATCATCACCTCGAGCTTCCAGGAAGCCACGGCCGAGCAGCTCGAAGTCATCGCCCCGACTGTCTTCGTCGAAGACAATGTGCGCGGCGAACTCGCCACCTTCGAGGACATCGCCGAGCTGACCAATACCCAGGACAAGCTGGCGATCCTCAAGTCTCGCTATCAGGAGCAGGTCGATCAGGTGAAGGCCGTTATCGGCGACCGGAATATCTCCGCTTCGATCATCCTGACCCAGGAAGGCCAGATCGCCGCCTGGCACACCTATGGCGTCATCGGCAAGGTTCTGCGCGATGCCGGCTTCACCTTCCCCGCCGTGATCGATGGCCTCGAAGGCACCGAGCGCACTTTTTTCTCTGGCGAAGAACTGCCCGCTTTCGACGCCGACTTCATGTTCCTCACCTACGACCCCTCGCGCGGCCAGAGCCCGCAGGATGCCATCTCAGATATCGAAACAGTGACGCCCAGTTTCTGCCAGTTCCTCACGGCCTGTTCCGGCGAACGCTTCGTGCTGGTTCCGCGCGAAGACGCCGTCGCCCGCTCCTACACCGCCGCCGGCATGATGGCTTCGGCCGTTCTCGCCGCCATTTCCGGTCGCAACCTCGACGCGCTGGCCGAGTAAGCTCCAACCGCAGGGAAACGCCCATGTTCAAACAGCTGATTGCCGCCGGCATCCTGGCCCTTGCCGGGCTCACCGCCGTCTCCGCGCAGGAAACCCGCAGCTTCACCGACGATGCCGGCCGCACAGTGGAAATCCCCACCAGGCCGCTGCGCATCGTCTCGCTGCACGATCTTTCGCTGACCGTTCCGCTGATCGAACTGGGCGTTTTCCCGCTCGGCAGCCACGGCCGCACCACACCCGACGGCACGCCCTTCATCCGCTCGAGCAAGGTTCTCACCGGCGTCGATTTCGACAATTCCGAAATCAAGTTCGTCGGCAACCTGCCCGCTGATGTGGAGGCCGTCGCCGCCCTTGAGCCCGACCTGATCCTCACCACACCCTGGCAGACCGCCGAAGTCGAGCAGTTGCAGGCCATCGCCCCGACGGTCGTTCTCGATGACAACGGACGCGGCGCCTTCGCGATTTTCGATGTTCTGGCCGAATTGACCGGCACCGAAGATCGCCTTGCCGTGCTCAAGACCCGGTACGAAGGGCAGATCGCCCAGATCAAGCGCTTGATCGACACCGGCTCGATCAGCGCCAGCGTGATCCAGGCCAATGACGGCAAACTCTATATCGAGCACACCTACGGCACGCTGGGTAAGGTTCTCCGCGATGCCGGCTTCACCTTCCCGGCCAAGATCGAAGAGATCCCGGTGGGCGAAAGCGCCGAATTCAGCGCCGAAACCCTGCCCGAATTCGACGCCGATTTCGTCTTTGCGACCTACCGCACCGACACTTTGCAGACCCCGGCCGATGCCATCGGCGCGCTCGAAACCGCCATGCCCAACTTCTGCGAGTTCCTCCACGCCTGCCGCGAGAACCAGCTCATCGTCATCCCGCGCGAGGAAGCCTCGGCCGCGTCCTACTACGCACTGGGCGCCATCAGCTACATGCTGATCTCGAATATCTCGGGCCGCGACTTCGTGCCCATGCCGCGCTAAGCGCAAAAAAAACGTCTGTCCACCTCATCCCCGCGAAAGCGGGGATGAACGTTTTAAGTCAGGGATTCCGGCTTTCGCAGAACTGACAGCGTGATAAGAAGATGGCCCGCTTCCGTTCCATACATGTCATTCGAGATGCCGCGATGAGCAATTCCATTTTCGCCCAGATCGTTGCCGCCATCGGCGCCGTAGCCGTGACGCTCCGTCATGGCGGCGAAAACAAGTCCCCGGTCTATGGCTCCAAGCCCGACATCCCGGCACCCAAGGCACAGGGCAGCATCCCGACGCTGAAAATGCCGACCGCCAAGGGCTGGGAAGGCAATCACAAGCCGACCGCCGCTGCAGGCCTCAAGGTCAATGCCTTCGCCAAAGGCCTCGATCATCCGCGCCAGATCTATGTGCTGCCCAATGGTGACGTGCTGATCGCCGAATCCATGGGTGAATCGGGCAAGCCCAGCTCGCTCTTCGACCACGCCATGTCGGCCACCATGCAGCGCGCCCGCGCCTCGGGCACCAGCCCCAATCGCGTAACCCTGCTGCGCGATGCCGATGGCGATGGCACCGCCGAAATCCGCCACGACTATATCGAAAACGTCCGCCAGCCCTATGGCATGGTGCTCATCGGCTCGACGCTCTATGTCGGCGCCAGCGATGCCCTACTGGCCTATCCCTACGATCCCGCAGCGACAAAGATCACCACGCCCGGCAAGAAGCTGATGGACCTCGTCCCCGGCGGCCACTGGACGCGCAATCTCATCGCCAGCAAGGACGGCACCAAGATCTACGTCGCCGTCGGTTCGCTGACCAATATCGGCGATGCCGGCATTGCAGCCGAAGAAAACCGCGCCTGCATCCACGAATACGACATCACCACCGGCAAGTCGCGCATCTATGGCGCCGGCCTACGCAATGCCGTGGGCATGGCCTGGGAGCCGACCACCGACGTGCTCTGGACCGTCGTCAACGAGCGCGACGGTCTCGGCGATGAAACCCCGCCCGATTACCTGACCTCAGTCCGCGATGGCGGCTTTTATGGCTGGCCCTATTCCTATTGGGGCGTCGTCGATGATCGCGTGCCGCAGAGCACCGCTCACCCCGCCTCCAAGCAAGACCACCCGGACTTCGCCCTTGGCGGCCACACAGCCTCGCTCGGTCTCTCCTGGGTCCCCGAAGGCACTCTGCCCGGCTTCCCCGCCGGCATGGCCATCGGCCAACACGGCTCCTGGAACCGCAGCAAGTTGAGCGGCTACAAGCTCACCTTCGTCGCCTTCGAAAACGGCAAGCCTGTGGGCCTGCCGCGAGACATCCTCACCGACTTCCTCTCGGCCGATGAAAAGTACTCCTTCGGTCGTCCGGTCGGCGTCGCTGTCGCAGCCGACAAGGCCCTGCTCATGGCCGACGACGTCGGCGACGTGATCTGGCGCGTTACGGGCGCCTGAGACCGGACTTGACCATGCTGGCAAAAACTCTCGGCGCAGGGCTCCTTGCCCTCGCCGCTTCATCTGTCGCGCTTGCCCAGGAGCCCCTCACGCTGACCATCGGCGTGCAGGAAAGCGGCACCGTGCAGTGGGAAATCGAGACCATCAAATCGCTCGGTCTCGACACCGCCCACGGCCTCAATCTAGAGGTCCGTCCCCTGGCCGATAGCCGCGCCGGGCAGATCGCCCTGCAGGCCGGAGCTGTCGACGTCATCCTCTCCGACTTCGTCTGGGTCGCCGCCCAGCGCAATGACGGCAACCTCGTCACCATGGTTCCGCATTCCCTGACCGTCGGCGGCCTCATGGTCCCGGCCGAGAGCGCCATTGCCGACGTAACGGGGCTCGAAGGCAAGACCATCGGCGTTGCCGGCGGCCCCGCCGACAAGAGCTGGGTCATCCTTCAGGCCTATTTCGCCAGCAAGACCGGCAAGACTTTGCCGGAAATCGCAGAAGCCCGCTACGGCGCTCCGCCGCTCGTCAATGAGTTGCTGAGCAATGGCGGCGTCGATGCCGGCCTCAATTTCTGGCAATGGAACGCTCGCGCCAAGGCTGCCGGCATGCACGAACTGCTCTCGGTAAAAACCATGCTGGCCGAACTCGGCGTCGCCGATCCACCGCCACTGCTGGGCTGGACCTTTACGGAAGCAACCGCCGAAACCAAGCACGACGCTGTGGTCCGCTTCCTCGACACCTCCTTCGCCGCCAAAGAGGTGTTGCTCACCGATAACGCTGCCTGGGAAAACCTCAAGGGCCTGATGGGCGCCGAGGACAACGCCGCGCTCTTCGAGCAGCTTCGCGACGACTATCGCGCCGGCATCGTCTCCTCCTACAATCCTGAGGACACGGACGCCGCCGAACAGACCTTTGCCCTCCTCGCCCGCTTCGGCGGCAGTGAGGTCGTAGGTGAAGGCCAAGAACTGTTGCCGGGGACATTTTGGCCGGGCTACCGCAAATAGGCGAACCGCCACGCGCAGGGCGTCAACGCGCCCTGCCGCTGCTCGAACTCCTGTCGTTCCCGATCCTGCTGCTGGTCTGGCAAGTCCTCGCCATGGTGCTGGCGCATAGGCTCTTTCCCTCGCCCGTCGCCGTGGGCCAGGAAATGCTGCGCCTCGCGACGGAAGGAAAACTCCTCGCAGATCTGGGCAAAACACTCTGGCGCGCCAGCCTCGCCTTCATTCTCGCAATGCTGATCGGCACCGCCCTCGGCATCCTTCTGGGTCGCAAAGCCTGGCTCGATCGCCTGTTCTCCAGTTGGCTCCTCGTCGGCCTCAACCTGCCCGCCATTGTCGTCGCCATCGCTCTCTATATCTGGCTCGGCCTCACCGAAACCGCGCTAATCCTCGCCGTCGTCATCAACAAGGTGCCGCTGGTCGCCACCACGATCCGCGAAGGCGTGCGCAGCTTTGCCCCCGAATTTGACGAACTCGCCCAAGCCATGCGCTGGCCGACAGCGAAACGATTGCGTCTCGTCTTCCTGCCTCAGCTTATGCCCTTCGTCCTCGCCGCCGCGCGAACCGGCCTCTCCCTGATCTGGAAAATCGTCCTCGTCTTCGAAGTCCTGGGCAGCGACGGCGGTGTCGGCTACCGCGTCAGTCTCTTCTTCCAGTTCTTCGACATCACCGGCATCCTCGCCTACACCGCGGCCTTCATCCTCGTCGTCCTCGCCATTGAATACGGCGTGCTGCGCCCCATCGAACGGAGGGTGCTGCAATGGCGACCGGTCCAGGCCTGATCATCTCCATCGACGAAAAACGCTACGCCGGCAGCGCCGCCCCCACCCTCTCCGGCTTCAAAACCGAGATCGCGCCCGGCAGCGTCACCGCCATCCTCGGTCCATCCGGCATCGGCAAATCAACGCTCCTGCGCATCATCGCTGGCATAGACCGCGATTTCTCCGGCCATGTGACCATCAACGGCCAACCAGCCGCCCAGGCCGCCCCGCCCGGCTTCCTCTTCCAGGACCCGCGCCTGCTGCCCTGGCTGACAACATCAGACAATGTCCGAACCGCCGGCAAGGGCGTGAGCACGGAAACGGCCATGGCCGCCCTCGGCCGAACTGGACTCGCCAACCACGCAAACCTCTACCCGCACCAGCTCTCTGGCGGCATGCAGCGTCGCGCCGCGCTCGCCCGCGCACTGGCCCTCAATTCCGGCTTGCTCCTCCTCGACGAGCCCTTCGTCTCGCTCGACCGCGCGCTCGTCGAAGAAATGTACGGCCTGATCGCCTCAGTCGCCGCATCCGACAGACCGACAATGATCCTCGTCACCCACATGGCAGAAGACGCTGCCCGCCTTGCCGATCGCGTGCTGGTTCTATCCGACACACCCGCCCGCATCGCCGCCGACCTGGCACTCCCCCAGCCCCGCGACCAACGCGACCGGGACACGCTCGACGGTTATCGCCAGCTTATCGAAGGCACGACCTAGCGCTCGTAATCGATCGGCATGCCGATAGTCAGCCGGGCCCGCGGCAAACCGTCTGGCGGGCGCGGCACGGGCGAGCTGGCATAGACGAGATCGCGCGCCGCCTGATCGAGCGCAGCAAAGCCGCTGGAACGGGCGATGCTCACCGACTGGACATTGCCTGCCCCGTCGATCGTGAACTGCACAATGACGCGGCCTTCTTCGCCGCGCGCCCTGGCATCAGCCGGATATTTGCGGCGCTGGCCGAGATGACGCAGCACGCTGGATTCCCAGCGATTCACCTGTGAACCACTCGGCTCAGCGCTGGCTGTCTGCTGCGGTGCGGCGGCCTGTTGCGCCTGCTGCTCCTGCGGCTTGGGTGCCGAGGCCTGCGACGCGGCCTGCTGAGGTGGCGGGGTCCGGCGCGGCGGCGGCGTGAACTTGGTTTCCGGCGTATTGGCGCGCGTCTCCGCGATACGCGGCGACATGGTCACCGGCACGGGCAGGTTCGGATCGACAGGCTCGACCACCGGCTCTTCGGGCACAGGTTCCGGCACCGGCTCCGGTTCTGGAAGCGGTGGCTCGACGATCTCTTCCGGTTCGACAACCGGTTCCGGCTCAGGCTCGGGTTCTGGCCGCTCGACCGTAGCCATCTGCCGCTGGATCACCACGGCCGGCTCCGGCACCTCAACTTCGGGCACATCGATGATCGGCTCGACCGGTTCCGGCACGACCGCAGGCTCAGGCTCTGGTGCTGGCTCGGGCTCGGTTTCGGGCAGAGGCTCAGGCTCAACCTCCGGCTCCGGCGGCGGTTCAACTTCGGCCTCGGCCGTCTCAACGACCTCTTCAGGCTCGACCACCTCTTCCGGCTCGGTAACCTCTTCGGGCTCAACCTCCGGCGGCGGCTCGACAACCGGTTCCGGCTCCTCGATGGGCTCGGCTTCCGGGTCAGGCTCGGCTTCGCTTGGCGGCGTCGCCTCGGAGGCAGCCGAAAGCTCGCCCTCGGGAACGTCGAGTTCCTCGGTCACCGGCGACACGGCGAATTCGGCGAATTCCACAACCATCGCCCCGGGCGGGGGACCGGCCGCAGCGGCGACCGGCATATAGGTCTGATAGGCCCAGTAGCCGCCCACCAGCCCGGCAATCACCAGCAGGCTCGCCGTCGTCCAAAGGGCGACGTCGCCCTTCTTGGCGCGCAAAAAGTCTTCCGCGACAAAACTGTCGCCTGCCCTGTTCATTCTGCGGCCTGAGCGTCCTGGCCGCTCGGCACGGCCACGGCATTCGCCGATTCAAGGCCCACCAGCGCAATCCGCACATAGCCGGACGAACGCAGCAGGTTCATCGCCTCCATCAGGTCGCCATAAGCCACGGCCGCATCGGCCCGCAGAAACACGCGCGTTTCGCGATCGCTTTCCGTCACCTGATCGAGAGACGCGCCAATGGCTTCACGGTCCACCGTGTCATTGCCAATGGCAAGGCTAAGGTCTTCCTTGAGCGTAACGAAAAGCGGCTCTTCCGGCCGCGGCGCCGGCGTGGCGTTGGAAACCGGCAGGTCGACATTGATATCAACCGTCGCCAGCGGCGCCGCCACCATGAAGATGATGAGCAGGACCAGCATGACGTCGATGAACGGCGTCACATTGATCTCGTGATTGACCTCGAGCTCCTCGCCCGCGCCTTCCTTGATCCGACCGGCCATGCCCCTACTCCGCCGCGAGGGCGGTCGGGCCGCGCGCAATGGCGAGAGCCGAACGATCGAGGTCACGGCTCACGAGGCGCTCGATACCAGCCGAAACATCGGCCAGAACCTGGCGATAGCCAGTCACCGAACGGGCAAAGGCATTGTAGATCACCACGGCCGGAATAGCGGCCACGAGGCCGAAGGCCGTTGCAAGCAGCGCCTCGGCAATGCCCGGCGCCACGACGGCAAGATTGGTCGTCTGCGTTTCCGCAATGCCCACAAAGGCGTTCATGATGCCCCAGACGGTGCCGAAGAGACCCACAAACGGCCCCACCGACCCGACGGACGCGAGAATGCCAAGGCTCTGCGAAATCTTGCGGCCCGCGGCCACTTCGATGCGGCTGAGGCGAGAGGACACGCGCTCCTTGATGCCGCTGGGATCGACCAGACCAACGAGATCGCGCGACATTTCCACTTCTTCGGCCGCCGCCTTGACCAGCATGGCGCCGAGGCCACGGCGGGTAGACATCACGGCCGCGACGCTCTCGAGACTGTCTGCCTTCAGCACCTCGCGCAGCGCCTTGTAAGCGCGGCGACGAGCGCCGGAAAGCTGCATGCTCTTGGCCACCCAGATGATCAGCGTGACGAGCGACGCAGTCAGCAGGCCGATCATGACGCTCTTCACGACATAGTCCGCCGCCATGAACATGCCCCAGGGCGACAGGTCATGCCCGGCAAGGCCCGTCTCAACCATAGGCAAATCCGACTCCGCCGCTGGCGTCACGACCGGTTCAATGGCCGTTCCCGTGGCAGGGGCAGACGTCGTTGGATCTGCTGCTTCGGGCGCCGCCCCTGCACTCGGTGCCGGTGCAACCTCCGGGGTCACGACCGGCGCCAAAGTCGGCGTCGCCGGAGCAGTCACCGCCGGAACGGCATCCTCTACAGGCGCAGTCTCCTGGGCCGCGACCGGTAGGGCGAGGCCAGAAATGAGGAGAAGGCCAGCGACAGCGTAAAGCGCGCTTCTGTTGCGGTGCAGACGATCAGCCATGAGGACACTACCCTTGACACAGCACCTGCTGTCAACCGGGCGCCGGATCAACTGATCCAGGCGACCGCCCATCGGGCGCGGCATATGCAGAAGCTCAATGCCGCTCACCTATTAAAGATGATGTTTATTGTCAAGAAAACGGCAAGATGATTGAACGGATCGCGCAACGTTTTGCACCGCGCGCGATTGCCAACGGTCAGGCAAGCAGTTCAGGAGCCGCCAGGGCCGCCGCAAGACTGGTCTTGTCGAGCACATCGCGCGAGGCCAGCGCCACCCGCGAAAACACGTGCCGCAACTCGCAGCTTTCCTCCGAGCGGCAATCCTCGCATCGCCGGTAGGCAACGATCGAGAGGCAGGGCAAAAGCGCAATCGGCCCGTCGATGAGCCGCAAAACCTCGCCGAACATCACCTCTTCGGCAGGCCGGATCAGCTCATAGCCCCCGGTGCGCCCGCGATGGCTGCGCACAATGCCATTGCCCTTGAGCTGAAGCAGGATCTGCTCGAGGAATTTCTTCGGTATCTTCTGCTCGGCCGCGATCTCGCTGGTCATCAGCGTATGGCCTGGCCCCACCCGCGCAAGCGCAAGCAGGGCACGAAGCGCGTAGCGGGCCTTCTGGGATATCACCGCGCGCTCCTGGAGAACCTATGCTGCTGGAAACAGCTTCCAGCGTTTCGGACGGAAGCTGATCTGACTCCGCTCGCCGGCCGGATGATCGAAAGGAAGATCGATCTCTACCCGATGTGCCGCCCCGCCAATATCGAGCTCTACGCGACGCGTGCCACCGACGCGGCGGCTGCTGGCAACGACGCCCGAGAGAGCCGCGTCACCTTCGACCAGTTCGATATCGTGCGGACGGAAGAAGAGGCGCGCTGTCCCCGTGGCCCCAGGCGAGGAAATGCCAACCGGCCGGTCACCCAGCCAGATGTCGCCGCGCTCGATGTTCACCGGCAGCACGCTCGATTCGCCGATAAACCCAAAAACGAAGGGCGATTGCGGCTGGTCGTATACCGTATCCGGCGTGCCGACCTGCTCGATCTTGCCCTGGCTCATCACGCAGAGCCGGTCAGCCAGTTCGAGCGCTTCCTCCTGGTCATGGGTCACGAAAACCGTGGTGTGACCGGTGCGATCGTGAATTTCGCGCAGCCACTTGCGCAGTTCGCGACGCACCTGGGCGTCAAGCGCGCCAAAGGGCTCGTCGAGCAACAGCACGCGCGGCTCGATGGCAAGCGCGCGGGCCAACGCCACGCGCTGCCGCTGGCCACCGGAAAGCTGGCTCGGATAGCGCTTTTCGAGACCCGAAAGCTGCACCAGATCGAGCAATTCGCGCGCCCGCCGCCGAATTTCTGCCTTGGGCGGGCGGTTCGAACGCGGCCGGACTTCGAGGCCGAACGAGACGTTCTCAAGGATCGTCATGTGCCGGAAGAGTGCATAGTGCTGGAACACGAAACCGATATTGCGTTCCTGCACGCTCTTTTCCGAGGCGTCCTCATCGCCGAAGAAAATCCTGCCCGCCGTCGGCCGCTCGAGACCGGCAATCAGGCGCAGCAGCGTGGTCTTGCCCGAGCCCGATGGGCCAAGCAGCGCAATGAGTTCGCCCGAGGCGATATCCAGCGACACATCGTGGAGCGCCGGAAACCGGTCGAATTCCTTGCGGACGTTTTGAACGCGTACTTCCATCTCTATTCCAGTTAGTGGCCGCGACCGGTGGCAGCGAGTTCGTCGCCGAACCGCCATTCCAGCGCTGTTTTGAGAACCAGGGTGACGAGCGCCAGCAAGGCGAGGAGCGAGGCCAGCGCGAAGGCCGCCGTGCTCTGATATTCATTGTAGAACATTTCGACCTGCAACGGCATGGTCGTGGTCTGGCCGCGGATCTTGCCCGAAACCACGGCAACGGCGCCGAATTCACCCATGGCGCGCGCATTGCACAGCAGCACGCCATAGAGCAGGCCCCATTTGATATTGGGCAGGGTCACGCGCCAAAACGTCTGCCAGCCGGAAGCACCAAGCGACAGAGCCGCCTCTTCGTCGCCCGAGCCCTGATCCTGCATCAGCGGAATAAGTTCGCGCGCCACGAAGGGAAAGGTCACGAAGATCGTCGCGAGCACGATGCCCGGCACGGCAAAGAGGATCTCGATATTGTAGGACCGCAGCCAGGGCCCGAGCACGCTGCCCGACCCGAACAGCAACACATAGACCAAACCCGAAATCACCGGCGACACCGAAAACGGCAGGTCGATGAGCGTGGTCAGAAACGCCTTACCCTTGAACTCGAACTTGGCGATCGCCCAGGACGCGGCAACGCCGAACACCACATTGAGCGGCACGGCAATGGCCGCCACCAGCAGCGTCAGCCTTATGGCTGAAAGAGCGTCAGGCTGCATTAGGGACTGGAAATAGACCCCGATCCCCTGCCGAAGCGCTTCGGAGAACACCGCCACCACCGGCAGCACCAGAAACAGGGCCATGAACAACAGGCCAACGATGATCAATATCCAGCGGACATAGACCGGCTCATTGGTCGGCGAAGTCAGGCGACGGACACGCGAATTAGCTGCCATAGCCATATCTCCGGCGGCTCCAGGCCTGAATGAGGTTGATGACGAAGAGCATCACGAAGGAAATCGCCAGCATCACCGTGGCGATCACCGCCGCCCCGGCATAGTTGAATTCTTCAAGCCGGATGACGATCAGCAGCGGCGCGATTTCCGAAACGAAGGGAATATTGCCGGCAATGAAGATCACCGAGCCGTATTCCCCCACTGCCCGGGCAAAGGCGAGCGCGAAGCCAGTCATGATGGCCGGCGCGAGAGAGGGGAGCAGCACCCGCGAAATGGTCTGGAAGCGATTGGCGCCCAGCGTTGCCGAGGCCTCTTCCACTTCTTTGCTGACCTCTTCGAGGATCGGCTGGATCGTCCGCACCACGAAAGGCAGGCCGATGAAGATCATGGCGATGGTGATGCCGACCGGGGTGTAGGCAATGCGCCAACCCAATTGCGCCGCGAACTGCCCGACAATGCCGTTGGGCGCATAAATCGCCGTCAGCGCAATGCCGGCCACAGCCGTCGGCAGCGCGAATGGCAGATCGACCATGGCATCGAAAATGCGCCGGCCGGGAAAGCGATAGCGCACCAGCACCCAGGCGATCAGCGTGCCGAAGACCACATTGATCCCCGCCGCGATCAGCGCCGTGACAAAACTGGTGCGCAACGAAGCGACAACACGCGGATCGAGCGCCGCAGCCCAGAACCCGCCCCAGCCAAGACCGGCCGAGCGCAGCACCAGGGCAACCAATGGCACGAGGATGATCAGCGAAAAGTAGGCAAGGGTGAATCCAAAGGTCAGCCCGAAGCCTGGAATGACACTCGGTTGGCGAAAGCGGCCGAACCTACTCATGCGGCTTTCTCCAGCAGGGATGCGCTCACGAGGCATCCGGGTTGGTGCAGTTTTGGTCGGATCATGTGGGGGCCCGAAATTTCCGCCTAACTCTAGCCACGGAGTAGGGTTTCGCAAGGCGAGGCCCGGACAACATTCTATCGAATGATAGAAATTCGTTCCACCGGATAGGGAGTCGGGCGAACTCGATTTCGTTTCGTCACAAACTCAGTGCGCGGCGAGCAAAGAGTTCGCTATTCCGGCACATTGGAGACGGATGTCCGGAACGGCCTCGATCTCGAAATATCGCCCTCTCGTCAGGGGCCCCACAACGCGCACGCGCTGCGATACGCGCCCCTCGGAAGCAACCACCGCGCAATTGGCGTCGACGTCGAGACCGATATGCATTTCGTCGGGCCGCGCCGCCCCCGATTGCACCAATTGCCGGATCAGCGGATTGGCGCTGGCGCGCACATCGACCGACACACCGCCGCAATCATAGACCCGCGCCACATCGATCACCTCCCGGCGTTCGGTGCCGCGGGGACGGACGGTTGCCCGCACCACATTTCCCACCCGCTCGATGCCGACGAACTCGCCGGCCACGAGATCGACCTGGCCGATCTCAACCGCTCGCGCCAGTCCCGCATAGAGATCTGGCGGCAAACGATGGCGGTGAATGTTCCACCACGGGCGCACATGACGCAGGAACTGGCGTTTTTCCCGCAGCGGCCAACTGCCCCACAGGCGCTGGTTGAACGGTCGCAGCCCATCGACGACGCTGCGCCAGTCGCCACCTTTGGCTTCAACATCGCGCACAATGTCGCGGAACCAGCGCGCGAGATAGGTCAGACTCGTGCCAAACGGCACGTCAGCCGCATCAATGGCGATGGGCGCCACATCCTTGTGCGCCTTGGGCAGCAGCCCATTGCGCGAAACAACGGTAATGGGTCCACGATGCTTGGCTTCGGCAAGGGACACCCAGGCATCGACCATGCTGAGACCCGAGCCGAGAATCATCACCGCCGCATCCGGGTCGAGCGGCGTATCCCGCTCTGAGCCCGCACGAACGGCAATACCCCTGCCCCGCGCCGGCTGGGTTTCATGACCCACCGCCAACGCAGCCCACTGAGAAACAATACTCGTTCCATTGGCCAGCACCGTCTCGACGCCATTCGGCGTTTCATGCAGCGCCACGGCCTCTTCCGAGCGCACCAGCAGCCGTCCCGGCATATGTTCGCCGGCCTCGCGCAGCACATCTTCAAGATAGGCGCCATAGAGCCGCCGCGGCACAAAGGTCCAGGACGAACCGTGCTTGCCCGGCTCGCGCCGCTGCAGCCAGCGCCAGAAATGCTCGGGATCATCAGCAAAGGCGCTCATGCCACGCGCCGGCACATTGACGCGATGGTTTCGCGCCAACGCCGAATAGGCGAGCCCCTGCCCGAACCGCCCCTGCCTTTCGAGCAGGGTAACGCGCAGATCGGGATCGGGACTGCGCAGCAGGTGAGCGGCCAGCAAAACGCCGCTTGCCCCGCCGCCGATGATAACAATGGATTTGCCTGTTGAGCCTGTGGCGGTCATCGCAACCCTCCCGGTTATGCGCAATGCGCCGTCAATATTTGGTGCCGGAACACAATCCCGGCGCCCCGCCCGAATAGCCGGGGCATGCTAGAATGAGCGCAATTGCGCTTGGACGGGCTCCGCCCGCCGGGACCGCTCTTGCCAGCGATCCGCCTGCTCGGCAACCTGCCGGGCCAGTTCATAACCCTCTGCCCACCGCCCAAAGCCGCTTGCCACGTTGATGTGGCCCACATAGCCGGCGTCGAACAGCGGCGCCTGCCAGCTCTTGGCAAGCGAGATTGCCTTGTCGAGCGTCATGTAGATATCGTCACGACTGGCCACGACCTGCGCCGGAAAGGGCAACGGGTCCGTCGGAATGCGACCGAATTCATAAGTCCGCGCATGCAGCGCCGACGTGCGCTCGATATCAGCCGGCGCGACCAGCAAGGCACCACCAACCAGCGAGGCAACCGGACTACCCGCAAGCCGCGCCACAAGTATGGTCCCCAGACTATGCGCCACGATGATGGCACCCGGATTTGCCAGAACGGCCTCTTCGAGACGTTCCTGCCAGCGGGCCGCTTCCGGGTTGGTCCAGTCGACCTGCTCGACCAGTTGCGCCTCTTCGAAGTCCTCGAGCCAGTAACGCTGCCAGTGCCCTTCGCCTGACCCGTTGAGGCCGGGGACGATAAGGACCGGCCGAGTCATTGCTCCGGGATCCCTTCGTGGCGGGCATCCCAAAAACTGCGCGGCTCGGGTTCCGGCGCCTTGCCGGCGAGGTAGATGGCGTCCTGTTCAAGCGGGCTCAATGCCGCATCGTCAGCGCGCTCGGTCAGGCCACCAAAGAAATTTGCCTTGGCGGGCGCCTCTTCCGCGCTGTTCCTGGCCAGGGGGCCGGGACTGAAAATACCGAAGAAATGCACCATTCTGTCCTCCGAAGTATC
>NZ_JBEVLL010000148.1:0-4705 GCF_040509215.1 Devosia sp.
TACCAATGGGTTGTCACTCGCAAGGAAGACGCAATGGACCGTACCTACTCCCATATCGATCTAGACGAACGACGCAAGATCGCCCGCTGGCGGATGGCTGGGCTTGGCGTTGGGATCATCGCCGAGAAACTCGGACGACATCGCTCGACGATCTTTCGCGAGATCAAGCGCAACATGTTCGTCGACAAGGTGGTCCCGGATCTTAACGGCTACTATTGTGTGACGGCGCACGACATGGCTTGCGAACGGCGTGCGAAACTCCGCAAGCTGGTGCGCTTCTCGCATATCCGGCAATCCGTCATCGACCGGATCATGCATGGCTGGTCGCCGCAGCAGATTGCCGGCCGAATGCGCCTGGAGCGGCATCCGATCTCGGTCAGCCACGAAACGATCTACAAGTTCGCATACTCGTCCGACGGCCAAGCGATCAAGCTGTGGCGGCACCTGCCGGAGCATCGGGCGAGACGACGACCACGACATGCAAGACGCAAGCATGGCCAACGGTTTAGCCCCGAGCTCAACATCTTGCGCCGCCCGGATGTAGTCGCCGATCGCAAGCAGTTCGGGCATTGGGAGTGCGATCTGATCCAGTTCCGGAAAAAGTTCGGAAAAGCCAATGTGACATCGCTGGTCGAGCGGGTCAGCCGCTTTGCAATTTTCCTGCGCAACAACGATCGGCAGTCCCGACCGGTCATGAATGGCCTTGTGCAAGCACTCCAAGCCCTACCCCACCTCGCCCGTCGTTCCATCACGTTCGACCGTGGCACGGAATTCACCGACTGGCCTTACCTCCAGGCGAGCATCGGCACACAGACCTGGTTCTGCGACCCGCAATCGCCCTGGCAAAAAGGCACTGTCGAAAATACCAATAGACGAGCACGGAAATGGCTATCGAGAGAGGTCGATCCGCTGTCGGTGACGGATACCGATTTGATCGAGATCTGCAACAGACTGAACGGCACGCCGCGCAAATGCCTCGGCTATCGAACGCCGGCAGAAGTCTTTCGCAAGAAACTGCTCGCCCAGATAAGGCATGCCGGTTAGCTTGAAGCGGCCCGCAAGTCGCGCCTCAGCATGAACTCACACGGGGGCGGATTCCATTTCCAATCGCCCCATGCCAGTGATCTGAGACATTTCGCATTCCCGCTTTGTCAGATGCCCTTGCTGCCGGCAGATGACCCACCGGCAGATTCACCCTCGCCGATCGGCGTCGACTTCTGCGTTGGTCGGTGTCCTGGAGCGAAGAAATGTCGGTGCGGATCGACTGCGTACGGGATTTTGTCTTTATCGACGGGACCCGCGGCAGCGTGTTTGCCTTGCGCCCGCTGGGATATCGCTGTTGTTGAACGCGAGGCAGCCCCATATATCAGGACCGGCGGCTCGAGCCCCCGCCGCGCCTGCCGCTCCCCCGCAGAGAAAACAGTCCTCGGCAATTTGCGTTGACACGCCTGCTCGTTTCGTTGTCTCTTCCTCCCGAAAATCCGCGCACACACCAAGGTCGAAAGGCTGATGCCATGACTTCGTTCATCGTTTGAGCGAGCCTATGACGACCCTGGCGAAGGCACGTTTCGCGCAGATCGTACTGCCGCGCATCGACGAGGGTTATCGTCTCGCGCGCTGGCTGACCGGCAACGCGACCGACGCGGAAGACGTGATGCAGGAGGCTTGCCTCAAGGCCTACCGCGCCATAGAAACCTTCGCCGAAGGCAATGCCCGCGCCTGGTTCCTGACCATCGTTCGCAATGTCGCCTATTCCTGGCTGCAGCGTCACCGTCCTGCAAAGCTCGTTTCGCTCGAGGACATGCCGCCGGAAGCGCGGTACGAGATCGAAATCGGCGGCGGCATGACGGCGAGCGCCGTGCCGACGCCGGAGGATCTCCTTCTTGCCAAACAGCGCTCAGCCGAACTACAGGATGCCGTGGACACCCTGTCGCTGCACCTGAGAGAGACCCTGGTGCTCAGGGAGTTTCACGGACTGAGTTATCGGGAGATCGCAGCAATCAGCAACGTGCCTATCGGAACGGTCATGTCGCGCCTTGCCAAGGCGAGGCAGTCTCTGCTGTCGCATCTGAAGGAGGCGGGGCATTGACGATCGACAACGACACAAAGCTGCTGATCAACGCCTATCACGACGGAGAGTTGTCGCCCGGAGAAGAGCTCGCCATGCAGCGCAGGATCGAGGACGATCCCGAGCTTGCAACCTTTGTCCGCGATCTCAAGGACCTTTCTTCCGAACTGGCCGATGTGCTGCCCGGCGCGCCTGCTCCAGAGCGCCTGCGCGGCGCCATCCTGGCATCGCTTTCCGAGGAACTGGCCAGCGGCCACAGCGAGACGCAGGAGGACGGCGTCGAGGAGGTTGGCCCCAGAGCGGCGAACGCGCCAAGGGCGAGCGAATGGCGGTCGATCGCGGCGGCCCTTGTGATCGGCCTCCTGGCCGGCGGGCTTGGCGGAAGTTATGCAGTCCATGTTGCGCAGGACGGCAAGCAGTCAGCAACGGTCGAGAATGAGATCCTTGCAGCGCATCTGAGAGCACTGATCGCTCCACAGCCATTCGACATCGCCTCCTCCGACAACCATGTCGTCAAGCCGTGGTTCAACGGCAAGACGACGATCGCGCCGACAGCACCGGATTTTGCGGCCCAAGGCTTTCCGCTCGTCGGCGGACGCGTGGACGTCATCGCCGGCAAGCCCGTCCCGGCCATGATCTACAAGCGTCGCCAGCATACGATCAGCGTCACGGTCACGGTGTCCACGAGCAGAAACGCCAGCGCACCGGATGTGATCGAGGGCACGAATGTGCGCAGCTGGACGGACGGCGGTCTGACCTATTGGGCCGTTTCCGACCTCAATCCAGGCGAGCTCTCAGCCTTCGCCGAGCTCTACAGAAAAAGGCTTTCCGGTGCCGGATAAAATAATTTCCAGCAACCGCGAATAAAACGACATCGATTCCGGTTTACTCCAGCGAACAGGGCTGGGGGTTTTCATGAGCGGGATGGCATGCCTAGTGGCGGGTATCGGCGCCGGACTTTCTATTGCAATGCCTTTCGGTCCAACGAGCATGATGTGCGTAGAGCGCACACTTGCGGACGGAGTGCGGGCTGGAATGGCGACCGGGTTCGGCGTCGCCACGGTGCACCTGACCTACAGCGCGCTGGCGCTTGTCGGCGGCATGACACTGTTGAGCAAGCCGGAAAACGCCAGCCTTCTGGCGTTTGCGGCCGGGCTGCTGCTCCTCTATTTCGCCGCGCGGCTTTGGCGGCGGGAGCTGGTGGTCGCCACTCCGAACGGCATCTCGCCCAGCTTTGCGCGCAGCTATTGCGCCGCCATCTGCTTCGGCTTTCTCAATCCGGTGACGCCTGCGCTGTGCGCGGCCGCCCTCACCGCGTTTGCAAGCCAGATCGCAGCGCCCGGAGGGCTGCTGCTGGTCGGTGTCTTTGCAGGCTCGCTTGCATGGTGGTCCGCGCTCAGCCTCGGGATATCGCGACTGAGGCAGCGACTTAACCTTGCGACACTCGGGCTCGCCAATCGCGGAGCGGGTGTCCTGCTCGCCATACTGGGTCTTTCCATGCTGCTGAAAAGCTTCGAAGGCCTAACCCACATCGCCTCCTGAGAGACGATGTCCGATGCCGGTTCTCCACCTCCAGGGGGCGGCGGAGCAGCTCTCGGGGTCACCCCACCTCGAGCGCTGCAGATGGAAGGCCGCGTCACAAGTCTCCGCGCGGCCTTCCATCATGCATGCAACCCGGTAAAGACCAAGACGCGAGCCAGCAGCACGGCTTCACCCGCCCGTTTGACAACCCCTCCTCCGCCGTGCCTGATGCGACTGGCCGAAGAGCCGGATATGTTTCAACGGTCACGAAATTCCCAAGATTTTGAAATGAGGAACGACGTCTGGCGCTCGATAAATGCAATCACCGCAGAGCCAGTCGGCTGAACCCTTTTGCGGCAGAAGTCGGGTGCGGCGATTAGCTCTCCCTGCACCCGGCTTCGTTCCCGTTATCATCAGGCCGGAAGAACCGGCGACCAGAATCAATCTGCGGAAAACGACTGAATGGAATCCAAGCGTAGCCTTGCCAGAACCGATGTCATCTTTGCGGTCGCGGCCTGTGTCATGGCGGTCGTTCTCTTCCAGTC
The DNA here is from genome assembly GCF_040509215.1 of Devosia sp. Lineage (GTDB taxonomy): Bacteria > Pseudomonadota > Alphaproteobacteria > Rhizobiales > Devosiaceae > Devosia. Next base: position 4,135 of record NZ_JBEVLL010000148.1, read on the forward strand.
ATCCGCCTTCGGCGAGTTCTGCCAGGGCAGTTACCGGTTCCGCTCCCTGCCCGCCTTCAACCTCATGCCGGCACAGGTCTGGATGAAGATCGGCGTGCTGACGGCGCTCGTCATTCCCGGCATTGCCGCATGGTCGTTTCGCCAACGTCCGGAAATCTGGGTGCCGGCACTTGCGGTGGCCGTGCTGCTTCTGCTGCAGATCGGGATAGAGGCGGCTTTTGCGCTGAGCGGGCAGATCCACAAGATCGCCGTGGTGGGCGCTGTGTTTTCCATCTGGCGGGCGGTGAGACTGGTTCAGCTGGGGATAAGTATCGGGCGGACGTCTTCGACATGGCGCGCCGTGCTGTTCGTCTGTGCGCTTCTGTGGGCGATCAACCTGTCGTTCCTGATCGTGGTGCTGTCGAGGAATTGCCCCGTCTCCTGAGAGCCAGGGACTTCAGTTCTCGGCGAAGGCCTTGAGCCCCTCGCCCGCCAAGCGGTAGCGGATCCATTCCGTCTGGGGCTCGGCGCCGACCGCGTCATAGACCCTGATCGCCGGCTCGTTCCAGTCGAGCACGCTCCATTCGAACCG
>NZ_JBEVLL010000149.1:0-10898 GCF_040509215.1 Devosia sp.
CTAAACAGCACGCTTAATGGCATCTTACTGGAAAGCAATGAGAATTTGGCTTAATGCTTCGTGACACCGGTGCATAAAGTTGTAACCTTTCCGAGGGGTAAACGGCGCTCGGACCAGTTGCGAGAGGGCGGCCGAAGCGACCGCCCACTTATGCGATGTCAGGCCCGCAGCGTCTTGAAACCGGCAAGCTTGATGGCGAAAACGGCTGATACGGCCAGCGCCTGAGCGGCGATGAAGGTTACTCCGATCGATGTCATTTGAGCCGAATAAAGAACAAGAAGACGAACACTCAGCAAGACCCAGAGACCATCGCCGAGGAGATTGGCGGCGAGGGAGAACCTGTCGGGGCCGGTGGCAACGCCGAGGGTCCAATTGCTGAGGGCCCAGGGAAAGAGAAAGAGTCCGGCTCCGAGGAGGAGCGTGTGCATGGGTGCCCAGCCGATCAGACTGGCGAGAGGCGATGCCAGGGCCAGAAGGGCGATGCCCATGGTCAAGGAGAGAACGGCGTCGAAGCGGTAGATGAGGCGGGGATCGCGGAGGATGAGGGTCTGGGTGGCGGATGTCATGGCAGATCTCCAAAGGACCGGTTGTCGATAGCTGGAGGGTGGCGCGCGGGAGGTCATGACGACAATTACCTCCGAGGTAATGGAATTGCGGCGGCTCCTGCGGCAGGTTGGGACCCAAGGAGACAAGCCATGTTCGAAACGGCCCTGCGCGATTGGCGCAACCAACGGGGGATGAGCCAGATGGCGCTGGCCATGGCGGCGGAGGTATCGCCGCGGCACCTGTCCTTTCTTGAATCGGCGCGGGCGCGACCGAGCGCGGCAATGGTGCTGCGGCTGGCCGAAGCGCTCGACCTGCCGCTGCGTGAGCGCAATGGCCTCCTGGTGGCAGCGGGGTTTGCGCCGCACTATGGCGACAATGATTGGCTCAGCCCGCAAATGAGCGAGCTAAGGCAGGCGGCGCAATTGCTGCTCAAGGCGCATGGGCCCTACCCTGCCATCGTGCTCGATGCAGCGTTTGATATTCTCGAAGCCAATGGAGCGGCGTTGGCGCTGATCGGGGTGGAGACCCTGCCAGACGCGCGGCTCAATCTTGCCGATCTCGTTTTCGGGCCGGGGGAGGTACGAAACTCCATCGTCAACTGGGCAGAGGTCGCGGGCTATCTGATGCACCGCCTGCGCGAAGACGTGCGGAGGCATGGGCCGAGTGCGCCCGTGGCGCGGGTCTTGATGCGGGTGCGGCGGCATGAGGGCGTCGACGGCTTGAGCCTGCGACCGGAGGGTACGCTTGGGCAGGTGCTGCTACCGCTGGAGTTTCGGCTGGGTGGTCAGGTGACGCGCTGGTTCACGACGGTCACGAGCTTTGGCGCGCCGCAGGATGCACTGGCCGAGGAGATTACCATCGAGCAGTTTCACCCGGCCGAGTAGAGCGGCCTAGTCAGCCGCCTGGGCGCGGCTGAAGCGGAAGCTGAGGGCGAAGATGACCGATATGGCGACGAGCAGCACGATGCGGACGGCGAAGCCGAAGGCGGACATGCGGATGTCGGGGCTGCCGGCGAGATAGAGCGCCAGTTCGGCCGTGGTCGAGCCGACGAGCAGGACGGCGCCCCAGCTCGCCTTGAGCCAGAGCCCGACGCCCGCGAAGAGGCGCGAGAGCGAGAAAATACCGAGCAGCACGAAGCCGGCAGGGCCAAGAACTGCGAGGGGGCTCGTGGCGCCAAGGTTGACGCCGAGAAGGCGGCCGGCATCGCTGAGGCCCAGAGCCAGGCTCAGCAAAGCGACGACGCGGATATAGAGGCCGAGCTGGGGTGATTTGAACGACATGGCCCTTTAGTAGCGAGCGTGAGGGGCTGCGACAAGCGGCGGCTTGGAGGCAAGGTGCGCGGCTGGTATGAGCGGGAAGAGTTGAGTGCGGTGCGCGTGGCCCCAACCCCACCCTTCCTCCCCCATCAACGGGGAGTGTTCGGCTGGTGGATGCCGGGGCCATGCGGCAAGGAACAGAAGAATGACGCAGAACTGGCCCAAGCATGACATGTCTTTCCTCGATGGCCGCCGTCAGCGGCGGTTGCGGCGGACGGCGTGGAGCCGGGACATGGTGCGGGAAACCGAACTGCTGCCGCGCGACCTGATCTGGCCGGTCTTCGCGATCGAGGGGCAGAACGAGAAGACGCAGATAAAGACCATGCCGGGGGTAGAGCGGCTTTCCATCGACCTGATGGTGGAAGCCGCGAAGGCGGCGCGGGATGCGGGCATTCCGGCGCTGGCGATTTTTCCCAATACGCCGGACCATCTGCGCTCCGAGAGCGGTGCCGAGGCCTATAATCCCGACAATCTGATGTGCCGGGCGCTGAGCGCGATCAAGTCGGCTGTGCCCGATATCGGGCTGATTGCTGACGTGGCGCTCGATGAATATTCGAGCGACGGGCAGGACGGGCTCGTGCGGGATGGGGAAATCCTCAACGACGAGACCGTGGCGGCGATGGTGAAATCGGCGCTGGTGCAGGCCAAGGCAGGCGCAGATATCATTGCGCCATCGGACATGATGGATGGCCGCGTGGCGGCCATTCGGGCAGCGCTCGATGCCGAAGGCTTCGAGCACGTGCAGATCATGTCCTACGCTGCCAAATATGCTTCGTGCTTTTATGGGCCGTTCCGCGAGGCCGTGGGCTCGGGCAGCCGGCTCAAGGGCGACAAGCGCACCTATCAGATGGATTATGCCAACTCTGATGAGGCGCTGCGGGAAATCGCGCAGGACATTGAGGAAGGCGCCGATAGCGTGATGGTCAAGCCCGGCATGCCCTATCTCGATATCATCCGCCGGGCCAAGGACGCGTTCAACGTGCCGATCTACGCCTATCAGGTGAGCGGCGAATACGCGATGATCGAGCTGGCGGGCGCCGCGGGGGCGATCAATCGCGACGCAGCGGTGCTCGAAAGCCTCTGGGCCTTCAAGCGTGCCGGGGCGAATGGCATTCTCACCTACTACGCGCTGGAAATGGCGCGGAAGCTGGGGCGCTAGACCGACTCTTCGGGGGCTGCCGCCGCTTCTTCCCGGGCAGGGGCTGGGCGGCGGCGCGCCATAGTGGCGCTGACGACACCGCCGGCGGCGACAAGGGCGATGCCACCGAGCGCAATGGCATCGGGGGCATGGCCGAACACCAGCCAGCCGAGGAAGGCCGCCCAGGCAAGGTGCAAGTAATTCATCGGCGCGAGCATCGCAGCGGGCGCGTAGCGATAGGACTGGGTGAACAGGTAGTGCCCAAGCCAGGCCGAAACGCCGAGGCTGATGAACAGAACCACCTGCAATGGCGTTGGCGCGATGCCGTAAAACGTCCAGGGCAAAAGAATGCCGAAGGCTATGGCCCCGATCAGCGCGGTATAGAACAGCATGGCGATGGTGCGCTCGGTGCGGGCGAGGACACGCGACATCATGTTGTATGCGACCGAAACGACGACATTGCCGAGGGTGAAGGCCACGCCGAGCGGATCGAGCCCGCCACCGGGTCTGGCGATCAGCAGCACACCGCCAAAGCCCAGCGCGGCGGCGAGCCAGGCACCCGAGCCTACTTTTTCATTGAGCAACGGGCCGGACAGCAGGATCACCAGCACCGGACCGAGATAGACGATAGCGGTCGTTTCGGCGACCGGCATGCGCTGCAGCGCAAAACCCATCAGCAGGGACGCAACCGCAAGACACGCACCGCGGACGAGAACCAGGCCTGTGCGCTGCGTGCGCACCATTTCGCGCCCCTGAAAGGGTGCCACGAGGGCCAGCATCAACAGCGTATGGGTGATGTAGCGAATGGCCGTGACCAGGGGCACGTTATATTCGGTGACCAGCAGCTTGTTGGTCGTGTCGTTGTAGGCGAACAGCAGGGTGGCCCCGATAATCAGGACAAGGCCGCGCAGTGGCTGATCGGTCAGCGGCGCGGGGGCGGAAGTCGTCGACATCTGGTGTTCCGAAGGGGCGAGCGCGGCAGGGCAAGCGACTCGCGAAGGGCGGGATTGGGGCAAGGATAGGCCGGTCACAGGCCGAAGCACAGGAAGAATTGCGCGCGAGGACTTGCATTGCGGCGGGGTCGTGACAATTTCAGCGTCATGACCCAGGAATATGCTCAATCCCGTCCCTACCTCCCCGATCCGGCTACTGCGCCGGAGCTGTTTGACGGCCTGCTGACGCGGCGGGTCATGGCCTATTTTATCGATCTCGCCATCATGGGCGCGCTCGTGCTGGCCGCGACCATTGTCGGCGGCATATTGGGCTTCCTGACGTTCGGGCTTGCCTGGGCGGCGCTGGTGTTTGTCGTGCCGGCAGTGATCGTGGTCTATTATGCGGCAACGCTGGGCTCGCCGCGGCGCGCCACGATTGGCATGCAGATGATGGATATCGTGCTGACGCCGACGCGCGGGCAGCCGCTCGATGGCTGGATGGCCATTTTGCACGCGGCGGTCTTCTGGCTGACATTCTGGATCTGCTGGCCGATTTCGCTGCTGTTTGCCCTCTTCACCCCGCGGCGGCAGATGATCCACGATTTCGTGGTTGGCACTCTCATGGTGCGGCGCTCGCCGATGATCCGGCACTGGCAGAATGCCCGGAGCAGCGCGTTTTACTGAAATATTGCAGGCGAGTGACGGGAGGGATACACTCGCAGGATTGTAGCCATGGGTCGTAGATGACCGACCAGTCGCCAGAAACTACCCAACTCTTCCTGACCGCGGCCATGCCGTGCCCGTATTTGCCGGGCCACATGGAGCGTAAACTGTTCACGCACCTCAGTGGGCGCCGTGCTTCGGCGCTGCACCATGTGCTCAGCGACAATGGTTTTCGCCGTAGCCAGAACCTGATTTATCGCCCGGCCTGCGAGGGCTGCAGCGCGTGCCAATCGGTGCGAATCGTGGCGGGGGAATTTGCGGCGTCGGCACGGTTCCGACGCGTGTTGCGCACCAATTCCGATATTTCCATCACCGTACGGCCGACGACGGCGACGGTTGAGCAGTATGAGCTGTTCAAGCGCTATCTCGACTCTCGCCATGCCGGCGGCGGCATGACGCAGATGTCGTATCAGGACTATGAATACATGGTCGAGGATACGCCGGTGCAGTCGGTGCTGGTGGAGTATCGCCTGCGCGATCATCCCGAACAGACGCTGGTGGCCGTGGCGCTGACCGACGTCATGCCCGATGGGCTATCGATGGTCTATTCGTTCTACGACCCGGAATTGGCGCATCGCAGCCTCGGGACGTTTCTCATTCTCGACCATATCGCGCAGGTGCGCTCGGCGCGGCTGAACTATGTGTATCTGGGCTACTGGGTGAAGGACTCGCCCAAGATGTCCTACAAGGCACAGTATCGCCCGCTGGAAGTGCAGCGCGGACATGCTGGGTGGTGCCGGGTCGAGGACTGAGGCTTCGCGACACCGCGCTGGCGTTTCTAGTAGGCCCACATTTCGGAGATTTTTCGTTGGTCGTCACCACCGGGCTTGTCCCGGTGGTCCATGCGGAGGCGAGATGGATTGCCGGGACAAGCCCGGCAATGACGATAGACGTGAGGGCGCTCACTCTTAGGAGCGAAAAAATCACCCCTTCGCGTACCAGGCCTCCACCCGCCGCACTTCCTCAGCCGATCCCAAGATCACCGGCACCCGCTGATGTATCCCCGTCGGCTCGACATCGAGAATTTCCTGCTGTCCAGTAGTAGACCGCCCACCGGCCCCCTCGACCAGCCAGGCCATCGGGTTCGCCTCATAAAGCAGGCGCAACCGACCGCCCTTGCTCACCGTCTCGCTGTCGAGCGGATAGAGAAAAATCCCGCCCCGCATCAGAATGCGCAGGATATCGGCCACCATCGAACCCACCCAGCGCATATTGTAGCGCTTGCCGGCAGGCCCGGTTTCCCCGGCAACGCTTTCCTTCACATAGCCCAGCGTCGCCGCGTCCCAAAACCGCTCACGCGCCGTGTTGATGGCAAACTCGCCAGTGGCTTCCGGCACCTTTGCCGCCACAACCACCTGCACCCATTCACCTTGGCCATCGAGAGTGAACACCGAAACATCGCCCGCGATCCGCAGCACAAGGCTCGTCGCCGGCCCATAGGCAACAAACCCGGCGGCCACCTGCTCACGACCCTTCTGCAAGAGCCCGCCCGCACTCGGCAGCACCGAAAAAATCGTGCCCACCGTCACGTTCACATCGAGATTGGACGACCCATCGAGCGGATCGGTCGCGACAATGAACGCTCCCTGGTTCTCGAAATGAACCGCATCATCCAGCTCTTCCGAGATCAGCACAGAAACCGCGTCGTTCGCCTGCAAGTGCCTGAGCACGACATCATTGGAAATGACATCGAGCGCCTTCTGCGCCTCGCCCTGCACATTGGTGTGCCCAGCCAACCCCGTCTGTCCGGCAATCGGCGCCACCCGCAACACCGCCGCCAGTTCCGCCGAAGCCGCAGCCATACTCACCACCACGCTCCGCAGCGCAGCATCATCGGTCTCGGCAACAAGCCATTGGGCAAGCGTGGTCATGGGCAACTCCTTGTTGCCCGCCACTGTCGCGATTGAAGCTCGGGGGACAAGACCGACTTTTGGGTTACTCGAACGCTTCGGGCCATTCCCGCGAGGCATGTATTACCGCAAGAATTTCAACGCGATCGCTTACTCTATAGACGACGATGTAGGAAGGTCCGGAAACACAAGCTCTCTCGTCCCGCGAGCGCGGCCCAGCCGTCCTGCCATCGTCGTGTCCGAGAGCAGGGCATTGGTTCTGTCGATCAAAGAATTTGCGACCTTATTGGCGGCGCGCGGGCTATCTTGGGCGATATAGTCCTGGATCTCCTCGACATGCCTGAGGGCAGAGCGGGTCCAGGCAGCCTTCATCAGCTAGAACGATACTTGTCTGCGACGGCCCGGATTTCTTCGGGGCTCGCGAAGTCTCCCCCGTCCGCCGCCGCGATTCCTTCTTCGACTTTTGCCAGGAAACGTTCCTGCCACTCCAGTGAATGGCCGTGCTCAAGCGCGTCGGCAATCACCTGCGACGCGGTTAAGTTGGAGCGCACCGCAATGGCTTCGACGCGCTCCCTGAGTTCGCTTGGAATATCGAATGTCATGTTCATGCACCCAATATGCTCTCTGGCCTCCTGAAAGGGAAGAACCCTCACCCCTCCCGCGCCAAATCCGCCAGCAAACCAGCCGCCACGCTGAGCCGCGACACAGTCGCAGCCCCGCCCGTCAACTCCGTTACCGCCTTCACCGTCCGCGCAATCCCCGCCTCATGCTGACCACGCCACATCGCGATATCCCCAGCCTCCAGCACGTCTGCCGTCAGGTCGCGAAGCGCGCGCATCAGGTTGGCCAACGCCCGATCAAGCGCCATACGGTCAAACCGGTCTGCCAGCGCAATATTTCGCCCTTCCTCGACGATGCGGAAGAGATCGAATTGCCCGGCCGCGCCAAAGAACGCCGCCGCCGCCGCCTCGATCGAAACCCCCGCGCGTTCCGCCACCAGTACGATATCGCTAGCATTGCCGATCACCGGCAGTTCCCCGATCCGCTGCGCCAGCTCCGCGTCGACACCATGCTCCACCAGCGCGCTGACCCGCGTGGAAAGCGCGTCACGCTCCTTGTCCGACAGCAGGCCCACGCCCGCGCCGCGCAATGTCTCGACGCCCGTCTTGTGCCGTTCCACCAGGGCCGCGACATCGCTCGCGCCGACATTGCCATTGCGCAGGAACCACAGCGCCTCGCGATAGAGCAGGGCCTCCACCTTCGCATAAAGCGCCAGCTGCAACGAGCCCGGCACCTTGTTGTCGAGCGCATCGATTCCGGCATAGAGCGAGGTCAGCCCGTAAACATCGCGAACCGCTGCATAGGCGAGCGCCACTTCTCCGGCGCTGGCGCTCGTCGCCGCCATCAGTTCGGAAACGAAAGCCGGTCCGCCGCGATTGATCATCGCATTGGCCAACACCGTCGCGATTACTTCGCGCTTAAGCCGGTGTCCTTCCACGGCCGCCGGATAGGCCTCGTGCAGCTTCTGCGGGAAATAGCGGAAGAGTTCGCCCGCAAGATAAGGCGTGTCGATTGCCCGGCCCGCGACGAGATCATCGAACAGAGACAATTTCGCATAGGCAAGGATGACCGCCAGTTCCGGCCGCGTCAGCCCCTTGCCCTGCGCCGCACGCGCGTCGAGCACCGCATCGCTGGGCAAGAATTCCACGGCACGATCAAGCCGCCCGCGCTCTTCGAGCCCTTCGATCAACACGCGATGATCCGGCAGCTCCGAAGTCCCCGCCCGCTCAGCCAGCGATAGCGCCAGCCCCTGCAGATAATTGTTTCGCAGGCACAGGGCCGCCACTTCATCGGTCATGCTGGCCAAGAACGCAACGCGCGCCTCTTCATCCAGCGTTCCCGCCGCCACCACGGGCGCCAGGGCGATCTTGATATTGACCTCAAGGTCCGAAGAATTGACGCCCGCCGAATTGTCGATGGCGTCGGTATTGATCCGTCCACCCCTCAGCGCATAGGCAATACGCCCACGCTGGGTCACGCCGAGATTGGCGCCTTCGCCCACCACCTTGGCGCGCACCTGGTCGGCCGTCACGCGGATCGCGTCGTTGGCGCGATCACCCACCGAGGCGTCGTCTTCCTCCGCCGCCTTGATGTAAGTGCCGATACCGCCAAACCACAGCAGGTCCACCTGCGCCGACAGAATGGCGCGCATCACCTCGTTCGGCGACGCCGTGGCCTTTTTCAGCCCCAGCAGCGCTTGCATTTCTTCGCTCAGCGGAATGACTTTCAGGCTGCGCGAAAACACCCCGCCACCCGCCGAAATCAGGCCCTTGTCATAGTCCTGCCAGCTCGAACGGGGCAAGGCGAAAAGCCGCTTCCGCTCAGCCAGGCTCACAGCGGCATCCGGCGTCGGATCGAAGAAAATATCGCGGTGGTCAAACGCCGCCAGCAGCCGGATTTCCGGGCTCAACAACATGCCATTGCCGAACACGTCGCCGCTCATGTCGCCCACGCCGACAACGGTGAACGGCTCCGCCTGGATATTGCGGTCCATCTCGCGGAAATGCCGCTTCACCGCCTCCCAGCCACCGCGTGCGGTAATGGCCATCTTCTTGTGGTCATAACCCACCGACCCGCCCGAAGCGAAAGCATCGCCGAGCCAGAAGCCACGCGAAATGGCGATGGCATTGGCCGTATCGGAAAAACTCGCCGTGCCCTTGTCCGCTGCCACCACGAGATAGGGATCATCCCCATCGCGCCGCATCGTCTCGGCCGGCGGCACGACGTCGCCATCGATAAGATTATCGGTCACATCCAGCAGCGATCCGATGAAAATCTTGTAGCTCTCGGTGCCTTCCGCCATGAACGCATCGCGCGCCATCCCGGAGACGAGCCGCTTGGGCACAAACCCGCCCTTGGCGCCCACCGGCACGATGACGGCGTTCTTCACCTGCTGCGCCTTCACCAGCCCCAAGACTTCCGTGCGGAAATCCTCCGGCCGGTCCGACCAGCGCAATCCCCCGCGCGCAATAGCGCCAAAGCGCAGGTGAATACCCTCCACCCGAGGAGAATAGACCGAAATTTCGCGATACGGCCGGGGCGCAACCATGCCTTCAACCTTGGCGCTATCATACTTGATCGCCAGCGCCGGTCGCCGCTGCCCATCTGCATCCCGCTGGAACGAGTTGGTCCGCAGCGACGCATCGACCAGATTGAGGAACCGCCGGATGATCGTGTCTTCATCGAGCGAAGCCGTCGCCTCGAGCTGCGCCGCGATGATATCCCGCGCCGCCGCCTCGGCCATGCCGCGGCTTTCGAGCTTCGGATCATGCAGCGCGCCAAACAGCGTCACCAGCGCCTTGGCCGCCTCGGCCTGGGTCACCAGCACTTGCGCGATATAGCGCTGCGAATAGGAAATCCCGATCTGCCTGAGATAGCGCGAGAACGAACGCAGCAGCGCCGCATCGGTCCAGTCGAGCCCGGCCTGCGTCACGAGCGTATTGAGCTGGTCGCTCTCCGCCGCCCCGGCCCACACAGCCAAGAGGCCTGCCTCGATCGCCGCGCCCCGCGCCGCAACATCCAGCTCCGCCCCATTGCTCGGCGCCAGTACCATGTCGTGGATAAACCGCTCCACCCCGTCGCGCGGCACCAGCGTATAGGTGCGCTCGTCGATCACCTTGAACCCAAAATGCTCGAGCATCGGCACGCGGTCGCTCAGCGGAATAGCCCCGCCCTTGGCGTAGAATTTGAGCCCCAGCGCGCCCTCGGCGCCCTGCCGCGACCGCAGTTTCAGCGCAATCCCACCCTCATGCACCTCGCGCAAGACGGCGATATCGCCCAGCGCATCCTCGGCCGAATTGCGCGACTGGTAAGCCTGCGAAAACGCCGAACGATAGTCGCTGATCGCTGCCGGATCGGGCGCCGCCTTCTGCAGCAGGTCCGAAAAGTCCTGCGTCAGCGCTTCGACACGGCTTTCGAGTTCCGTCCGGCTCGGATTGGGCGTCACGCCCCCAAGCCGCCCGATGATCACGTGCAACCGCACGAGATCCCCTTCGGGAAAATTCGGATAATAGGCCGAAACACGCCCGTCATAGATCTCGGCGAGATAGCGCGTGATCCGCGCCCGCACGTCCCCGTCATAACGGTCGCGCGGCACGAAAACGAGGATCGAGACAAAGTTGTCGAACCGGTCGATACGCGGCAAAACCCGCACGCGCGGCCGGTCATAAAGCGCCGCAATCGCCTCGGAAAACTCGGCCAAGAGCCCGGTATCGATCTGGAACATCTCGTCGCGCGGATACGAGTCCAGCGCGCTCAGCAGCGCCCGCCCGGCATGCCCCAGCGGATCGAGCCCGCTCTTGCGCATCACCTCGGCCACCTTGCGCCGGATCAC
>NZ_JBEVLL010000150.1:0-6724 GCF_040509215.1 Devosia sp.
TTGTTAATCACTTCAAAATAGAGACGTCGGCCATCAGTTTTGAACATTGATGTCGAGAACGGATGGGCGTCTCCCGTAATCTCTCTGGCCGCTTGAACCACCTTGCGAAGGTAAGGCAAAGAAATCTTCTGCCGCCGGAAGGCGTCGACCATTCGAAGCTCTATCAGATCGCGAAAGCCCAGATAGAGCCCTCCCTCAAACAAGGGAAGCTGCGATGTCCAGAGCGCATCATCATGCACAATCTCACCACGATATTCGCGACGTCGACCAAGCAGCCATCGAGTTATTCTACTTGAAGGAACGCCAGACAAATTGGAGGCGTCGGCCACCGTATAGATACCCGTTCCAATGATCTTCAACTGAGTGGCATCGTGATACATGAAGGCAGGATAACCCATAAATAACGAGCGGGGAATCAGCTTTATCCGGCCAGTGCGTCCCGGTCCTTCTTGCTCAGCCGCTCGCTTTCGCTCTTGAGCTGGCCGCAGGCGGCGAAGATGTCGCGACCGCGCGGGGTGCGGACGGGCGAAGCGTAGCCGGCGCGATTGACTATGTCGGCGAAGCGCTCGATGCGGCTCGACGGGGACGTGCCGTAGTTCGAACCCGGCCATGGGTTGAACGGGATCAGGTTGATCTTGGCCGGAATGCCGGCAAGCAGACGCACCAGCTCCTTGGCCTCGGCGTCGCTGTCGTTGATGCCGTCGAGCATCACATATTCAAAGGTGATGCGGCGCGAATTGGAGAGGCCGGGATAGTTGCGGCAGGCTTCGAGCAGTTCCTTGAGCGGCCACTTCTTGTTGATCGGCACCAGCACATCGCGCAGATCATCGCGCACGGCGTGGAGCGAAATGGCCAGCATGACGTCGATCTCGCTGCCGGTCGGCCCGATCTAGGGGACGACGCCCGAGGTCGAGAGCGTGATGCGGCGCTTGGAAATAGACATGCCATCGCCAGCCGAGGCGATCAGCAGGGCGCTTTTGACATTGTCGTAATTGTAGAGCGGTTCGCCCATGCCCATCATCACGATATTGGTGATGGCGCGGCTCTCCCCGCCCGGCACGAGGCCGCCGTCATCGGGGCGTGAACCGCCAGGGAAATCACCAAGGCGCTCACGGGCCATGAGAATTTGGCCGAGGATTTCGCCTGCGGTGAGGTTACGGACCAGCTTTTGCGTGCCGGTGTGGCAGAAGGAGCAGGTGAGGGTGCAACCAACCTGGGACGAAACACAAAGTGTCCCGCGGTCGGATTCGGGGATGTAGACGGTTTCGACTTCCACTGCCGGAAAGTTCGGGTTCTGCGGATCGCGGAAGCGGAAGAGCCACTTGCGGGTGCCATCGACCGAAACCTGTTCGGTGACGATCTCCGGGCGATCGAGAATAAACGTATCGGCCAGCTTCTGGCGCACGGGCTTGGCCACATTGGTCATGCGGTCAAAGTCGGTGACGCCGTTCACATAGAGCCAGTTCCAGAGCTGGCTCGAGCGCATGCGTCCTTCCTTTTCGCCCACCACGTCATTGGCGACGAGCGCTTCGGCAAGCTGCGCCTTGGAAAGGCCGATCAGCGACGGCCGTGCCGCCGCCTGAGGGCGGATGGCGGTCGAATGGTCGAGGTTTAGCGCAATGCTCATGGCGGCTCTAAAAAGGATCGGGAATGCGGGAAGTCCGCGGCCAAGAGCATATGGGCACGAAAAACACAAAGTCACGCCCGCGGGAGGCGGCTTTGCGAAGGGCGCAGGACAGCACTTTGTCCTGACCGCGTTTCCGCGTCAGGTTCTTGCAAGTGGAACGGACCCCGAGGCGCTTTCGCCCCTGAGTATTTTGTTTAGTGAGACGAGACCGCCTCGGGGCGCTGATTTTTTGGACAAGACTTTTAGCGGCACTTGATCGCTCGTCGCATGCGGCCAGCCCCCGAACCCACACGGGAACGGTCCCGTGCGCTCAGCATCCCCGCAGCCGTCCGTCTCGACTCCGTCCCGTGCGGGGAATTTTTTGATTTTATGACGGACTGGAGGGGGCGGGGATAAGTTCTTTGGTCAGATCCCCCAAACCATCGAAAAGGCCCGGGATTGCTCCCGGGCCTTCTTCTTCAGTTCAGTGCAGGCTGCGTCTGTTAGCCACCCATATGCGCCAGCACAGCCAGCAGCAGCAGTGCCACGATATTGGTGATCTTGATCATCGGATTGACGGCCGGGCCGGCCGTGTCCTTGTAGGGGTCGCCGACGGTGTCGCCGGTGACGGAGGCCTTGTGGGCGTCTGAACCCTTGTAGTGTTTGACGCCGTGGCTGTCGGTAAAACCGTCCTCAAAACTCTTCTTGGCATTGTCCCAGGCGCCGCCGCCGGCGGTCATGGAGATGGCGACGAAGAGGCCGGTGACGATGACACCCATCAGCATGGCGCCGAGGGCGGAGAAGCCGGCGGCGGGGCCGGCGATCCAGTTGATGAGGAAGAAGACCAGGATAGGGCTGAGGACTGGCAGCAAGGAAGGAACAATCATTTCCTTGATCGCGGCTTTTGTAAGCATGTCGACGGCGCGGCCATAGTCCGGCTTGTCGGTGCCAAGCATGATGCCCGGCTTTTCCTTGAACTGGCGGCGCACTTCCACCACGACCGACTGGGCGGCGCGGCCAACGGCGGTCATGGACATGCCGCCGAAGAGGAATGGAAGCAGACCGCCGAAGAGGAGGCCGACGACGACGTAGGGATCGGCCAGCGAGAAGGTGAGCGTGCCCATGCCGGCAAAGATGGCGGGCGCATCAGGCAGGGACGAGAAGTAGATCAGGTCCTGCGTATAGGCGGCAAAGAGCACCAGGGCCCCGAGGCCGGCCGAACCGATGGCATAGCCCTTGGTTACGGCCTTGGTGGTATTGCCCACCGCATCGAGCGCGTCGGTATTGTGGCGCACTTCCTTGTCGAGGCCCGCCATTTCGGCAATGCCGCCGGCATTGTCGGTGACCGGGCCAAAGGCGTCGAGCGCCACGATGATACCGGCGAGAGCCAGCATGGTGGCGACGGCAAAGGCAATGCCGAAGAGGCCGGCCAGCGAATAGGTGACGATGATGCCGGCAATGATGACCAGAGCCGGCAGGGCGGTCGATTCCAGCGACACGGCAAGGCCCTGGATGACGTTGGTGCCGTGGCCGGTGACCGAGGCTTCGGCGATGGAATTGACCGGGCGGCGATTGGTGCCGGTATAGTATTCGGTGATGACGATGATCAGCCCGGTGATGACGAGGCCGGTGACACCGCACCAGAAGAGGTGCCAGGGCGTAAAGGTCTTGTCCGTGGTTTCGATGGCGAGGTTCATGTCGCCAAAGAGCAGCCAGAGCACCGGCAAGAGGGCGATGAGCGACAGCACGCCCGAGGCGATGACGCCCTTGTAGAGCGCGCCCATGATGTTGTTGTCACTGCCGAGTTTGACGAAATAGGTGCCGATGATGGATGTGATGACGCAGGCCCCGCCAATGGCGAGGGGCAGCACCATGCCGGTGAGCTTCAGCGCTTCGGGCAGGATGATCGCCGCCAGCACCATGGTGGCAACGATGGTCACCACATAGGTTTCGAAAAGGTCGGCGGCCATGCCGGCGCAATCGCCAACGTTATCGCCCACATTGTCGGCGATGGTGGCGGGGTTGCGCGGATCGTCTTCGGGAATGCCGGCTTCGACCTTGCCCACCATATCGCCGCCAACGTCAGCGCCCTTGGTAAAGATGCCGCCGCCGAGACGGGCGAAGATGGAGATCAACGAAGCGCCGAAGGAAAGGGCGACGAGCGAGTCGATGACGACGCGGCTCGTGGGTGCATTGCCCATGCCGGTGAGGATGATGAAATAAAGGGTGACGCCGAGAAGGCCGAGGCCCGCGACCAGCATGCCGGTGACGGCGCCGGACTTGAAGGCGAGGTCGAGCCCTTTGGCGAGCGATGAAATGGCCGCCTGGGCGACGCGCACATTGGCGCGCACCGACACGTTCATGCCGATAAAGCCGGCTGCGCCCGAGAGGACGGCGCCGATGAGGAAGCCGATAGCCGCGTGCGGTCCCAGCAGCAGCCAGGCGGCAATGAGGATGACCACGCCGACAATGGCAATGGTGGTATATTGGCGTTTGAGATAGGCCGAAGCGCCTTCGCGCACGGCGGCGGAAATTTCCTGCATACGGGCAGAACCAGCGTCAGCCTTTAACAGGCCCTGCGTGGTGACGATGCCATAAACAACAGCCAAACCGCCGCAGGCGACGATCAGCCAAAGTGCCAGATCCATGAAAACCGTTCCTCGAATGAAAAGATTCGAGGCCCGCCCCGGTCGTGGCCAGCTCCTTTTGGGTGCGACTTGCCCCCTGTCCGGTCCGCAACCGCCCTCCGGCGGACCTCCTCCCAAGAGGAAGATTACCGGGATTGTTCGCTTAAGCAATTGGAAAGTGTGACGGTTTGTCGCAAGGGCTCAGGCGAGAGCAGCGAGGCGCTCAACCATGGCGTCGGACGGGTCGGCGATCAGCACGGTCTTGAACCGCGCGGTTTCGCCGCTGACGAGGATCACCGATGATTTGGGAATGCCGAGCGTTTTGGAGAGGAGCGCCGTGACCGCGGCATTGGCCTTGCCCTTGTCGGGAACGGCACTGACGCGAAGGCGCATGACGGTGGAACCGTCATCGCGGGTCTCGACACCATCGATGGCATCGCGACCCGCATTGGGTGTGACGCGGAGAGATAGCAGGAATCCCTCCGGCGTCGGGCGGAAGAAGCTAGATGCCGGCA
Source organism: Devosia sp. (assembly GCF_040509215.1). GTDB lineage: Bacteria > Pseudomonadota > Alphaproteobacteria > Rhizobiales > Devosiaceae > Devosia. Next base: position 4,749 of record NZ_JBEVLL010000150.1, read on the forward strand.
CGTATGACGGCGGGATAGATGTAGTAGCCGATGATCGACTGCAGGAAGAAGATGATCAGGAAGGCAACCAGCGGGGAGAGGTCGAGGCCCGAAAAATTGGGCAGCACGCGCCTCAGGGGTCGCAGCACCGGTTCGGTCAACTGATTGAGCACGCGCCAGACCGCTTCGACGAACTGGTTGCGGGTGTTGATCACGTTGAACGAGATCAGCCAGCTCATGATGATCATGATGAGCAGGACCCACCAATAAAGCTGGAGCAGGATGAGGATGATGTCGAGAACGGCGCGCATGGGCGTCTCCGCGAGAAAAGTTCTGAGTTATCTAGTGGGTTAGTGGCAAGGCCACAAGACCGGAGCGCTTCGAGGAAAAGTGGCGACCGGTTTTCCCTCTCGGAAGCGCGACCAACAAGATCTCCAGAAAAGCCGGAGCCCCGCACCGGGCAAGCGATACGGGGCCCAAATGACTGACATCCGGTATGCAGTACAAGGGTCCGGACAGGACCTCCATTGCATGAAGCGTGCCAAGTACGTGTCCTAGCAAAACCGGGGGCAAAGATTAAGCACCTGTTACGATTGGGCTTTTTGCCCTAGCGGCGCCTCGCAAAATGCGAAGCGCGTTGCAAAATGCGAGGCAAATCTGCCGAAAGCTCAGGACGGCTGCTGGCTCGGCTTCCAGGTGGCGACCTTGATCAGGTAAAGCAGGACGACGAGGCCGAGGACAATATAGCTCAGGGGATCGAGCACGACCTCGATCATCTCGTAATGCTCATGCAGGATATAGCCGGCAAGCGTGAGGAAGGTGTTCCAGATCAAGGCGCCGGTGGTCGAGGCCAGAAGGAAGACCGGCAGGCTCATGCGCGAGAGGCCCGCGGGAATGGAAATCAGCGTGCGGATCAAGGGGATCAGTCGGCCGAAAAGCACGATGACCGGGCCGAAGCGGCGGAACCAGCCGACGGCCATGTCGATCTCGTCGGCATTGAAGGCCATGACGCGGCCAAAGCGATCGGCGAGATAACGCACGCGCGTCAGTCCGAAGAGACGCCCGGCAAAATACCAGGGCAGCATGCCGACGACGGCGCCCACCGTGGCAGCGGCGAGCACGCCTAACAGGTTGAGATCGCCATTGGCGGCGGCAAATCCGGCAAAGGGAATGATCAGTTCCGAGGGTATGGGCGGAAAGATCGATTCAGCCAGCATGACGAGGAAAATCCCCAGATATCCGAGTTCGGAAATGGTCTGGATAATCCAGTCGGTCATGCGGCAGTCTCCTTGTTGATGGGTCGGGTAGACAAGTGAAGGGCAAAAAAAGGGCCCCGACGTTTCCGTGGGGCCCCTTTTTGTTTTATCAGGCCGACTTGGCGGCGCGGCTCATGCGCTTGCGATCATTCGGATCGAGCCAGATCTTGCGCAGGCGGATCGATTTGGGCGTCACTTCGACATATTCGTCTTCGGCGATATAGCCGAGCGACTGTTCGAGGGTCAGCTTCTTCGGGGTCGTCAGGCGCACCGCTTCGTCCTTGGAGGTCGTGCGGATATTGGTGAGCTGCTTGCCCTTGAGCGCGTTGACTTCAAGGTCGTTCTCGCGGGAGTGCTCGCCCACGATCATGCCTTCATAGATGTCGACGCCGGCGTCGATCATGATCGGGCCGCGGTCTTCAAGGTTCCAGAGCGCGAAGGCGACGGACTGGCCGGTGCCGTTCGAGATCAGGACGCCAGTGCGACGGCCAGGCAGTTCGCCCTTGTACGGCACGAAGGAGTGGAACAGGCGGTTGAAGATGGCCGTGCCACGGGTGTCCGAGAGCAGTTCAGGCTGGTAGCCGATCAGCGAGCGGGTCGGAACCAGCAGCTGGATGCGGGTACGGCCAACGCCGGACGGACGCATGTCGGTCAGTTCGCCCTTGCGCTCGGTCAGCTTCTGCACGACGGCGCCGGTGAATTCGTCATCGACGTCGATGATGACTTCTTCGATCGGCTCGT
>NZ_JBEVLL010000151.1:0-35621 GCF_040509215.1 Devosia sp.
GTGCCCAACCCCGATGAAATCACCGACGAGAACAAGCGTGCCTCAAAGTGGCGCGCGCTCGACTATATGGGCCTCAAGCCCGGCACGCCGATTACCGATATCAAGATCGATCGCGTCTTTGTCGGCTCCTGCACCAATGGCCGTATTGAGGATCTGCGCGAAGTCGCCAAGGTGGTGGAAGGCAAGCGGGTCGCTGGCAGCGTGAACGCCATGATCGTGCCCGGGTCGGGGCTTGTGAAGCTGCAGGCCGAGGCCGAAGGCCTCGACGTGATCTTCAAGAATGCCGGCTTTGAATGGCGCGAGCCGGGTTGCTCCATGTGCCTCGCCATGAACCCGGACAAGCTCAAACCCGAAGAACGCTGCGCCTCGACCTCGAACCGCAACTTTGAAGGTCGCCAGGGCTTTAAGGGCCGCACGCACCTCGTTTCTCCCGCCATGGCCGCTGCCGCCGCCATTGCCGGCCACTTCGTCGATATTCGCGAGTGGAAGTAAAAGGCACCGGTTGGTCGGGGCTTTATGCTCCGACCCTCGATGACTTCGAGGCCTTGGCGAGCCACGCGCTCGCCAACCTCCCCGAACCGTTCAAGTCGCTCGCGGCCGATGTCACCTGTTCGGTAGCTGAATTTGCCGAAGACGACATTCTCGAACACTTCAAAATGGAAAGCCCCTTCGAGCTGATGGGCCTTTTCACCGGCATCGGGCTCACTGAAGACGGCGCCGTGCCCCAGACCGGGCAGCTGCCCAATACGGTCTTCCTCTATCGCCGCGCCATTCTCGACTATTGGGCCGAGAATGACGACAACACGCTCGGCGAAGTCGTCACCCATGTGCTGATCCACGAACTCGGCCACCATTTTGGGTTTTCCGACGACGACATGGAAGAAATCGAAGCCTGCGCCGACGAATAGGACTCGGCCGCTTTCGCGGGAATGACATTGTGGGTGGGGCCTGAAAAGGCATAGGCTCCGATAGCGCATGCTGCGCTTTCGGGGGAATTCCATGTCATTTCTTGCCGTCAATTGGCTGGCCGTCGTGCTGGCCACCGTCGCCAGCTTCGCCTTTGGCGCCGTCTGGTACATGAGCCTTTCCAAGCAGTGGATGGCTGCGCTCGGCAAGACCAGGGACCAGCTTGATCCAGGCTACACGCCGTTCATCTGGTCGGTCGCCGTTGAGTTCATCATGGCCTATTTCATCGCGCTCTTCACCCCGGCCCTTATGGGCACGGTGGATATCGGCGCGGGCGCACTCACAGGCTTTCTCTGCTGGTTCGGCTTCGTGCTAACGGTGATGATAATGAACCACCGCTATGAAGCCATGAAGTGGTCGCTGACCATCATCGACAGCGCCCATGTGCTGGGCGTGCTGGTTATCCAGGGCGTGGTCATCGGCCTTTTTGGGCCAGTTGCTGCGGCTGTCGCTGCCTGACCCAAAACAAAACCCCCGCTATCGCGGGGGTTATTTCGTTCAGCTCTCGACCACAATATTGGGCGGCGAAGGCGGCTCGTTGGGCGGCGCATACTTACTTAGAAGCGGCAGCTGGCTCATCGAGAACAGCACCGTCAGCGGCATCACGCCCCAGACCTTGAAGGAAATCCAGACTTCGGTCGAAAAATTCCGCCACAGCACTTCGTTGATCACGGCGAGCACGAAGAAGAAAATGCCCCAATTCAGCGTCAACCGCCACCAGCCCTCGGGCCGGAGCTTATAGACTTCGCCAAAGACATATTTGAGCAGCGACTGGCCAAAGAGCAGGCCGCCGAGCAGCACCGAGCCAAACAGCACATTGGTGATGGTGGGCTTGATCTTGATGAAGGTGTCGTCCTGCAGCCAGAGCGTCAGGCCGCCGAAAACCACCACCACAACGCCGGTAACCAGCGGCATGACGGCGACTTTTTTCAGTATCAGCCAGGACAGCAGCAGCGACACCACCATGGCGCCCATGAACCAGGCGGTCGCGACAAATATGTCGGCGCGCGCATTGGCGATGAAGAACACCACCAGTGGTCCCAGTTCCAGCGCCAGTTTTGTGATCTGCGGGCGCAGTTCGTCCCAATTGACGTCTGCTTCGGCTTTATCAGTCATTGAAGGTTCCATGGCGTATCCGGCCAATGTGATGGCATGAGCCACCCGATGCAAGCCGAATAGCCAGTAAGAGTGGTTAGATTTTGTCCAAGTCTTCTACTCTTCGCCGGCAATGGCGCGAGCAAAATCCTTAGCTTCAAACGGCTCGAGGTCTTCGACGCCCTCGCCGACACCGATGAAATGCACGGGCAGGCCAAACTTCTTGGCGATGGCAACGAGAATACCGCCCCGGGCGGTGCCGTCGAGCTTGGTCATGACAAGCCCGGTTACCCCGGCGCGCTTTCCAAAAATCTCGACTTGTTTGAGAGCATTCTGGCCGGTGGTCGCGTCGAGGGTAAGAAGCGTTGCATGCGGCGCCGATGGCTCGACCTTCTTGATGACGCGAATGACCTTTTCAAGCTCGTCCATCAGCTCGTCGCGGTTCTGCAGGCGACCGGCCGTGTCGATGATGAGCACATCGCGCCCCTCGGCTTTGGCCTGTGTGACCGCGTCGAAGGCGAGACCCGACGCGTCAGAGCCGGCCGGCTTTGAGATCACTGGCGCGCCGGTGCGCTGGCCCCAGACCTGTAGCTGCTCGATGGCAGCGGCACGGAACGTGTCGCCGGCGGCAAGCATGACGGACTTTCCTTCGCCTGCGAACTTTTGCGCCAGCTTGCCAATGGTCGTGGTCTTGCCCGAACCATTGACCCCGATCATCAGAATGATGAACGGCTTGTGGGTGGTGTCGATCGCCAGCGGCCTGGCGACGGGGCCGAGGACCTTCTCGACTTCGCTGGCCAGCACAGCCCGCACATCGCTGTCGGACACTTCGCGATCAAAGCGATCGCGCCGCAGCGTCTCGGTGATGGCCATGGCGGTCTCAAGACCGAGATCGGCCTGGATGAGCACATCCTCGAGTTCATCCAGCGTCGCCGCATCGAGCTTGCGCTTGGTAAAGACCGAGGTGATCGAACTGGTGAGATTATCCGACGAACGTTTCAGGCCCGAGGTGAGGCGCGAGAACCAGCTCTGGCGCTGCGCCGGCACAGGCGCGGCGGCCGGCGGACTGATGAACTGGTCTTCTACCGCCTCGATGAAGTCCGGCGTTGTTTCCGGTGGCCCCGGTGGGGGCGGAACATCGGCGGGTTCAGGCAGGTTTACCGGCTCGGGAACAGGTTCTGGCGTCGGGGCGACTGGCTCCGGAACGGGAGCCGAGGGCTGCGGCTGCGTTTCAGGCGGAGCGGGTGGCACCGGCGCAGGCTGAGTGCCGCCGAAAAGTTTCTGGAAAAAGCCGGGCTTCTTATCGGTCATAGTCGTCCTTACCTTCGGCCTGTCCTAACCCACGGTGTCATTCCCGCGGAAGCGGGAATCTCGGCTGATGCACGAGCGGAACAGAGATTTCCGCTTTTGCGGGAAGGCAGTGATGGCTGGTCACGCACGCCTATGCCGCCGCCAGCAGTTTTTCGCCAACCAGCCCCTCGGGACCGCGCCCGGTAACCCTTATCGAAGCGAGGCTCCCCGGCTCCATACCGGCAACGCTCACCGGCACGAATTGTTCGGTGCGGCCAAGACCACCGCGCTCCATCAGCACAGTTTCGATACGCCCAAGGCGCGTATCGCATAGCGCCGCAAATTGCTTTTCGCCTTCAACGCGCAAAAGGCCGGCGCGTTCGCGGGCAATTGCCTTGCTCACTTGTGGCATGCGGATGGCCGGCGTGCCGGGGCGCGGCGAATAGGGGAAGGCATGGATATAGGTGATCCCCGCTTCGCCGATGAACCGCAGTGTGTTTTCGAACATCTCGTCGGTCTCGGTCGGAAAGCCGGCAATGATATCGGCGCCGAAAACCATGTTCGGCCTGATGGCGCGCAGCTTTGCGATCACGGCCAGCGCATCGTCGCGCAGATGCCGGCGCTTCATGCGCTTGAGGATGAGATCGTCGCCCGACTGCAGCGACAGATGCAGATGCGGCATCAGCCGCGAATCGGACACCGCCTCGTAAAGCGCCTCGTCGGCCTCAATCGAGTCGATCGAGGAGATGCGCAGCCGCGGCAGATCCGGCACATGCTTCAGGATCGCCTGGGTAAGCAGCCCCAGCGTCGGCGCGCCGGGCAGGTCGGGGCCATAGGAGGTAATGTCGACGCCGGTGAGCACGATTTCCTGATAGCCATTGGCGACCAGCTTCTTGATCTGCTCGACGACCAGCCCCATCGGCACCGATCGCGATGGGCCACGGCCGAATGGAATGATGCAAAAAGTGCAGCGATGGTCGCAGCCATTTTGCACCTGCACGAAAGCGCGCGTATGGGCGTCCATGCCTTCGATGAGATGGCCCGCGGTTTCCCGCACGCTCATGATGTCGTTGACCTGCACCTTGTCATTGAGCGGCACGCCGAAGGTCATCGGCTTGTAGCTCTCAGCCTTAAGCTTGTCGGCATTGCCGATGACCAAGTCGACCTCTGCCATGTCGCCGAAAGAGCGCGCCTCAGTCTGGGCGGCGCAACCGGTGACGATGATGCGGCTTTGCGGGTTTTCGCGCCGCGCCTTGCGTACGGCCTTTCGCGCCTGGCTGACGGCTTCCTGCGTTACGGCGCAGGTATTGATGATGATGGCGTCCTCAAGCCCGGCCTTTTCGGCCTCGGCCTTCATCACTTCGCCTTCATAGGCATTAAGACGGCAGCCGAATGTCAGCGTGCGAACCGCCATCAGGCCGCCTCGCTGCGCGTCCAGGCGCCGGTTGCCGGATCAAACTCGCCGCGCCATTCGAATTCGGCCGGGCCAGTCAGGGTGACATGGTCGTCGGGCTGCCATTCAACCACGAGGTCGCCGCCCGGCAGGGTGACAGTCGCCTTGCGTTCGGTACGGCGCGTACGGGCGCCGTTGACGACAGCCGCGCAGGCAGCGGTGCCGCAGGCCTCGGTAATCCCGGCGCCGCGCTCCCAGACCCGCAAAATGATCTTGTCGGGTGCAGTGACCTGGGCGATGCCGATATTGGCGCGCTCAGGGAAGATTGGATGGTTTTCGAGCATCGGCCCAAACCGGTCGAGGGCATAGGACCAAACGTCGTCCTTGACCCAAAACGTGGCGTGCGGATTGCCGATGGACATCACCGAAGGCGAATGCAGCACCGGCGCATCGATGGGCCCGATCTGCAGCTCGATCTTGCGGGTATCGGCGAACTCTTCCGCCAGAGGAATGTCGTACCAGGCGAACTTGGGCGTGCCCATGTCGATGGTGATCAGCCCGTCTTCGGCCTCTTCACCAAAGAGAATGCCGGCCACGGTTTCAAAGGTGAAGCGCTGGCGGCCCTGCTCGACGCTCAGCGTCTGCACCACGCAGCGCATGCCATTGCCGCAGGCCTGGGCGCGCGAGCCATCGGAATTGATGATCTCGATATAGTTGGCCGTGCCGGGCATGCGGGAATCATGGATGGCCATGATCTGGTCGAACTTGGTTTCGGCCCGCGCGTTGATCGCAATGGCCGCTTCAGGCGTGACGCGATCCCGACGGCCGCGCATGTCGGCCACGATGATCTGGTTGCCCAGCCCGTTCATCTTGAGAAAGGGTGCGTTGCTCAAAGCCGTCGCCTATCAATGCCTGCATGTTCTGGCGCTCTGCGCCTCTGTGCTGCCTATATGGCGGATCGGGCGCAGAATTGCCAGTGCCGGGGCGCGGAGGGTGCCATGAGCATTGCTGCACGTCATAGATTGGCCGTCGAGGCACTGGCGCTTTTGGGCGACGAACAGGTGCTTGAAATCGGCTGTGGCCATGGCATCGCCGTGCGCCTCGTGCTCCAGCACCTGACCACCGGCAGGATCACGGCGCTCGATCGATCCGAGAAGATGATCGCCACTGTGCAAAGCGGCTCGCCCGATGCTGGAGATCGGTTGCGGACCATTGCCCAGGCACTGGAAGACGTGGATTGGGCCGGCGAGAAATTCGACGCCATCTTTGCGGTCAATGTCGACCTCAACCTCCGCCTTGGCGAACGTTGGACGCCGCTCCTCAAGGGGCTGCTCAAACGCGGCGGCCGGATTGTTCTGACCTTCGAAGCGCCGCCCAAATCGGGCAAGGCGGACAGTTTCGCAAAACTCTCTCAGTCGAGACTTGAGGCTGCCGGTTTTGCCGTCGACATCAGAGCCGGCGAAGCTGGCGTCACGTTAGTTTCTGCGCACCTCGGCCAGCCACAATGACGTCAGCGAGGTCCTTTGCATGTGTTTGCATGTAAATCTCGACGCTCGGCATAAACAACTCGCGCCACTGGCTCTCCCAGCCGCCCACACCACGTTCCAGTGATGCGGCAAGCGTAGTCTCTGCGTCGCTCTCGACCCAGATCCTGAGATCGTAGAGCGGAGCCAATCGCCCCGCGAGCGCCGAAACACCTTCGACAATGACGCGCTTTTCGCCGAGGTGAACCTCTTTCCACGCCCCCAAGGCGCCGCGTTCCCAGTCGTAGAGCTGATAGCGGCACGCGCCCGTCGTTACCAAGGTCTCGACAGCATCGAAAAACGCTTCGTGCCGGATATAGGGAAACGGAAAACCCGGCTTGATCGGCTCTGGCCACTCGTCCTGCGGCAGCACGAAATCATCGAGATAGATGACCGCGGCACCGAACTCCTCGACCAGCCGATCGGCCAGTGTCGATTTGCCGGACACTGGCAGCCCGTCGATGCCCACCAGCCGAGCGTCCGACCGGGTGCGCAGTGTATCGATCACATCCTCGGTGCCGATCATCGCCTCCAGCCCGCTCTTTCCTTGACTCAGTAAGCTATCTGTCATAAACGCCCCCTGTTCATCAGGCTTTTGCTCCTGACCAGCCGACCGGGACCCCCAAAAGGGTTTTACGATCCCGGAGGCCAACATCCGCCAGCGCGTTGCGCCCGCGGGTGGGTTTTGCGTTTGCCGCGATGTTCCCCATATCTCGTCGGATAGCCCGAAGAGACAAGGAAAAAAGATGTTTGAGAGCTTAAGCGACCGGCTTGGCAAAATTTTCGATGGTCTTCGTGGACGCGGCGCGCTGAACGCTGCCGATGTCGATGCGGCCATGCGCGAAATCCGCCGGGCGCTGATCGAGGCCGACGTCTCGCTCGAAGTTGTCCGCGCCTTTGTCGAACAGGTCCGCGAGCGCGCTGTCGGCGCCGAAGTCACCCGCTCGGTGACCCCGGGCCAGCAGGTCGTCAAGATCGTCAATGACGAACTGGTCGCCGTTCTTGGCTCCGATGCCGTCACCATTGATCTCAATGCGCCGGCGCCTGTCACCCTGCTCATGGTCGGTCTCCAGGGTTCTGGTAAGACGACGACCACGGCCAAGATCGCCAAGCGCCTCAAGGACCGCCAGAAGAAGAAGGTTCTCCTCGCCTCCCTCGATACCCGCCGCCCGGCCGCCATGGAGCAGCTACGCGTGCTCGGCGAGCAGGTCGGCGTCGATACGCTGCCGATCGTTGCCAGCGAAACTCCGGTCGAGATCGCTCGCCGCGCCGAGCGTGAAGGCCGTCTCGGTGGCTATGACGTTCTTATTCTCGATACGGCGGGTCGTACCCATATCGACGAAGAGCTGATGGTCGAAACGGTTTCCATCAAGGAAATCGCCAAGCCGCATGAAATCCTGCTCGTCGTCGACGCTCTGACCGGCCAGGACGCAATCAACGTCGCGCGCAGCTTCGATACCCGTCTTGATGTGACCGGCATCGTCATGACCCGCGTCGATGGCGATGGTCGCGGCGGCGCCGCTCTCTCCATGCGCGCGGCCACCGGCAAGCCGATCAAGCTGATCGGCGTCGGCGAAAAGATGGATGCGCTCGAGGATTTCCATCCCTCGCGCATCGCCGACCGCATCCTCGGCATGGGCGATATCGTTTCGCTCGTCGAAAAGGCGGCCGAACACGTCACCGCCGAAGACGCCCAGAAGATGGCGGCCAAGCTCAAGAAGGGCTCGTTCGACCTCGACGATCTGCGCGCTCAGCTGCAGCAGATGAAGAAGATGGGCGGCATGGGCGGCCTGATGGGCATGCTCCCTGGCGCAGGCCAGATGAAAAAAGCCATGGCCGGCGCCAATATCGACGAAAAAGTCTTTGACCGTCAGATCGCCATCATCAATTCCATGACCAAGAAAGAGCGGTCCAATCCCGACCTGCTCAATGCCTCGCGCCGCAAGCGTATCGCTGCCGGTGCCGGCGTCGAAGTTTCGGAAATCAACAAGCTTTCGAAGCAACACCGCCAGATGGCGGACATGATGAAGAAGGTTTCCAAGGGCGGCATGGGTGCCCTCGGTGGCATGTTCGGCGGCAAGATGGGCGGCATGCTTGGTGGCATGCCCGATCTCTCCAAGATGGACCCCAAGCAGCTCGAGCAGATGGCCCGCCAGGCCGGCATCAATCCCGAGCAATTGAAGGGCCTGCCCTCGGCCGATCTGCCGATGACCGACAAGCTGCCGACCGACGTCAACAAGTTGCTGAAAGCTGCCGGTACCGGGCTTCCCGGCCTTGGCGGCGCTCCCCGTTTCCCTGGCCTTCCGGGCCTGGGCAAGAAGAAATAACCCGAACTTAAAACATCAACCTAGGAACAAAAAATGTCCCTCAAGATCCGTCTCGCCCGTGGTGGCACCAAGAAGCGTCCTTTCTACCAGATCGTCGTTGCCGACGCCCGTTCGCCGCGTGATGGCCGCTTCATCGAAAAGCTGGGCACCTTCAACCCGCTGCTCGAAAAGACCGCTGAAAACCGCGTCGTTCTCGACACCGAGCGCGCCAAGCACTGGCTCTCGCACGGCGCACAGCCGACCGACCGCGTGCTGCGTTTCCTCGACGCTGCCGGCCTCGTAAAGCGCGAGGCCCGCAACAACCCGAACAAGGGTCTGCCGGGCGAAAAGGCCAAGGAACGCGCTGAAGAAAAGGCCGCCAAGGCCGCTGCATCAGCCGAAGGCGCTGCAGAGTAATTTTCGGGACCTTCTGGTCTCTGGACTGCAAAGCCCCGGTCTCGCGACCGGGGCTTGTTTTTATCCTGTCAGGTTCTGGCAGCACCGACGCCTACCGCTTGGCCTCTCCAATTCCTAAGGAAATTACCATGCGATTTGCTTCCGTTCGTGTCGTCACCAACGATGTCGACACCCTGAAGGCGTTCTATTCAAAGCTGACGGGTATTGCCCCGACCGACCTGGCGCCTGGCTTTTCCGAGATTCGGCTGGAAGGCTGCACGTTGGCCATTTCCAGCACGGAGATCATCGACAAGGTCAATGCTGGCGCAATCATACCCGGCTCAAACCGGTCTTCAATGATTGAACTTGAAGTGGACGACGTTGAGGCGGTCCGGATTCAGATGGCTGCGACCGAACTCGGCGCAGTCGTGCAGCAGCCGACAACGATGCCCTGGGGCAATGTCTCGATGCTGCTGCGCGATCCCGATGGGGCCGTGGTGAATATTTTCTCCCGGCCCAAGCGCTGAATGGCCCGCCATTCGCGCATAGCGCTCATGGCCTCGCCTCCCTCAAATCGCTCCACCGGAGCGATTTGCCCTTCGGGACGGGGTCAAGCCTTGAGCTTGGCCAAAATCGCTGCGCCCATTTCTTCCGTTCCAACAGTCTTGCGATTGTCCTGCGCGATGTCGCCGGTGCGCAGGCCATCGCTGAGCACGGCCGAGATGGCGTTCTCGATCTTTGTCGCCAGTTCGATCTGGTTGAACGAATAGCGCAGCGCCATGGCGAGCGAGGCGATCATGGCGATCGGGTTGGCAATGCCCTTGCCGGCGATGTCCGGGGCAGAGCCGTGGACGGGCTCGTAGAAGGCCTTGCGCTTACCGGTGGCGGCATCGGGCGCGCCGAGCGAGGCGGAGGGCAGCATGCCGAGCGAACCGGTCAGCATGGCTGCGACGTCGGAGAGAATGTCACCAAAGAGATTGTCGGTGACCATCACGTCGAACTGTTTGGGCGTGCGGACCAGCTGCATCGCGGCGTTGTCGGCGAGGATATGGTGCAGTTCCACGTCCGAATAGTCCTTGGCGACGCCCTTGACCACTTCGTCCCAGAGCACGCCCGACTTCATCACGTTCTTCTTGTCGGCCGAGTGCACCTTGTTGTTGCGGGTGCGGGCGAGGTCGAAGGCGACGCGGGCAATGCGGTCGATTTCGTAAGTTTCGTAGACCTGGGTGTCGATAGCGCGCTTCTGGCCATTGCCGAGGTCGGTAATAGTCTTGGGTTCCCCGAAATAGACGCCGCCGGTCAGTTCGCGGACGATGAGGATATCGAGGCCTTCAACCAGCTCTTTCTTGAGCGAGGAGGCTTCGGCAAGCGCCGGATAGCAGATGGCGGGGCGCAGATTGGCGAACACGGCCAGTTCCTTGCGGAGGCGCAGGAGCGCGGCTTCCGGACGGTGCTCATAGGCAACGTTGTCCCACTTGGGACCACCCACGGCGCCAAAAATCACGGCGTCGGCCGCTTTGGCCTTGGCGACGTCTTCATCGGTGATGGCAACCTGGTGCGCGTCATAGGCCGCGCCGCCGGCAAGGCCGCGGTCGAGCGAGAAGTCGGTCAGGCCTTCAGCATTGGTATAGGCGATGATCTTTTCGACCTCGACCATGATTTCAGTGCCGATGCCGTCGCCGGGCAGAAGAAAGAGGGAATGGGTGGCCATTTGGGAAAAACTCCTCGCCGTACTGGTGGGTACACCTTGAATTGGTGCCGACATAGCTGGTTTTGGGGAGTTTGCGCAAGGATCGTCCGCGCGGAATCGTCAGGCCGCAGTTTTCAGAGTTTTGAAGCGTCATCTCTCTGCCTCTGCTAGTCTCATACGGTGAGCACTAGGCAAGCCTCGGTTCCCGGCGGCGCGTTGATGGGCCGCTTGCGGAAGAGGTGACCGCAAGGGGAGTTCTCCATGTCCGGTTCAGTACCTCTACTGCCGCAGCAGCAAGGCAGGATGTTTGTCGCCGATGGCGGCATCGAAACCCACCTCATCTTTAATGAGGGGTTCGATTTTCCCTACTTCACGGTTTTCGAACTGTTGGATCGCGAAGGCGGTCCCGAGGCCCTGCGGGCCTACTATGCCCCCTATCTCGATATCGCACGGCTTCGTGTTCGACACCAATACCTGGCGGGCCAATCCGGACTGGGGGGCGCTGGTTGGCTATGATGCGGACAGACTTCGCAGAACCAATATCGGGGCGGTCGAGCTTTATAGGGACATCGCCAAAGAATTCGGACTGGCCGGCGTTCCGACCCTCGTCAGCGGCGCCATGGGGCCGCGGCGGGACGCCTGGCAATATGATGGCGTGATGAGCGTTGCAGAAGCGCTCGACTATCATGCCCCGCAGGTTGCGGCCTTTGCCGAGGCGAAGGCGGACATGGTGACAATCCTCACGCTCACCAATGTGCCCGAGGCGATTGGCGTAGCGCGGCTTGCCCAAGAGGCCGGCCTGCCCTGCGTGATTTCCTTTACGCTCGAAACAGATGGGCACCTGCCCGGTGGCAAACCGCTGGGCGAGGCCATCACGGCCGTCGAGGACGCCACAAGCGCCTATCCGGCCTATTACATGATCAATTGCGTGCACCCGATCCATTTTGCCAGCACCATCCGGCATGCCGGCGCCTGGGTGGACCGGATCGGCGGCCTCAGGGTCAATGCCTCAATGAAGAGCCACGCCGAACTCGATGAAAGCCCCGAACTCGATATCGGGGATTGGCAGACCTGGCGCAGCGCTATCAGCGTCTCTTGCCCCTTCTGCCCAATATAAGGGTGATCGGTGGATGTTGCGGCACCGACCATCGGCATATCGATGCCATATGTCGGGTCTGTCTGCCCGCCGTACCGGAATAGTCTAGGCGGGCGCCGTCGTCCTCGGGGCGGTTAACGGAAAGTGAATGCGCGGATCAGTGGGCATTCAAGGCCGGGCGGGCAAAAGACCGGCCATCGCAGCCGGCGAGGGGCCGGCGAACCGAGGAGAAGACCAATGCTGAAACTGATCCGTCTGACTGCCTTTGCCGCCATTACCACCGTGGGCGTGGTCCAGGCCTTTGCCGGGGTGCAGTCGCTGCCCGAATGTTACGACCGCGTGATTGCCGCCTGCAACAAGGGCAACCATGCCCAGAGCTGCGCCAATACCGGCATGAACGAATGCGACAAGATTTTCCCAACGCCGATGGTGCTTAATCCCGGCCTGTCGCTCGGCAGCAAGCCTGCCGTCGTGGCACCCGTGCCGCTGCCGCGCCCGGCCCATCTGATGGTCTCCACCCGCTAAGGCTTTTGCCCATGGGCAAAGGCACAAAAAAACAGCGCTCCCGATGAGAGCGCTGTTTTGCATTCTCGGCCGTAAAGGGATCAGCTCTTGGCTGCGCCGATGCGAGCCGTCACTTCGATTTCGATCTTCATGCCTTCTTCGATCATCGCGACGATGAGCATGGACGCAGCCGGACGAATGTCCTTGAAGACCGGGCCGACGGCAGCGACGACTTCGTCCACATAGGACCGATCGCCGACGTAGTAGACGACGCGAACCGTGTCTTCGATGGAAGAGCCGGCTTCCTTGAGCGCCTTGTCGATGGTGGCGAGGGCGTTCTTGGCCTGCTCGCCAATGCTCTCGGGCATCTTCATGACAGAATAGTCGTAGCCCGTGGTGCCGGACACGTAGACGGTGTCTTCGTGGCGCACGGCACGGGAATAGCCAAAGGTCACTTCAAAGGGCGAACCGGTGGAGACGCGCTGAACCATTTTTGTTCCTCAGAGTGTTTTCAGGAAAAGTGGACGCCACTTTCCCGGTTCGAAAACACGGCCAAATGAAAATCTAGAGCCAGGGACGATCGGACGCCATCTTGCCCTCGAAGGACGAAATGGCGGGATCGGACTTCAGCGTGCCGGCGATATCGTCGAGGCCTTCGAGCAGGATCTGCTTGCGCGAGGGATCGATATCGAAATGCAGCGTGCCGCCATCCGGGCCCTGAATGGTCTGGGCTTCGAGATCGATGCTTAGCGTCGCGTTCGAGCCGCGATCGGCATCGTCGAGCAGGAGCTTGAGCTGTTCGGCCGAGACGACGAGCGGCAGGATGCCGTTCTTGAAGCAGTTATTGTAGAAAATGTCGGCAAAGCTGGTGGAGACAACGCAGCGGATGCCGAAATCGGCCAGCGCCCAGGGGGCGTGTTCGCGCGATGAGCCGCAACCAAAATTGTCACCGGCAATGATGATCTTCGCCTGACGGTAAGCCGGCTTGTTGAGGACGAATTCGGGGTTTTCCGAACCATCTTCATTGTAGCGCATTTCCGAAAACAGGGCGGTGCCGAGACCGGTCCGCTTGATGGTTTTCAGATATTGCTTGGGGATAATCATGTCGGTGTCGATATTAATGATCGGCAGCGGCGCTGCGACACCCGTCAATGTGGTGAATTTTTCCATCGGAAAACCTCGCTTTGCCTCGGGTCTTGAGCCAAACCGGGGTCCGGGTCAAGTCGGCTCGTGGCGAAAGCGTTCGGCGCTTGACCTTGGGTACTTGGTTTGTCTACTCCTGACGCCCTAAACGGTCTTACCTTCAACTTGCGCTCGGGGGGGCGGGTGATGCAGGGACCAGTGCCTCCAGTGCCAGAACTTGGCCAGACGAAATCCTACCAGCCGACTTCGCGCCAGCTTTTGCGGGCACTCGAAACTATGGCTGGCGTCGGCTTTTTCACGCTGTCTTTCTCCGACGGAAAAGTTCGGCCATCCGAAGGCCTGCATGTTCTGGCGGGGACGCTCGATCAGGTCGGCCAGCCGATCGGCATTGAGTTCATCGAAGCCCGCACGCATCCCGACGACCGCACCAGCCTTGTCGAAAGCTTTCACATGCTGATGCGCGACACGCTGCCTACGCAGCGGGGGCTCCGCATCCTGCGCGAGGATGGCACGGTGCGATGCCTTGAGATGCGCTTTGAGCGCATCGTGGACGACGTCCGCCAACCGGTTGGCTGGATCATCTGCGTCCTTGACCGCACCGAGGAAGAAAGCCTGAAAAAGAACCTGGTGCTGATGCGCCAGCGCCTGCGGGCAGTGCTCGAACGGCTCGATGTGGACCTGGCCTGGTTCAGTTCACCCAATGGGCGGGTGATCGAACGGGTCAAGCAGTCCGAGAACGCCCATTTGCCCGATACGTCGCTTTTTACCCTCGATAGCTGGTTTTCAGCCGTGCATCCGGACGACCGGGCGCAGGTCCTGGCCGGCCTCGATCACCCCGAAATCAGCGTCACCGAGGCGCGCGTCGAGCGGGCGCCGGGTCAATATGTGCCCATGCGCACCGTGCGCCAGCCCGTGCTCAACGAGGCAGGAGAGACAGTCGAATGGCTCGGGCTGACGACGCTCGTCGAGCCGGGACGCGGCGGGCTCGAAGCGAACGCCGCGGCAAGCGAAGAACTGCTTAACGGCCCCCTGCTGCGCGCGGCGCGCAATCTCCTCGGCTGGACAATTCCCGTGCTGGCTGAACAGTCGGGCGTTTCGGCATCGACCATCATGCGGATCGAGGAAGCGACGGCGCCGGTGATCGAAGTGGCGCGGCGGCGCACGGCCGAGCGGTTGACCCAGGCCCTCACCGGGGGCGGGATGATCTTTCACCGTACCCTGACCGGAAAGCTCGCCATTTCGCTTTAGGGATCGACGCTTTCCATTCGGCCGGCCGCACGGGCAAAGCCTTCGGCGATGGCAATGCGCATGGCTTCGCGCGCACCCTGCGAACTCTTGTCGACAATGGCCTGGGCGATGGCCCGGTGGACAGCCACCGTCTGGGTCAGGGCCTCGGGCTCATTGACGGGCGAGGAAATGGTAAAAGCCGCGGTCAGCGCCATTTCCACCAGGGCACTGATGGAGGCCATGAAAGGATTGGCGGAAGCATCGGCGACTGCCTTGTGGAATTCGAGGTCATGCCGGGCAAACTCTTCCGGCGTACGCGCCGATGCCATGCGGTCTACGGCGGCCATGAGAAGCTTGGCCTGTTCCTCGGTGCGCCGCTCGGCCGCCAGCGCCGCGGCCTCGATCTCGATACCGATGCGCACTTCCGCCAGGCTTTGCAGGAAGCTGACCTCCGGCCCCAGTTCGAAATGCCAGGCGAGCACGTCAGCATCAAAGAGGTTCCAGCGATTGCGCGGCAGGACGCGGGTACCGATGCGCGCCCGCGCCTCGATCAGGCCCTTCGCCGCCAGCGTTTTCAGCGCCTCGCGTAGCACCGTGCGGGATACGCGGAACTGGTCGAGCAGTTCGGTGTCGGGAGGCAGGATGGAGCCCTGCGCATATTGACCCGAGACGATGGCGAAGCCGAGGTCCCAGAGCACGTCGGAATGAAGATTGTGCGCCAGATTGCGACCCGACAGGGCAGCGATGAGGTCGCCGGAATGGCGCGCTCTGCCGCCTGATCGATCCATGCTGGATGGCTCCTTGCCGAATGGTCGGGGCGACCTAAGCACAGTCGAATAAGTATGACAATAATGGCGGCGGGCCAAGACTGGACAGAGCGGCCATGGCTCGCCATGTTGCGCCCGACAAATATCGCGAATTCGCTGCAGGATTTTACCATGACCGACCAAGCTCAACTCGATGCCGTTCTCGCCCATGTGGATACGGGCCTCGACCAAAGCCTTGAGCGGCTCTTTCACCTGCTGCGCATCAAGTCGATCTCGACCGATCCCGCTTTTGCCGCCGAATGCCAGAAGGCGGCCGATTGGCTGGCGAACGAACTCAATGGCCTCGGCTTTGACGCCAGCGCCCGCCCGACGCCGGGCCATCCGGTCGTGGTCGCCCATGGTCCCGACCAGGCCGGCCCGCATGTGCTCTTCTATGCCCACTATGACGTCCAGCCGGTCGATCCGCTGAACCTGTGGAATTCCGATCCCTTCGACCCGCAGATCAAGGAAGATGCCTCTGGCCGCAAGATCATCGTTGCCCGCGGCGCCTCGGACGACAAAGGCCAGATGCTGACCTTCATCGAAGCCTGCCGCGCCTATAAGGCCGTTACCGGCAGCCTGCCGGTAAAGGTGTCGCTGATGCTTGAAGGCGAAGAGGAATCCGGCGGCAAGAACCTGCCGCCTTTCATGCGCGACAATGCCGACGAGCTGAAGGCCGACATCGCGCTCGTCTGCGACACCGACATGTGGGATCGCCAGACGCCGTCGATCACCACCATGCTCCGCGGGCTCGTCGCCGACGAAATCGTCGTGACCGCTGCCGACAAGGATCTGCATTCGGGCATGTTCGGCAATGCCGCGCGTAATCCCAACCAGGTGGTCGCCGACATCATCGCCAGCCTCCGCGCCCCCGATGGCTCGGTGACGCTTCCCGGTTTTTACGACGACGTCGCCGAAATCTCGCCGGAGCTGAAGGCGCAGTGGCAGGGCTTGGGTTTCGACGAAAAGGCCTTCCTCGGTAGCGTCGACCTTTCCGTTCCGGCCGGCGAACAGAACCGCTCCGTCCTCGAAATGCTCTGGGCCCGGCCGACCTGCGAAATCAACGGCATGATGGGCGGCTATACCGGCGACGGTTTCAAAACGGTCATTCCAGCCAAGGCATCGGCCAAGATCTCGTTCCGCCTGGTGTCCGGCATGGACCCCAAGAAGATCCGCGCTGCCTTCCGCGCCCATGTCGAAAAAATGATCCCGGCCGATTGCTCGGTCGAATTCATCCCGCATGGCGGTTCGCCCGCCATCACCGTACCGGCCGATGGCGAATTCCTGCGCAAGGCGCTGTCGGGCTTGTCGGCTGAATGGGGCAAGCAGGCCGTGATCACCGGCTCGGGCGGCTCAATCCCGGTGGCCGGCGAATTCAAGACCATCCTTGGCCTCGACACCCTGCTCATCGGCTTTGCGCATGTGGACGACCAGATCCACAGCCCCAACGAGAAGTACGACCTCGACAGCTTCCACCGCGGCATCCGTTCGTGGGTGCACGTGCTGGCGGCGCTGTCGAAGTAAGAGCTAAGCGAAGACCAGCGCGATAATAGCGAGCACAGCCGGAAGGGTCTGGATAAACAGGATCTTCCGGCTGGCCGTTGCCGCGCCATAAATTCCGGCGACGGCGACGCAAGCGAGGAAGAAGAGCTTGATCTGCCAGCCCACCGCCAGGTCGGGATGCACCAGCCCCCAGATCAGGCCCGCAGCGAGAAAGCCGTTATAGAGGCCCTGATTGCCGGCCAGCGTCTTGGTCTGCTCGGCAAATTCGGGGGTCAACCCGAAGGCCTTTTGCCCGCGCGGACTGGTCCACCAGACCATTTCCAGAAGCACGATGTAGATATGGATCAGGGCGACCAGCGCCACGAGAATATTTGCGACGAGCGTCATGCCAGTCTCCCTTGTTGTGATGGTCAGCCGTTGAGCTTGGCCAGCAGCTTTTCCATGCGGTCACGCTTGGATTTCTGCATTATGCCGTCGAGCCGCTCGCGGACAATGGCGAGAAAGCCCGGCTTTTCCTCCGGCGTGATGACGCTGGCGGTTTCCTCGGCATAGGTCGGAAACTGGTTGGGCGCGGCATCCTTCAGCCGCTCGACCAGAATTGGCACGGCCTTCTCGGCGTAGCCCGAGCGGGCCAGTTTCACGAGCAGCGAGGTGCAGCGATCCTTGGCGATGACCGAACCGCGATCGGCCGCTTCGATCACCTTGGGCAGCTCCGCCGCAATTTCATCGGCACGGATTTCCGCCACCGCATCAAGCGCGGTCATGGCGCCCCAAACCTGGCGATTGTTGCCGCTGCCCAAAGCATCGATGAAGGCTGGGCAATAATAGCCAATGAGGTCGGGACTGCGCGCGCCGATCTCGTACAACACTTTCATCGCATCATTGCGCTGACGCGGCGTGCCGGAGCGCACAAGCTCGACCAGTTCGGCAATTTCTTCCTTGTCGCCCGAGGCAGTCAACGCCTCGGCGAGAGCCACATTGGGCTCCTCGTCGCGGCGATCCAGCGCGCCGGCCAGCCGATCGGCGATCGTCACGCCTCCACCGCCACGTCGAGCGCCAGCTCGACCATGTCCTTGAGCGAAGTCTGCCGCGCATCGGCGCTGATTTCCTCATGGGTGATGAGGCAATCGGTCATGGTGCAGATGGTGAGGGCTTTTACCCCGAAACGGGCCGCCAGCGTATAGAGCGCCGCCGCCTCCATCTCGACGCCGATGACGCCATGGTCGGGCAGCTTGTCGTAACCGGCAAAGCCGTCGGCGTGGTAGAAAATGTCCGAGGAGAGCATATTGCCGGCGTGGAATTTCAGGCCCTTGGCATCGGCCTTGTCCGCGGCGGAGCGCAGAAGCCCGAAATCGGCGATGGGCGCGAAATTGAACGCGCCGAACCGGCCCTTGACGATGGCGCTGTCCGTCGAAGCGCCCTGGGCCAGAATGACGTCGCGCACCTTCACCTTGGCATTGAGACCGCCGCAGGTGCCGACGCGGATCAGCGTCTTGGCGCCATAGACATTGATCAGCTCATGCACATAGATCGAGAGCGAAGGCTGGCCCATGCCCGACGCCTGCACGGAAATGGGCTTGCCCTTCCAGGTGCCGGTATAGCCGAGACAATTGCGCACCGAATTGACCAGTTTGGGGTTTTCAAAGAACGTCTCGGCGATCCATTTGGCGCGCAGGGGGTCGCCCGGCAGCAACACGGCTTCGGCGTAGTCGCCCTCTTTAGCGTGATTGTGCGGGGTCATGCCGATCTCCTCTTTGCTCCGATAGATCGAGCAATGCCACCCGCGGCCCGCCTTGACAATCCTTCCGCCAAGGAACGGCCTTCCCTGCCCGCGCATTCTGTCTGGAACGCAAAGCACAGGAGGCTGTCGATGTCCGATAGAATCGAAGCCAAAGTCACGCATCGGTTTCGCGCAAATCCCGAACAGGTCTTCGATGCCTTCGTCGATCCGGCCCTCGCCGAACGCTGGCAGGCGGCATGGCTGAAGCGATCGGGCCTTGTGGGTCGGCCGACACGATCGGAAATCGACCCCCGCGTCGGCGGCCGTTTCATCCTCGCCGATGATCGCGAGGGCGGCGAGGCGCGCCACTGGGGCACGTTTCTGGCGCTCGACCGACCGACCAGAATTTCCTTTTCCTGGATCGTTGACGAGAGCGAAGAAGACGATCCCGGGGTCGTCAGCATGATCATCGAACCCGAGCCAGACGGACCAGGCAGCGTGGTGACGCTCTACAACACCATGGATGCACAGTGGGAAGACTGGCTGCCGCAGACCGAAAAGGGCTGGATCGCCCTCCTCGGCGGCATAGAAGATGTCATAGAACGGCGCGATATTGCGCCAGTGCTAAACGCTTGACGGCGCGGGGCCTGAGCCCCATCTAGACACCAGCAATTTTGCGCGGGAGCCAAGGACATGGTCGCGAAGATCTTTATCGACGGAGAAGCAGGAACCACGGGGCTGCAGATTCGCGAGCGCCTGGCCGGCCGTCGCGATCTCGAGGTCATTTCCATTGCGCAGGAAAAGCGCAAGGACCAGGACGAGCGCAAGCGGCTGCTCAACCTGGCCGACGTCGCCATCCTCTGCCTGCCCGACGACGCGGCCAAGGAGAGCGTGCGGCTGATCGACAATGGCACGACCCGCGTCATCGACGCCTCGACCGCTTATCGCGTCGATCCCAACTGGGCTTATGGCTTTGCCGAGATGGACAAGGACCAGGCCGAGAAAATCGCCAATGCGCGTTTCGTCGCCAATCCCGGCTGCTGGCCGCAGGGCCTGATCGCGGGCCTGCGTCCGTTGATCGCGGCTGGCCTCATCCCGGCCGATCACCCGGTGATCTATCACGGCATTTCCGGCTATTCCGGCGGCGGCCGTCAGATGATCGAGGAATATGTGGCCGAAGGTGCTGGCGCGAGCCAGTTCATGCCCTATGGCCTGACCTTCCAGCACAAGCACGTGCCGGAAATGACCTTCTATACCGGCCTCAAGCGCGAACCGCTGTTCGAGCCCGTCGTCGGCAATTTTGCGCAGGGGATGACCACTTCGCTGCCGCTGCAGCTTGGTACGCTGGCCAAAATTCCGACCGGCGCCGAAATCCACGCCGCCATCGCCGACCATTTTGCCGGCATCAAGGACAGCTTTGTCAAAGTCGCGCCCTATGATCCCGCCCTTGGCAAGAGCCCGGCGCTCGATCCGCAGGTGCACAACGGCACCAACACGCTGACCCTGCATGTCTTTGCCAACGACGCACGCGCCCAGGCCGCGATCGTCGCCGTCTATGACAACCTCGGCAAGGGCGCCTCGGGCGCGGCCGTGCAGAACCTTAATCTCATGCTCGGCGTCGCCGCGGCCGAAAGCCTGGCGGCCTGACCATGGCAGATTACAAAATCCAGCGTGAAGATGGTCCGACCCGCGGGCGCTATGTGATCGACCTGGCGCCCGGCGCCGAGGCCGAAATGACCTATCGACGCGAAGACGGTCGCATCATCGTCGACCACACCGGCGTGCCCAAGGAATACGAAGGCCGCGGCATAGCGCTTGAACTGGTCAAGGCATCCATTGCCGATGCCCGCGCCGAAGGGTTCAAGATCACGCCGGTCTGCCCCTATGTCGTGGTTCAGTTTCGCCGCCATCCCGAATGGAACGATCTGCTGGCTTAAGGCTCAGTCCTCGTAGGCGAGGCCCATCAGTCTCTCATTGCGCCAGATCACACGGCACAATTCCAGCCGATGCCCGAAGAGCACATAGAAGCGCTCGGGCGTCGGCCAATCCTCCAGCATCTCGATCTTGGCGCCGAAGGGCGAAGCATTCTTCAAAAGGGCAGGCAGTCTGAGGAGGCCATCCTCGAGCACGAGGGTGGCACCAAGGCGGACTTTCTCTCTGGGTCGAAGTCGACGCTCTGTCTGGTCCATGCACTGAGTGTAGCGCAGATCGGCAAGATGATCCTGCGAGCCTTTTATTCAAAGGCGAACCATCTTTTAGGGCTCTGGGAGGCGTTTGGTGGAGCTGAGCGGGATCGAACCGCTGACCTCGTCATTGCGAACGACGCGCTCTCCCAACTGAGCTACAGCCCCGCACCAATGGCCGAAATATGGATAAGATTTCGGCCAAGGGCAAGGGGGCCGCGCTAGACGAGGCGCTGCGAAACAAGGCTGTCGGCCGTCGCCAAAAGAGCCTCGGGCGCAGTGAGGAGCGGGCGGCCGAGAAGGCTGATGGCGTCGCTTGAATCGAGCCGCTTGATGTAGCCAAGCTCCCCCATATTGTCGCGCATGTCCCGGTCGAAGAGCGCATAGAGGCGCACCGCCCAATCGGGCATGCCAAAGCTTGGAATGCGCCGCTCCGGGTAGCGCTGCTTGAGGATTTTTGCCGCTTCGAGGAAGAAGACCGTGCGCTCGCCCATCGGGAAGCGCTTGCCGCCGGCATCCGGCGCGATCATGGCGGCGACATGGGCCGCCGCGATGTCGCGCACATCGATAATGGTCATGGGTATGCGCGGCGCGGCGGGAATGGACCCATCGAGCAAACGCTGCACGATCACCGCCGAGGTACCCGGATCATCGTCGAGCAGCGGCCCGAAGATGGCGCTTGGATTAATCACCGCCATCGCGTCGTGACGACCGGCCGCATCCATGATCTCCCAGGCGCGCTTCTCGGCCAGGGTCTTCGATTCCTGGTAGAAATTGACGGCACGGCCATTGAGGTCGGTCCAGTCCTTGGCCGTGAAGGGCGTCGTGCGGCTCTTGTCGTGACCATAGGCGATGGCGGCCATGGAAGAGGTGAGGACGATGCGCTCGACACCGGCCTTGTTGGCAGCATTAAGCGCGCGTTCCGTGCCTTCGACGGCCGGGCCGATCAGCTCCATCTTGTCCTTGGGGATCTGGATCAGGAACGGGGACGCCGTGTGCTGGAGATAGCGCACACCCTCCATGGCCTCGTCCCAACCGGCGTCGCGCATCAGGTCGAGCGCCACGAATTCGAGACGCGACACATCGGCTCCGTGGCGCAGAAGCGTCTCGCGCACCTTGTCGGCACGCGAGAGGTTGCGCACGCTGCCGCGGACGGTGTAGCCAGAATTGAGAAGCTGAAGGGCGACATGGCCACCGAGAAAGCCGGATATGCCGGTAAGCAGAACACGATCGGTCATGATTGTTCTCCTGACGAATTGAACGATATATAGATCAATCGTTCAATTCGTTCAAGATGGGAGTCATGGTAGTGGACACTGGGCTTGATCGCGCCACCGAAAAGCGCCGCCGCATTCTCGATGCGGCGCGGCTGCTCTTCGTGCGCGATGGTCTCCGCGGCACGACCATGGAAGCGCTTGCCCGTGCCGCCGGCGTCGCCAAGCCCACGCTCTACGGCTATTTCTCCGACAAGGACGCGGTCTTTACCGCGCTGCTCGATGATCTCTCGGACGCGCTGACCGCGGCTTTCGAGACGGGCATGGCCGGACCGGGAACGGTTGCCCAGCGCATCGGCATGGCACTCGCGGGCAAATACGGCACTATCGCCGAGGTGATCGAGAGTTCGCCCTTTGCCGAAGAGCTCTATTCGACCCATAGCCGCTTCTCCACCCGGTTCCGGACACTTGACGCCCAGATGAGCGAGACCATGGTGCAGCAATTGCGCGAGGCGGGCGTGCGCGAGCCGGTAGAACTCAACCGGCTCCTGCAGGCGGCGGCCTATGGCGTCGCCCGCAAGCTTTTGGATGAAGCCTCCGTGCGTGCCGCCCTGCCCGTTCTGGCCGAGCGGCTGATCACGCCGGAACTGCCCGAAAGCTAGACTTTTTCCCAGGCGCCGGACTTTTCACTGGCAAAGATCGCGTCGAGCACTTTCATCGAGGCGATGGCGTCTTCGACCCCATAAGGCAGGGGCGCTTCGCCCAGAACAGCCTTGGAAAAGGCCTCGGCCTGCTCGGTATATTGATCGCATTCGCCAATGATTTCCCGCCGCGCCAGCGAGCCATCGAGCGGCGAGCCAGTGTCGATCGTGATGGCGCTGCGCTCCTCGGGCAAGGCATTATAGGGGATGATGATCTCGAGCTTGCCCTTGGTGCCGAACACGTGGACGCGCTGATGGCGCACCAATTGGGTCGAGCACGTAAAGGTCAGACGCTTACCCGCGCCAAAATCCATCATCACGCTGGCGAGACGGTCGGTGCCGAAATTGGGATCGCGCTCGACCAGCGAAACCACGCGCTGCGGCTCGCTTTCAAAGAGGAACCGGCCAGAGGTGATCGGATAGCAGCCGATATCGAGGATACCACCGCCGCCGATATCGGCCTTGTTGCGAACATTGTCCGGATTGGCGTTGAAATAGGAAAAGACTGCGTCGATGGCGCGGACGTCGCCGAGTTCGCCCGAGCGGATGATTTCCCGTGCGCGCTGCCATTGCGGATGGAAGCGGATCATGAAGGCTTCCATGACGAGACGCCCCTCGGGCACCTGCCGCAGTTCTTCGGCTTCCTTTGCCGTGATGGCGATCGGCTTTTCGCACAGCACATGCTTGCCGGCCCGTGTTGCGGCAAGCGTCATGGGGACATGCAGGTGATTGGGGAGCGGATTGTAGATGACGTCGATTTCGGGATCGGCAAAGAGTTCTTCGTAGGAGCCGTAGGCCCTCGCGATGCCGAGCTGGTCGGCTGCGTCGCGTGCCTTGCTGAGATCGCGCGAGGCAATGGCCACCACTTCGCAATTTTTGGCCTTCTGGATGGCCGGCGTTACCTTGGCCATGCCGATATTGGCAGTAGACAAAATCCCCCAGCGAACTTTCTTCGTCATTCTCGTCTCCCGTGTCCTACCCGGATTGGCCTAGCGCCCTCCCCTGTCGCGCCGCAAGCGGAAAGCGCGCTCACGGCACTGTCATCGCGCCGACATTAACCGCGTCGCAATCTGCCCACTTCTTGCCGGGATCGCTGTGTTAACGTCGGCTTAATCGGTCCGCCTGGGCCGTCAGGGGGACCCGAGATGCAGCTCAAGCCCAACGCCTTCCGTCTCAACGAAACGGTGCGCGGCGTGGAAACGATGACCCGCTTCGCTCTCGCGGTCCTGGCACTGGCCTCGGGCGTCTACACCTATCTCGGCGTGCGCGGCATTCTCGATGGCTCCGCCACCTTCGTCTTCTTTGCCGCCATCATCTATTCGGCGGCCGTCTCGGTCGCCATCTACGCCTTCTGGAGCTTCATGCTCCGCTTCGTGCCGCTGGTCACCTCGGGCGTCCAGCGCATCGGGCTCTTCATCACCATGGCGATCGGCTGCGCCATGATCATTGCCATGTCCTCCTGGCTCAATGCCGCCGCGCTCGCCGGCTCTGCCGCCACCGAGCAGCACATGGCTGTGACCCTCCAGGGCTATGCCGAAGACCTCGACCTCGCCCATTCCAACGCCCTTGCAGCCCAGAGCCTCCTGCCCGACGTGCAGCGCGCCGCCGAACGGTTTTCGGGCCTTGCTGCCGATGAGCGTGAATCGGGCGCCCTGACCGGCACCACCGGCTCGGGCAGCGTCGTGCAATTGCTCACCCAGATGGGCACCCAGATGAACCAGCTCGCCGCCACCATCACCGGTAGCCGCGAAGAGGTGACCGTGCTTTTCGAGCAGGGCTCGGCGCGCCTTGCCACCATGCGCGAGCTTGTTTCGACGCCCGGCCAGATCGAGCCGCGCGCCGACGCTTTCCAGACCGAAGCCGTGCAGCTCTCCGCCGTCATCGCCGCGCTACAACAGACCGGCGTTGCCGCCTCGGTCAAGCGCGCCTCGGCCGACCTGAGTGCGGGCTTCATTGCCCCGGTCGCCAATGGGCAGAGCGCCGATCTCGCCAACCGGCAGGATCAGGTGATGGAAACCGTGCGCGCTTCGGTCGCCGCGCAATCTGCTGCGCTGAGCGCCGCCGCCGACGAAATCCTCGGAACCCCAGCGGTTGAACAACGCCGCTACGTGCCGCTCTCGAGTGCCGAAGCCGTTATCCGCTATTGGCAGGATTTTATCCCCTCCTGGGCAGGGGCCATTTCCATCGATCTCCTGCCGGTGGTGCTCGTTCTGGTGCTGATGATCGTCAACGACGCGATGCGGAAGGACTCCTCCTCGCTTGAAGAGGCCGAGAACATCACCGCCGCCGAAATGCTGCGCGCCCTCGCCCTCTATCGCCGCATGGAGGCAGCCGGCATCGACGTTGCCACCGGCCAGCCACGGACAGAGCCGCAAGCGCCTCCGCAAGACCTGCCGGCCGCCGCAGAACTGCCGCCCGACGATAGCACCGTCACCCCCATTGATGCCGCCCAGCGCAAACGCACGGACGGGCCGCGGCCGGCATGAAGACCGAGGCGAACGACCGCGCACCATCTGCCAGTCCCGGCATCATTGCCCGGCTCGCAGCCATCGATGATGGCGACATCATCCGCGTCGCCTTCTTTGCCCTGCTGATCGGCACGGCCAGTGTGCTCTATGTGGATTTTCGCGAGCGTGCGATGAGCGAGCCGCCTGCCCTGGCGCCGACAATGATCCCCATCCTGCCCCCGGCGGATCCCTCGAGCGGGGTCGAAGGGCGACCCATGCCGCATATCACGTCGGCGCCCGAAACGCTGGACGCCCCCCTCGCCATTGCGCTCGAAAGCGGAGGCGACCTCAAGCTGACCGGCACTATCGATCCCGGCGCCGCGATCCGGTTTAGGACGGAGATTGAACAGCGCGGCGAATACGTGAAGACTATAGTTCTTGATTCGCCCGGAGGATCGGTGATGGACGCGCTGGAGATCGGCGCCCTCATTCAGGAAAAAGGCCTCGCGACAAAGGTCGCGGCCGGAAACCTCTGTGCCTCATCCTGCCCCATTATTTTCGCCTCAGGTGTGGAGCGCATTGCCAGCGCCGATTCGGCCATTGGCGTGCACCAGATCTACGCCGCTTCGCTCGGCGAAGCCTCGCGCGATGCCTTTGCAGTAGCGGGCGTTGCCATGGCCGATGCGCAATCGACCACGGCCGAAATCACCAGACACCTGACAAAAAGCGGCGTCGACCCGGCCCTCTGGCTGCATGCGCTGGATACGCCGCCCGACCGGCTCTATTATTTTTCAGGAGAGGAGATGCAGCGTCTGAAGCTTGTCACGCAACTGGTTGAAAATTGACCGCCTGCCAGGAACCGGTGGAGGACCGGGACCGTTAGGCGGGTAAGGGCCAAAAGTGCCCAAAATACCTCGTGGAGGAGGCTACCATGTCCGCTACGCATACTCTGACGCGACACAGCGATATCCAGAGCTGGGTCACTGATCGCAAGGGCATTCCCGCCGTTGCTCGCATTCGCAATCGTTTCGGTGAGGAAAAATCAAAGCTGCTGCTGCGGTTCGTCCGCAGCCAGGGCGGCGCGATCGACGACGGCATGAGCCCATGCTCATGGACCGCCTGGTTCGCCGAACTTGATCGCCAGCAACTGGCGCTGAAGGTGACCCAGGCCGGGGATTGCGAACTCGTGCCGCGCGCTGCTCTGAACTAGCTCGCGCAACAACACAAAAAATCAGGCCCGGGCTTGTTGCTCGGGCCCATCCCGCAAAATCCCGATGGCTGTGACCGGCGCCACGCAGACGCGGTCTCGCCCGCGTGCTTTTGCTTCGTAAAGTGCCTTATCGGCGCGCCGCAACAGGTCAGCCAGGCTTTCGCCCGGCTCCATGGCGGCAATCCCGAATGACGAGGTGACGAGGCGCTCGATGCCGCGCTCTTCGGCGGAAAGCTCGCGAAGCGACCGTCTTGCCGCTTCCGCCGCGCCCCGAGCCACACCCAGGTCGGCGCCGGGCAGCAACACTGCAAATTCCTCACCGCCCAAGCGCCCGATGACGGCGCGAAGATCAAAGCTATCCTTGAGAACCCTACCGAAAGCGGCGATGGCCTGATCTCCCGCGGCATGACCAAAGCTGTCATTGATGGCTTTGAAATGGTCGAGATCGGCGACGATCATCACCGCCGGCGCCCGCGCCCGCACGGCCAGCAACCTGGCCTTTTCGGCTCGATCTTCAAAACCACGCCGATTGAGCAGACCCGATAGCGTGTCGGTCTCCGAGCGCGCGGTCATGTCGGACATCATGTCACGCACGATGATGAGCAGGATGAGAAGGCCATTGGAGATCAACAGCACTGCCGCCGTGCTTTGGGAAATCGCGGCATAATTGCTGCCGAGATATCCCTGCGGCGAACCGCCCGAGCCGATCATCAAGGCGATGAAGGGTTTTGAGAGGAAATTGAGCGCGACCAGAACCATCAGGCCAACCAGCGCCATATCGAGCGCGCGATTGGATTTTCGCGACAGGATAAGCCCGGCCCCGACAAGCTGCAGAGCCGCATAGGGCGCCTGATAGAGAATGGCGCGAACAAAGGAATCGCGCGGCATGCCGATGATGGCGACGTTGATCGCCAGCGACACCACGACGATCAGAGCGAGAACGAGCCAGGGCGGCCTGATGCCGTAATGCCGGGCGATGCCCACATTGGAAAGGGCAAGCGCGAAGAGGAACGCCGCGAATATGGCAACGCTCACTGGCCGCGCGTCGACCTGATAGGGCAGGATGAACTCGAAGACGCCGTTGAGGATGCCGGTTGCATAGGCGAGCGCCAGCCACCGCGCGCCGATGGCGCTGCGATAATAAGCGGCAACAATGCCAAAGGCGGTGGCGAACAACCCCGCAATAAAGAGGTTGATGGCCAGCACGAAGCCTGCTGCGCTCATGAAGATTTCCGGCACGTTGGGACTGAGCCAATCGTGCCGTCGTTTCGGTAAAAGACCGTTAAGTTTTACCCGAAAAAAGCGCCCTTAGCGGGGGGCAATGCCAAGCGCCTCGGCCAGCAGCGCGAAGGACCGACGGCGCAACTCGTAGGAGTGAATGGTCGTGGTGATCATTACCTCGTCGGCCTGGGCTTCGCGTGCTTTCTGAGCAATCTCTTCAGCCATTCGCTCGGCGCTACCGACCATCCAGAGCGCACCTTGGTGCGCAATCACCTGTTGCTGCTGCGGCGTCAGGGTTTTGGCGCGCTCCAGGGCCTCTTCCGGCGGCGTCAATCGACGCTGTTCTCCGGTCACGAACAGCGCCCAGTTCACGGCCTGCGAGGTCGCGAGGAACTTTGCTTCTTCCTCTGTCGGCGCGGCGATCACCGAGAGGCAAAGAATCGTCCGCGGCTCGGGAAACTCGGCCGAGGGCTGGAACGCAGCGCGATAGGAGGCAAAGGCGGGCGCGGCCGGTGTGTGCGAGAAATGCGCCGCAAAGGCATAGCCAAAGCCAATCTGACCCGCAGCCTCGGCGCTGGCGCCAGATGAACCGAGCAGCCATTTCGGCGGCAGGCGCACGCCACCGGGCGAAACCGGTACGCGCGAGAACGGATGGTCGGATGGGAAATTGTCCTCGTCAAAAGCCATCAACTCAGCGAGATAGTTGGAAAACTCCTCGCCGCCCCCGGAACGCAGGGCCCGCATGGCGTAGCCATCCCCGCCCGGCGCGCGGCCGAGCCCGAGATCGATGCGACCCGGATGCAGGGCTTCGAGTGTCCGATAGGCTTCGGCAATCCGGAGCGGCGCATGGTTGAGCAGCATGACACCGCCCGAGCCAACGCGAATGCCTTTTGTCGCCGCCGCGGCGCTCCCGATAAGGATTTCCGGCACCGATGAGGCGATCGACGGCATGCCGTGATGTTCGGCGTACCAGAGCCTCTCATAACCCAAGCTATCGGCCGCCTGCGCGAGTTTCACCGTCTCCGCCATGGCCTCGGCCGTCGAACTGCCCTGGGCAATCGGGGCGAGATCCTGCAGGGAAAGCTTGAAACTGGCTGACATGGGAAACTCCAAAAACATGCCCCGCTTATATCGGTATCTGCCGATGGATTTCCAGAGGCTTACGCGAAGCAGCCTTTTGTGCTAAATTGGGGTGAATGAGGGTTCTGCTGTGCGGCGTGCTATTCTTCTGACTATGGTATTGGGTGCCTGTGGCGCCGGGACTGCAAACGCGCAGAGTTTGCTCGACCCCCATCCTCTGGCAGGCGTCGTCGATGAACTGCGCTTTGGCCTGCACGCCTATAATGTGCACGGCGCCATGCTGCCCTTTCTCGTCAATGAGTGGCGGATCACCGAAGTCAGAAGCCTCAGCTTCGACGTGCTGTTCGTGTCTCCCGACATCGATGCCTTCCGCTGGATCGGCTCTCCGCGGCCCGAGATCGGCACCACCATCAATCTCGGCGGCAAGGAAAATCTCCTCCATGCCGGCCTCACCTGGCAATTGCCGGTCTTCGATACGCCGATTTACCTCGAAGGTACCTTTGGCGCCGCCATTCACGACGGCGCTCTGACCGGAGCGGCTGCGCCGACCAAGAATTTCGGCTGCCGCGTGAACTTCTATGAGCGCTTCGGCATCGGCGCCAATCTCTCGGACAATGTGACGGCGACCGTGACCTACGAGCACACGTCCAATAACAACTACTGCGAGGCCAATGATGGCCTCTCGAACTTCGGCGTTCGCCTGGGCTGGAAGTTCTAACCCTTTCATGCGCATAATATCCTCAGCTACTGTGGATATTCCTCGATGAAGGTCTTTGAGAACATCAGTGTCGGCATGGCGACACTTCTGTTGTTTTCGGCCCCTGCCCTCGCGCAGGATTTTGGCGTTTCAGAAATTCGCGGCGGGATCTTTGCCCACAGCGTCGACGAGCCCGGAACCTTCTTCGATGTGATGAACGCCGAGCGCGTGCAGAACCTCAATGTCGAGCTGCTGTTCGCCACACCGGGTCTGACCGAATGGGTCACGCTTGGGGAGCTGCGTCCCCATATCGGCGCCACGCTCAACACGGCTGGCCTTGAAAACATGGTCTATGCCGGCGTGAGCTGGACCGTGCCCATCTTCGATTCGCCGGTTTTCGTCGAAATCGCCTTTGGCGGCGCCGTGCACACGGGCAAAAACCTCGGTCCAACGCCGATGCCCGCGCGCAATCTCGGCTGTACATTGCTGTTCCATGAGGCGGCCACTATCGGCGTTAAACTCACGGAAAATGCCTCGATCATGGCGACGATCGAGCACGCCTCCAATGCCAATCTCTGCCTCGACAACCGCGGCCTGACCAATATGGGCATCCGCCTCGGCTGGAGATTCTAAGCCGCCTGCCCTGCCGACCAGCCGGAAGCCCAGGCCCACTGGAAATTGTAGCCGCCGAGCCAGCCAGTGACGTCAACTGCTTCGCCCACGAAATAAAGGCCTGGCACCGTTCGCGCCATCATTGTCTTGGCGTCGAGCCCGGTCGTGTCGATGCCGCCCAGCGTCACTTCCGCGGTGCGATAACCCTCCGAACCCACGGGCTTCAGCGTCCAGCGGCTGACCTGTTCGGCCACCGGCTGCAGCTTCTTGTCGGAAAAATCGCCGATCATGCCGGGCTGGTTGATCAAATCGCCGACCAGTTGCGCCAGACGCTTGGGCAGGTGTCCCGCCAGAACGGTCTGGATATGATTGCGCGGCTGCTCCTTGCGCGCGGCCTGAAGCACACCCAGTGCATCCTGCTCGGGCAAGAGGTCGATGGAAATGCTGTCACCCTCGCGCCAATAGGACGAAATCTGCAGGATCGCCGGCCCCGAAAGCCCACGATGGGTGAAGAGCAGGGCCTCGCGGAATTTGGTCTTGCCGTGGCTGATAATTGCGTCGGTCGAAACACCAGCCAGTTCCTTGAGCTCCTCCAGCTTGCCTTCCTCAAAAGTCAGCGGCACGAGGCCCGGGCGCGTATCAGTAACCGCCAGCCCGAATTGCTTGGCCAGCGAATAGGCAAAGCCGGTCGCGCCCATCTTGGGGATAGACTTGCCGCCGGTCGCGACAACAAGGCTCTCGCAGGTGACATAGCCGTCACCCACCAAAACCTTGAAACCCGCATCGGTCTTTTCGACCGAACCCACCGAACGGCCGGTCCAGATGGCGGCGCCCGCCTGCCGGAGATCATCGATCAGCATGGCGACGATCTGCGTCGCCGGCCCATCGCAAAAGAGCTGCCCCAGCGTCTTTTCATGAAAGGAAATGCCGCGCTTCTTTACGCGCTCGACGAACATCTCGGGCGTGAAGCGTGACAGCGCCGAGAGCGCAAAGCGCGGATTGCTGCTGAGGAAGCGCTCGCGCCCGAGGACATGGGTGGCGTTTACATTGGTAAAGTTGCAGCGCCCGCCGCCCGAAATACGGATCTTCTCGCCCGGGTTCCTGGCATGGTCCACCACCAGCACCCGCCGCCCGCGACGCCCCGCTTCGATGCCTGCCATGAGGCCGGCCGCGCCGGCGCCCAGGATGATGATGTCAAAATCGGTCATTTTGGCCTCGCGCCGCTCTTTAGCCTTCCCGTATCGTCCCCGGTGTCCCGGCGCCACTCCAATTTCATTGACTCTTTCCTATTTGAGAGTATGAGAAGTCCTGCTTTTCTTCTCAGAGCACTGATTTTCATGCGCAGCTTCGGCCACATCGCCGTTCTCATGCCCACCCGTCCCACCGCCGGGGGCATCGTTGCCATGACCAAAACCACCAAAACCGCCTGACGCTTTTCCCCGGGTTCCCTCCCGCCGGGGAGAGGCTCAAAGCACTGACCGCGATGGCAAACCCATCGCGCGGGGGCGGAAAAGGTAAAGGGACCGGAGTTCCAAAATGGGTTATCGCGTCGCTGTCGTCGGGGCCACAGGCAATGTGGGCCGCGAAGTTCTCAATATCCTCGCCGAGCGCAATTTTCCGGCTGACGAGGTCTTTGCTCTCGCCTCGTCCCGTTCGATCGGCCGGGAAATTTCTTACGGCGACAAGGTGCTGAAGGCCAAGGACCTGCAGCATTTCGATTTTTCCAATATCGACTTTGCCATTATGTCGGCAGGCGGCGCCATCTCCAAGGATTGGGCGCCCAAGATCGCCGCAGCCGGCGCCATCGTCATCGATAACTCGTCCTATTGGCGCTACCACTCCGACGTTCCGCTGATCGTGCCCGAAGTGAACGGCCATGTGCTCGACCGCTGGCTTGCCGATCCCAAGCGCAATGGCATCATCGCCAACCCGAACTGCTCCACCGCCCAGCTCGTCGTGGCTCTGAAGCCGCTCCACGATGCCGCGACCATCAAGCGCGTTGTCGTCTCGACCTACCAGTCGGTCTCGGGCGCGGGCAAGGAAGGCGTCGACGAGCTCTGGAACCAGACCAAGGGCATTTTCGTCAACGACTCGCCGACCCCCAGCAAGTTCCCCAAGCAGATCGCCTTCAACGTCATCCCGCACATCGATGTGTTCATGGAAGACGGCTACACCAAGGAAGAGTGGAAGGTTCTCGCCGAAACCAAGAAGATCCTTGATCCCAAGATCAAGGTCACCTGCACCGCCGTGCGCGTGCCGGTCTTTGTGGGCCACTCGGAAGCCGTCAATCTCGAATTCGAAAAGCCGATCTCGGCCGACGAAGCCCGCGATATCCTGCGCGAGGCCCCGGGCATTTCGGTTCTCGACAAGCGCGAAGCCGGTGGCTACGCGACCCCGATCGAATCCGTGGGTGAATACGACACCTTTGTCAGCCGCATCCGCGAGGACGTGACGGTCGAGAACGGTCTTGCCATGTGGGTAGTCTCGGACAACCTGCGCAAGGGCGCCGCGCTCAACACCATCCAGATCGCCGAAACCCTGATCGAAAAGGGTTACAAGGCCCGCGCCCTGGCCGCCTGATCGCGCAAGCCATGCGCTCAGCGTCTCCCTCCCCGCAAACGGGGAGGGGTTGAGGCCGATGGGATGGAGGCGTACAACCGGAGCGTACCGGTAGTTACTCCATGCCCATCCGCCATGTTCTCCTCGCCCTTCTGGTCGTTGCCATCTGGGGCTTCAATTTCGTCGTCATCAAACTGAGCGTCGAAGCGCTGCCGCCCATTCTGGCGGCCGCATTGCGCTTTGCCGCCGCAGCTTTTCCGGCAATTCTGTTCGTCCGTCCGCCCAAGGCGCCGGCCTGGCTTGTCGTTGCCTTCGGCCTCTCCTTCGGCTTTGCGCTCTACGCCTTCCTCAATCTCTCGATTGCCTGGGGCATGCCGGCGGGGCTGTCATCTCTAGTGCTGCAGACCCAGGCCTTCTTCACCATGGCCATGGCCTTCGTGCTGCTCGGCGAGCGGCCGGGCAGGTTTCAGGTCATCGGGGCCGGGATTGCCTTTATCGGCATCGGCGTCATTGCCTTCGAGCGCATCGAGGGCGCGGGCTTTGTGCCGCTGCTGATGGTGTTGCTGGCGGCGCTCGCCTGGGGCCTTGCCAATGTGCTCACCAAAAAGGCCGGCAAGGTCAATGCCATCGCCTTCACGGTATGGGGGTCATTGGCCGCACCCCTGCCACTCCTAGCACTGTCCTTCGTGACCGAAGGTGGCGATACGATCATGGCGGCACTTGCGGGCTTTTCATGGTCCGACGCAGCGCTCATCGCCTTCCTCGCCTATCCGGCGACGCTGCTCGGCGGCGGCATTTGGAGCTGGCTACTGGGGCGCCATCCGGCGTCGGTCGTCGCGCCCTTCACCCTGCTCGTCCCGATCACCGGGCTACTGTCGGGCTATCTGGTGCTGGGCGAAACCATCACCCTGATCGAAATCCTGGGTGGTCTGCTGGTGATCGCGGGTCTCGTCGTTACCCTGCAAAAATCGAAAACAGTCGGGCCGGCGATCCGGCCCGACTGAATATGGGCTCTACTGTACCAGGGCGCCTGGCGCAGGAGCGTCGGCCGGTACATCGGCTGGGATATCGGCCGGAACATCGAGCGGCACGGGAACAGCCTCGGCCGGTACCGGCACGCTGGCCGGCTGCAGCGCATTGAGCTGTTCCGGCGTCAAGCCGCCAGCACTTTCGATATCAGCGGTGGCAAATTCCTCTGGCGTCAGGTCAGGCCAGACCACCTGCAATTCCTCATAGCTGAGGCGTCCGTCGCCATTGGCGTCGACATCGGCAAAGGTCAGCGGCGTCTGCGCCATGACGGGCGCGGCGAAAAGGGTGGCGGCCACAAGGCCGAGAGCGATCTTGCGCATGGGAGAAAGTCCTATGGTCAAAAGAAGGGCGACAGTGTCGCAAAATGAGGACGCCACCCCGTAAGGGCCGGGGTGGCGTGCTGCCCGAAGCCGGGCGAAGGCTTAGCTGGCGGGCGCAGGGGCTGCCGCAACCAGGACGTCATATTCTTCGGCGCTGAGCTCGCCACTGGCGTCCGTATCGGCCGCAGTGAAGGCTTCCTGGGTCAGATCGGGCCAGGCAACCTGCGCTTCAACGAGCGAGAGGCCGCCATTGGCATCGGTATCGACCGAGGCGAAATCGGTAGCTGCCTGCGCCATGGCGGCGCCGGAAAGGCCAACGAGAATAAGGGAGGACAGAACGATCTTCTTCATGGGGGTAGCTCCATGTTTTTGGGAACGTGCGATGGAAGATTTGTCTTCCATCGATGGGCAGCTCTCCTGCCGCCCATGACCCAAAGACTGACGGCCCAATGTGTCTGTCGACGGACCACACAAAGGCGTGATCGGACAGATGTCTGGGCTATTTCCGGGCAACGGAAATTGACCGAGACATCGGTAGTTCTATTGATTTTGGCTAGAAAACTGTAAGTTGACTGCGGGTCGTCGCGTCAAATCAGCCCAAATGACTGATCACGATTTCAGCAGCACAAGTTCAACTTGAGGGCGAAATGGGGGCAATTGCCCGCCGGCAAGTGCTTAGCCGCCTATCAACAATGCTACCACCCGAATTTCTCCGGATGGTCAAAGGAACGCTTGGCCCAAGAAACGCCAGCTCAGAGCTCGGGCCGGATGAAATCACCATCTTGGTCCATGACCCACAATTCGCCGGTCGAGATATCGAACCAGGCGCCGTGCACCGCAATTTTCCCCTCTGCTTCGAGATCGGCCACATAGGGGAAGGTGCGCAGATTGCGAATGGAATTGCGGATGGAGATGCGCTCCA
This sequence comes from Devosia sp., assembly GCF_040509215.1. GTDB lineage: Bacteria > Pseudomonadota > Alphaproteobacteria > Rhizobiales > Devosiaceae > Devosia. Next base: position 34,854 of record NZ_JBEVLL010000151.1, read on the forward strand.
TGGCCGTCTGCCGCTCGGTCGAGGTGAGAAGGCTGTTTTGGCCGAGCTGACTTGGCAGTTCGCCGAGCATGGCCATCCACTTGCCGATAAAGTCGCCTTCGTCGAGTGACTTGAAGTCGGGATCGAGCGCTGCCTTTATACCCCCGCAGCGGCCATGACCCATCACCACGATATTGGCGATGTTGAGCGCCTTGACGGCAAATTCGATCGCTGCCGAAGTGCCGTGCTGGCCGCCATCGGGCTGGTAGGTCGGCACCAGATTGGCGACGTTTCGCAGCACGAACATCTCGCCGGGCCCGGAATCGAAAATCATTTCCGGCGCCGCGCGGCTATCGCAGCAGGCGATGATCATGGTGGTTGGTTTTTGGCCAGCCGAGGCTAGATCGCGAATGCGTTCCTTTTCCCGGGCATAACGCCCGGCCAGGAAATTGGCGTGACCGTCGAGCAAGTCTTGCGGAAAGCTGTGCATGCCGTCTCGATTAGCGCTAAGAGGCAAGAGAATCAATCTCGGCGCTGGGCTCGCGCCGCAATGGGGGTATGCATGCTCATCTATCGCTTCCTTACGGGCGAGGACGACTCCTTGTTCTGCCACAAGGTCACCAAGGCGCTTTCCGAAGGCTGGCAGCTGCATGGCAGCCCAACCTATGCCTTCGATGCAGTGAGCAAGAAGATGCGTTGCGGCCAGGCCGTCACCCGCGTCGCCAAGGATCAACCCTACGATCCGGAAAAAAAGCTCATCGACTTCTGAGGTTTACCTCGGGCCGGCCA
>NZ_JBEVLL010000152.1:0-8872 GCF_040509215.1 Devosia sp.
CGGCCGAGAGGCCGCCCTTTTCGTTTCCACAGCCGCTGAACTTTAGCCGCGGGTATCGAAGCCAACCCAGATGGTGATGCTCTCGCCACCGAGATACGGGATGGCGACATTCTCGACCACTTTGACGAACTCGGCCGACTGGGCCGGCGGAGTCAGGGCAACGGGAATGGTGTACTTTTCAGAGAACACGGCCTGACCATCGCGCTCGACGGCAAAGCGGATCGGCGCATTGACCGAAGACTGGCTACCTGCGGGTCCGAGCAGCACGCGGCCGGAAGCGCCCATATTGACGGTGATGAGGCCGTTCGAAACGACGCAATTGCGCGTCACTTCGTCGATCACGCCCTGATACTGCAGGGCCTTGGCGTCGCCGGTGCGGCCGCCGCCATAATAGTACATGGCCTCGCCGCCGACGCGCACCTTGATAGGCGGGCATTCGGTAGCAATGGCGGGCAGAGCATTGGTCTGCGCCTGCGCCACAGCCTGCGGCGTAGCAGTCGCGTTCTGCAGGTTGGCACTGGAACTGGTGCCGCCGCCAAACATGCTGCCCATGGAGCAGCCGGCAAGGGCGACGCTGAGGCCGGCGAGAGCGACAAGTCGGGTGAAGGTCGGCTTGGTCATGGTTTTCTCCCGGCTCATCATGCTTGGGCCGTTTCTAGCGCCATAAGCACCGCAGGGGCACCGCTGGCGTTGACGCCGGGGGCGTCCTCCACAAAAATATCGCTCACCGAACCATTGCGCACAATCATGGCGGCACGCGCATAACGCGTACCCATGCCACTGGCGGAAAAATCCTTGGTAAGGCCGAGAGCCTTGGCGAGGTCGGCATTACCGTCGGCGATGAATTCGATCTCGCCGAGCGCATTGGAAACCTCGGCCCAGGCCTTCATGACATGGGCATCGTTGGCGGCGGCGCAGATGATACGATCCACACCCTTTGCCTTGAGCTTGCTGGCATTGGCCAGAAAGCCCGGCAGGTGGTTGACGTGACAGGTGGGCGTAAAGGCGCCCGGAACGGAGAAGAGCACCACAGTGCCCGAGCCGAGGACGGCGTCGCTGGTGGTTTCGGCTACGCCGGACGCATTCACCAGCTTGATCCCAACCGAAGGGATCGCATTGCCACGCTCAATCATAAGAGGATTTGCCCCATGCCCATTGGCGACCAGAAATCGCCATACTCCAAAAACGCTATCCCGCGATAGGCGGCTTGGCCGCACGTTACAAGCCCTAAGGCTTGTCGGGGATTAATTGCTCGTCGGACCAGCACTAATGGTTCGCGAAAGCTCGAAGGCTCCCATGCCGGTCATGAACGACACCTGAACGTCCTCGCCTTCGAGGTTACTATTCTCGGTTTTCGTCAGAATGGGAAGCAGGACTAGGCCGTCTTGCGGGCTTTTTTGCGGCACGCCGAAGAGCGGCGTCCCCGTTTCGGTAGCAACAATGAGGGTAGAGATGTCGACGGTATCGTCGTCGAGCCAGACCGCCAGGGTCTTGTCTTCGGGATGATACTCGATCTTGCCGATAGGCTCCTCGCCTTCGCTCCAGGCAATCGGCGCTTCGGATAGCGCCTGCTTGATCCGAAGGGCATTGGGCCGGTCGGGCTCGGCGTCGGTCAGCGGTAGGGTGAAATTGGCCTGGGCCGGCAGGCAAATGTCAGAACAGATGCCAAGCATGGCCGAAACCATGACGTTGCCGGTCGGATCATCGGCCTTGACGGCGATGGGCAGCATGGTGTCGCCGAAATAGGCGAAATCGACATAGCCCGAACTGGTGTCGAGCTGAGGATGCGGCCAGACGATCTCGGCTGATTTGACGCCGTCCGAACCCGCAAAATCGAGCTCAGCCGGAAAACCGGTTTCACCAGGCACGCGCCAATAGGTCTTGGTGTTCTCCGGCATCTCGATTTCAAGGCCGAACAGGGTGGCCCCGTCGGGCTTCACATGCCCCGAACTCACCAGCCGCAACTTTACCCCAGGCACAACTTCCTGCCATTCCGTCTCCCCGGCCAGGGGAGCAGAAATCACGAGCAGCGAGGCGAGTGTGGCGAGGGCAAGATTACGCATGGGCAAGCCATTAGCGCAGGAGAGGATGAAGGAATAGCTGACGCCAGTTCAGGCCTTCGTGAAGGGCCGCGGTTTACTAAGCGGCCCGCAAGCGCTTGGCAGTCTCGCCCCATGGGCCTAAAATCGCTGCCATGAAAACACTTGAAGGACAGTTTCTGGTGGCCATGCCGGGCATGGAGGACGAGCGCTTCGCCGAAAGCGTCATCCTGCTCGTTGGCCATGGCGATGAAGGTGCCATGGGCCTCGTGGTCAATCAGGAGCTCGCCAACCTCACCTTTGCCGATATTCTCGACGAGCTCGACCTCGGCGATCCCGACGCCGTCATCCGCCTGCCCGACCGCATCCGCGATCGATCCGTGTTGCGCGGCGGCCCGGTGGAAAAGAGCCGCGGCTTCGTGCTGCACTCGGCCGACTACCATAGCGGTAATACCTACAAGGTCACCGAAGAGATCGGGCTGACGGCAACGCTGGATGTGCTCAAAGCCATGGCCTTCGGCCCGGCGCCAAAGGCCTCGCTCTTTGCGCTCGGGTGCTGTGGCTGGAGCCCCGGCCAGCTTGAGCGGGAAATCGCTGAGAACGGCTGGCTCACGGTACCGTTCGATAGCGCGCTGCTGTTCGACGTGCCGGTGGAACAGCGCTACGAAAAGGCGCTCGAGATCCTCCACATCACGCGGGCGACGCTGAGTTCCGACGCCGGGCATGCGTAAGGGCTTACCTCTCCCATGGGAGAGGTAAGGAAACTATCGTCCCAATTGCGCCAGCAGCTTCTTCGCCATTTCCGGTCCGGTCATGGCCGTACCGAAGGCAAAGCCCTGTGCATAGCGGCAGTTGAGCTGGCGCAGGCGTTCGATCTCATCGAGCGTTTCCACGCCCTCAGCCACCACCATCAGATCGAGATCTTCGGCCAGCCCGACGATGGCGCGGATGATCGGCGCCTGCGTATGTGGAATGCCGGTCTCTGTCCCCATCTTCACGAAAGCAGCGGGTATCTTGATCGTGTCGAACGGGAAACGGTGCAGGTAGCTCAGCGACGAGCTGCCCGTGCCGAAATCGTCGAGCGCCAGGCCGAGGCCGAGACTGCGAAGGGCTTCGAGCATATAGGCGGAATGCTCGGGATTGCTCATCACCTGGCCCTCGGTGATTTCGAGCTTCAGGTGCCCGGCCAGCGTCTTGTCCTGCGAAACGAGGTTGCGCATGTCGTTGAGCAGGGTTTCGGTCGCCAATTGGGTGGGCGAGAGATTGACCGAGATAAAGAAATCTTCGGGCAGGCCGATGGTCGTCATCCAGTCTTTCGCCTGCGCTGCCGCCTGTTCGAAGGCAAGGCGGCCGAGCTTTTCGATCTGGCCGGATCGTTCGGCCAGCGGCACGAACTCGTCGGGATTGACCACGCCACGTGTCGGGTGGTTCCAGCGCATCAGTGCTTCAGCGCCGATGATCTGGCCCGAGGTGATGTTCATCACCGGCTGATACTGCACATGCAGTTCGCCCTGGCGCATGCCGCGTTCGAGGTCTTCCTCGCTAGCGCGGTTGTAATTGGCGATGGAACGGGCCGAGGCGCGATAGGCCTCAATCCGGTCGCCACCAAGACGCTTGGCGTAATACATGGCCAGTTCCGCGTCGCGCAGCACGTCGCCGGCTTCAGCCGGATTGCCATCATAGATGGTGACGCCAATCGAAGCGGAAATGGTGAGGTCACGGTCGCCGAAATTGAACGGCGCCTTCAGCGCCTTGCGGATCTGTTCGGCATTCTCGGCAATCTTGCCGGCCGTCTGTTCTGAGGCGAGGATCACCGCGAACTGATCGCCGGAAATACGCGCAACGGTATCGAGCGGACGCATGACGCGGGCGATGCGGCGCGAAATGGCGAGCAGCACCGAATCCGCTGCGGAATGGCCGATACGCTCTTCAAGCTCCATGAACCGGTCGATATCGATGAGGAACACGGCCGGCTTGACGCCGCCCGGTTGACGAGCACGCACCAAAGCGCGGCTCAACCGGTCGAGCAAGAGCTGACGATTGGGCAGACCGGTGAGACTGTCGTGCACGGCATCGTGCAGCAGGCGTTCGCGGGCCGCGCGATCCTCGGTGACGTCCTGCAGGGTACCGACGATGCGGTTGACCTGGCCATCGCCGCCCAGCACCGGTTTCACGCGCATGCGGAAGGTGCGGTAATTTCCGTCATGCCCGGCAATACGCATATCAGCCGAAACCTTGCCGCGGCGCAGTTCCACCAGCGTATCGAAAGCCGTGCGGAAGCGGTCGCGATCGTCGGGATGCACGCGATCCAGCCAACGCTTGATAGCACCGCGCAGAGCCCCGCGCTTTTCGCCAAGACGGGTAGAAAGCTCGTCGCCGACGCTGACGCGGTCGCGATCGATATTCCAGTCGAAGACGAAGTCACCCGAGCCGGTTAGCGCCAGTGCGCGGCGTTCCACTTCGCTCAGCGTGCCGATGGTCACCTGCCCCTCGGAGAAGGCGTGCTGCACCGCGGTAAAGCCGAGCAACATGACGACGAGAACGAGGCCACCACCAACGGCAGGCTGGGCCACGTCATTGGAAACCTGACCCGAAATCACCAGCCAGGAGTAGAACAGCCAGGCGATGAAGATGATCCAGGTGGGTACCAGCAGCACAGCGCGATCATAGCCGCGCAGCGCCAGCAGCAGGATCAGGAAGAAGCCTGAAAGCCCCAACAGCGCCAGCACGAGGCGCGAAATGGTCGCGGCGATCTCGGGCTGGAAGAAAGCAAAGCCGAAGAGCGCGAGGAACAGCGCCGAAAGCCCCAGTGCCAGATGGATAAAGCGCAGGTGCCAGCGGTGGAGATTCAAATAGATGAACAGGAAGCCGGCAAGGGTCGTGGCTATGCCCGCCTCCGCGGCGGCGCGAAGAGGTTGCAGGCCACCAGCCGAGAGGCCGAACAGACGCCCCAGAATGCCGAAATCGATAAGAAGATAGGCCAGCACTGCCCAGGCGAAGGCGGCCGTCGCGGGGAAGACCCCACGCCCCTTGACCACGAACATGATGGTCAGGAACACGGCAGCCAGCGAAGCAACGCCCAGCACCACGCCGCGGAACAGCGTGAAGGAGTTGACGTAGTCGCGATAGGCATTGGGCTGCCAGAGATAAAGCTCGGGAAGCGCACCGGACGAGAGTTCGGCGATCAGCGTCACCGTAGAGCCCGGGTCCAACGTCACCTCGAAAACGTCGGCTTCCGGGTCGGTCAGCTTGACCGGGCGAATGCCGGCGCTCGGCGTTACCGCGGTGATACGCGCATCGCCCAGATCGGGCTGGAACACTCCGGAGGCCGGCAGGCGATAAAAGGGGGCGACGAGCAGGCGTTCGATCTGCTGGTCGGAATCGTTACGCAGGGCAAAGAGCGCGAAGGAGGGATTGGTCCCCTGCTCGCTCGCCAGCACTTCGATGCGGCGAATGATGCCGTCGGCGTCGGGGGCCGTCGACAACTGCACACGGCCGTCGGTGCCGCTAACGATCTCGATGACATCGGATAGATTGACGGCATTCACGTCCTCGGGGACGGAAATGACTTCGAACGCCTGGGCGGGCTGCAAAAAAGCGAGCGCAAGCAAGATTGCGAGAGCAAAAAAGGGACGCATCAAGAGCAGCTAATTCCCACACAAGGCTTCATTGTGGCGGCAGTCAGCCTGTTCAAAAGCCAGGCGGACAAGCCATTGTCGTTGGCAACCTCCGAAGGGGCGCCCTCTTGGTAAGGGAGATTGACCCTTGCGGCAAGCCGGGCGGCACAATGCGATGTGGAATCGTGCCGCTCGCCCGACCCGATCAGGCCACCCGATTTTGTCGACCGAGGCGAAAACTGTCCCAGCGCTCACGCGTCAGGCCCATGAGCACGTGGTCTTCCCAGCGCCCGTCGATCTGCAGATAGCGCTCGGCAAAGCCTTCCTCGATGAAGCCGTTCTTTTCCAGAACACGGCGCGAAGCCATGTTATGCGGCAGGAAGGCGGCGTGGGCGCGGTGAAGGTCCAGCGTTTCGAAGATGAAGCGTAGCGCCATCTCCACGGCCTCGGTCATCAGCCCCTGCCCGGCATAGGGCTGGCCCATCCAATAGCCAAGATTGACGAATTGCGCGGCCCGGCGGCGGATGTTGGAGAGCGTAATGCCGCCCACCAATGTCTCCGTGCCGTCATTGAGGAAGACAAAAAACGTGTAGTCGGTGCCCTGCTCGGCCTCTTGCCGGGCCCGACGCACGCGCATGGAATAGACACGGCGCCCAAGGTCGGCCTCGGTCCAACGCGGCTCGAAGGGCTTGAGGAACTCGTGGCTCTGGCGGCGCAGTTGATACCATGCAGCATAATCCCGCATCTGCGGCAGGCGCAAGGAAATGCGGCGCCCCCGGAGATGGATCAGCTGTTCTGGCGACGACCAGGGCCAGAGCATGGTTTAGCGCTGCAACGTCTCGCCGATGCTTTCGACATCGGCCAGCCGGCTGATCGGGCCGATACCGGCCAGGGTCGGCTTTGAATTGGCGAAAATCTGCTCGGCCACCTCACGGACACGCTGCGCGGTGATGCGGTTGATGCGCTCCACCGTCTCGGCCATGGGAATGGGACGACCCCAGAGAATCTGCTGGCGGGCCAGCTGACCGGCACGGGCCGAAGGGCTTTCGAGCGACATGAGAAGGCCGGCGCGGATCTGATTGCGCACGCGCGTTACTTCTTCGTCGGTGACGGTATCGGCGGCGCGCAGCAGCTCGTCGAGAACCACCGGCACGAGTTCGGAAACCTCATCCTCGCCCGTCGCCGCGGCCACGCCGAAAACGCCGCTGTCGGCAAAGGCCCAGTGGAAGGCATAGACCGAGTAGCAGAGGCCGCGCTTTTCGCGCACTTCCTGGAAGAGCCGCGAGCTCATGCCGCCGCCCAGCACCGAAGCCAGCACCTGCGCTGCGTAAAAGCCGTCGGAATTATAGGCGCGTCCCTCAAAGCCGAGGACGATATGGGCCTGTTCGTGGTCGGAGACGAGACGCTCTTCGCCACCCTGATATTCGGCGCGCTGCGGCGCCGGAGCACCGCTCGGGGCTAGATCGGCAAAGCGCTCCTTGGCGACCTCCACGAGGCCGTCATGATCGACATTGCCCGCTGCGGCCATGACCATGTGGTCGCCCACATAGTTGCGGCGCATATATTTGCCCACCATTTCCGGCGAGAAGGCGCGAACCGAATCGACCGTGCCCAAAATAGTGCGGCCGATCGGTTGGGTCGGATAGGCGGCCTGCTGAAAGAGATCGAAGACGTGGTCGTCGGGATTGTCCCGCGCTGCGCCGATCTCCTGCACGATGACCTGCTTTTCGCGTGTCATCTCGCCTTCGTCAAAGACCGAGTTCTGTAAAATGTCGGAGAGAATATCGGCGGCCAGAACCACATCGTCCTTGAGCACGCGGGCAAAGTAGCCGGTGTGTTCAATGGAGGTAGCAGCGTTCAGGTCCCCGCCGACATTTTCAATGGCCTCGGCGATTTCAAGCGCGGTGCGCGTCTTGGTGCCCTTGAAGGCCATGTGCTCGAGAAGGTGGGAAATGCCGTGCTCGGCCTTACGCTCGGAACGCGCGCCGGCCTTTACCCAGACGCCGATGGAAGCACTCTCCAGATGCGGCATGTCATCGGTCAGCACTACCATGCCGTTATCGAGAGTCGTCGTTTGTACCGTCACACTCGTCCTCCTGAACCGAGGGCGGGGTTTGTTCACCCCTTCCGCCAGGCCCGTTTGTCGTCTTCAGGCCGCGCGGGTGCGCGTCCCGATGAAGTTTTCCAGGACGCGCTGGTCATTGGCCAACACGTCGACCCGTTCGGGCCGTTGATAGAGATCGCCGAGCCAGCTCGGCAAAGCCGGCTCGATGTCCGATGCCGCCTTGACGGCAGCAGGGAATTTGGCCGGATGCGCCGTTGCCAGTGTAATCATCGGCTCGGGCCCACGCGAGAGATTGCGCGCTACCGAAACGCCAACCGCCGTATGCGGATCGAGCAGGTAAGCCGATTTGGCCCAGGTTTGCGCAATGGTGGAGATCGTGGCTTCTTCGCCCGAAGTGCCGGCGGCAAATTCGGCGCGAATGGCCGATATCGACTTTTCCGGCAGCTCGAAGCCGCGCGACTGCTTGAGGGCGGCCATCATGCGCGAGACCGCCTCGGCGTCGCGGCCGGCGCTTTCGAACAGCAGACGCTCGAAATTGGAGGAAATCTGGATATCCATCGACGGGCTGATGGTCGGCGCCACGCCAGTCATCTCGTAGCGACCGGTATCCATGGTGCGACGCAGGATGTCGTTGGCATTGGTGGCAATCACCAACTTTTCGATCGGCAGGCCCATGCGCTTCGCGCAATAGCCGGCAAAGATGTCGCCGAAATTGCCGGTCGGAACCGTGAAGCTCACCTTGCGGTGCGGAGCGCCGAGTGACACGGCAGCCACGAAATAATAGACGATCTGAGCGACGATGCGGCCCCAATTGATCGAATTGACGCCGGAGAGGCGCACTGAATCGCGGAAGGCGTGATTGTTGAACATGGCCTTCACCGCGTCCTGGCAATCGTCGAACGTGCCTTCGAGCGCGATGTTGTGGACATTGGCGTCGAGCACCGTCGTCATCTGCCGGCGCTGCACTTCCGAGGTGCGCCCGAGCGGATGGAGAATGAAGATGTCCGTGGTGTCGCGACCGCGGAAGGCTTCGATAGCAGCCGAACCGGTATCGCCCGAGGTCGCGCCGACAATCGTCGCGCGCAGGCCACGTTCGGTCAGAATGTGGTCCATGGTGCGGCTCAGGAACTGCATCGCCACGTCCTTGAAGG
>NZ_JBEVLL010000153.1:0-29576 GCF_040509215.1 Devosia sp.
GCTCCTTCCCGGGAATGGGAAGGATGAAGGGCGCGGAGCCTGTTGCGATGACCAGCCGGTCATAGGGTGTCTCGACGCCATCGGCGAAGACGGACTTGGCCTCGCGATCGATCTTGGTGACCGTCTGGCCGAAGCGGCAATTGACGTTGTTGACTTCGTACCAGTCGGCATCGTGAGTGACGATGTCTTCGTAGCGCTTCTCGCCGGCCAGCACCGGGGAGAGCATGATTCGGTTGTAATTGCCGCGCGGCTCGGCGCCGAAGAGGGTCACTTCGTAGCGACCGGGTTCGGCCTCGAAGAGATGTTCCAGCATGCGGCCCGAGGCCATGCCAGCACCGATGATGACGAGTTTTTCGGCCATGTTCTTCCCATCAAACCGGGGTCCAGCCGGACCCGAAGACCAAAACGAAAACGCCGCCAACCAGCAGAAACCTCGTCCAGGAGACGAAGGAACTGTGGTTGGCGGCGTTGCCAATATCTGGCGCCCATCGTTGGACGCCGTGAATTCAGTGCGCCGAAGCGCTCGGGACTATCATTGCAGGAAGCGTGCCAAACTGAGTTGGCCGGCCAAAGTCTATATTTTCCAGATTGTTAGATGGTACGGCTCGAAAAACGGGCACTTGCCGATCTGTGGCTATTTGCACGGCAGATTGGCAATCTGCTTATTGCGTGTTCATCACCGTGACTGCGCAGCGATATAGGCATCGAGCTTGTCCGGATCGAAATCGGTCCCGTCGAAGAAGCCATCCGGCCCCAGCGTCAGCTGTCCGCCAAGGGCACCGACCTGGGTCGGTTCGGTCAGCGCACCCTCGATCTTGCTGCTGGCGCCGGGCACCGGCATGCCCATGCCCGAAAGGGCGGCGCGGTAGAGGTCCGGCCGATAACTCGCCGCCGCCTTTTGCGCATTCTCGAGCGTGTGGCTGACCTGGCCCCAGCGCACCATCTGCGAATAGAACCACAGTGCGTGGCTCGCCCAGGGGAAATTGGCCGCGCGAGAATAGGGCACGAAGAAATCCGGCATGGATTTTTCGACGCCGGGCTCGAATTGCAGCCTGCCCGAAAGGGTGCGGTGCAGGAGTTCGGCATCGATGCCCAGCCTGTCCTCGCGCGCCAACATGGCGGCGAGAGCCGTGTGATTGGCCGGATCCTCGCACCAGCGCGCAGCGCGCGTCGCGGCCCGCAGCAGGGCGGCCAGTTGCTCGGGAAACCGCTCGGCCCATTGCAGTCGCGTGCCCAGCACCTTGTCGGGGCTCATCTGCCAGATCTGGCCCTTGGTGGTGACGATGCGCCCGACGCCGCGCGCCACGGCCACCGAGCCAAAGGGCTCACCGACGCAGAACCCGTCGGTGCGCTTGGCGGCGAGAGCGTCGGCCTGCAGGGGCGGGGGCACGATGACGATATCGACGTCACGGTCGGGATCGACTCCCGAGGCCGCAAGCCAATAGCGCAGGGCATAATTGTGGGCGCTTTCGGGATGCACGACGGCAAGGCGCAGGCGCGGCTCGCCAGCGCGTGCACGATCTTCCACGACTTTACGCAAGGCCGCCCCAACCGGGCCAGGCGCGCCATCCTCGGGTGCGCCGGCCTCGGCCATCCTGGCCCAGACAGCGTTGGACATGGTGATGGCGGCGCCGCCAAGGCCAAGCGCCATCGGAGCGATCACCGCCGCGTCAAGCGGGGTGAGGCCGAGATTGGCGCTGAGGGGCATAGGCCCGAGCATGTGGGCGACATCGAGATGGCCGATGGCGACGCGGTCGCGGATATTGGCCCAGGAGGTTTCGCGCACCAGATTGAGGTGCAGGCCCTCGCTCTCGGCAAAGCCGAATTCTTCGGCGGCGAGCAGCACCGCGCTATCGAGCAGCGGCACATATCCGGCAGTGATCTGCGTCAGGCCCATGAGCAAAAATCCTTCTTCATGGTCCCAAAAGCTCCGCCGCCGTGACCACGGCCTGGGCGATCTCGACGATCTTGCGGTTCTGGTTCATCGCCGTGGTGCGCAGGAGTGAATAGGCCGCGTCTTCGGAGAGGCCACGCGAGGTCATCAGGATGCCCTTGGCCTTGTCGATCACCTTGCGGCCCTGCAGTTCGGAGCGCGCGGCTTCGAGTTCATTCTGCAGCCGCGAAAAGGCGCGAAAGCGCACGATAGCCATGTCGAGGATGGGCTTGATGCGGTCCTTGCGCAGCCCATCGACCACATAGGCGGAAACACCGGCATCGACCGCCGCCTCGATTTCCGCGGGGTCGGATTTGTCGACGAACATGGCAATCGGCCGCTTGATCGTGCGGCTCAGCGCAAAGAAGTGCTCCAGCACGTCGCGATTGGGATTTTCGAGGTCGATGATGACCACATCGGGCGCGATCTCGCCGATGCGCCGCGCAACATCCTCGATATCGGTGATGACGCGGACCGATGCATGGCCAGCCTCACGCAGCCCGGCCTCGATAATCGAGGCGCGGATCGCGTTGTCGTCAATCACCAGAATCGAAAGCGACTCTGCCATGGTACTCAACTGCAAGGGCCTGTGCGGCTCAGTCACTGCCTGACTGACGCGCTGCTGTCTACTTCCTTTGCAGAATGATGGCTATGCCGAAAAACGAGGCAAGCAATTCGAGTGCAATCCGGCGCTTCGGCCCCCCGTGACTTCTTGCACAGCAGTGCAAGAAGCTGTTGCTCCGAAAATGCGCACGTGAACATGATGACGACTCAAGACGACATACGGGCAGGGGAGGCCTGATGTACTTCATTATCGTTCATCTGGTGGCGGCCATTGTCCTCCTGCTCTGGGCTGTGCGCATGGTGCGAACGGCGGTGGAGCGGGCCTATTCCGCCCAACTCAAGCGCACCTTGGTCCGCGCTGAACGCAACGCGTTCTCGGCGGCGATGGTCGGCACCGGCATGGCCGTGGCGCTGCAAAGTTCGACCGCGGTGGCGGCGCTCGCCTCGAGCTTCGCCTCTGGCGGTCTTCTCGCCGGTAGCACTGGCATGGCCCTCATGCTGGGCGCCTATTTCGGCTCGGCGCTTGTCGCGAGCGTACTCTCCTTCGACCTGACCCTCCTCACCGCGCCACTGATCATTCTGGGCGGCACGCTGTTTTTGCGCGCGAATGACCGACAGATGAAACAACTCGGCCGCATGATCCTCGGCGTCGCCTTTGTGCTGCTGTCACTCGAAATGGTGTCCGAGGCGACCGCGCCCTGGCGCGATAGTGACGTGCTGGCGGTGGCCATCGATTATCTGCGTGGGGACCCCTGGACCGGCTTCCTCGTCGCGGCGTTGATCACCTGGCTATCCTATTCATCCGTCGCCAGCGTCCTCGTCATCATCACCTTCGGCGCGGCCGGCGCCATTCCCTTCGAGGTGGCTGCGGCCCTTGTGCTCGGCGCCAATCTCGGCGGCACGCTGATCGCTTTTGGCATGACACGCGGCGCCGATGTCCGGGCCCAGCGCATCGCCCTCGGTGCCCTGCTGTTCCGCGGAGGTGCCGCCCTCATCTGTCTGGTCATCATTGAAGTCCTGCAGGTCCACACGCTTGGGCTGCCGGGCAATGTCGGCCTGCACGCGAGCCTGTTTCACTCCGGGTTCAATTTCGTCGTCATGATTCTCGGCCTGCCGCTGGTTGGGCCTGCCTCGCGCCTGCTCGATCGCGTCGTCAAGGAAAGCCCCGCCGATGAAACGGCCGATCTCGCGCGTCTCCGGCGTCCGGCTCTTGCCACCGGCGGCAATGGTAATGTCGACGCGGCCCTTGCCAGTACGACGCGTGAACTCCTGCGCATGAGCGAAATGGTCGAGGTCATGCTGCAGCCGGCCATGGAAATTCTGAGGGGTGGCGACAAGACCGCTATCCGGCGGGTCAAGGCGCTGGAGCCCGAAGTCGATCGCGCCAATGCCTCGATCAAGCTTTTTCTCTCCCAGCTCGATTGGGACAAGATGGATGAAGGTCAGGTCAGCCGCGCCTCCGATCTCAGCACTTTTGCCATCGGGCTAGAGCAGGCCGGCGATATCATCTCCCGCCAATTGCTGCGGGTCGCCGATCAGCTTGCCGACCGGCACCTGACTTTTTCGCCGCAAGGCTGGCAGGAATTGCTGGACCTGCATGCGCGCGTATTGGGCAACCTGCAGCTCGCGCTCAATGTCCTCGTCTCCGAAGACATTGAATCCGCGCGCCAGCTCGTTGCCGAAAAGGATGCGGTGGGGGTTTTGGAGCGCTCGAGCATGAACCAGCACTTTGCGCGCCTGCGCAAGGGCGATCCGAACAGTTTTGAGACCAGCGAACTGCACCTGCAGACGGTGCGCTCGCTCCGTCACATCAATTCGCTTCTGTGTGGGGTCGCCTATTCGATCCTGAGCGAGCAGGGCGAACTGCTTGGCTCCAAACTCGCCAGAAGTCCGGGCCAGTAAACCGCCCGGACAAGGCCTGGTATTGCAGTCGCTTACTGAACGAGCGCCGGTTGCTCGAGGCGTCTGGCTCGTTCGAGGTTGGCCGAGGCGGTATCGAAAATGGCCTTTCCATCCGCCACCTCAAACACCGTGCCGCCGATGGTCACGTCGAGCTTGGAAATGCCGTCGGCCGTCATGAAGATGGTGTTGTCGACCGAATCCAGGATGCGATCGCTGGTGATCTGGCCAACTTCTTGTGGGGCGCCGCGCAGCAGCACCGCGAAGCGGTAGCCGTCGACATGGGCTAGGAGATCGTCTGCGCGAATGGCCTGCCGGATGGCTTGGGCCAGCCAGGGCAGGATCTCCAGCGCCTTCGCCTCTTCGCTTCCGCCGACGCGGACCGAACGCTCGCTAAGATCGATCAGGAGCAGAACACCAGGCTCCTGTTCCTGTTCGGCCGTCAGCATCACCTGAAACCGGTCCCAATAAAGTGCGCCGGTTAAAGGATCGAGATCGTCAGGGCCAATGGCAATGGCCGCCCGCGGCCTATCGGCCCGACGTTCTACCTCGGTCTTTTCACTAAACCAGCCGAACCAAGACTTCGCCATATGCGTGTGCCCCTGAGAATGACGGCTACTAGCAATAGTCCCGACTCCTCAATCCTCGTTGAGAGAAAAGGATGCAATTTTATCGATCAAGTCCAGAGTTTTTTGCTGTCGGATCGTGATCTATAAATTTTTATCGAATTGGTATACTTCAAATATACTGTACCGATTTGCAGAATTTTATTTCTAGCCTCGTAGCCTTCTGACAATCAATCAGGAGGCGAGATTGCTTCTGAACTTTACTTTTGCTGCTTTGCTTTCTGTAGGTGCCGCCGCTGCACCGGCCAGTGCGCCGGTTACTGTGCCTGTGCCTGTCTATAGTCAGACCGTGCGGGCCGAGACATTTAAGTTGGCGGCAATCGCGCCGCAGGAAACGCCGGTTCCGGTGCTGCCCTCGAGTGCACCCACCAAGCTTGGCGTGTTCGAATCGGTCGCCATTTCAGCAGCGCGCCTGCCGGCCGCGGGCAAATGGCAGGCCGCGCGAAAGACTGATTATTCCCAGATGTTCGGCGCAGATTGCGCCGCAAGCGGCCTTGCTGGTTGCGATAGCCGCTTTGCCACCAAGATCCGCGGCGTCGCCGATCAGGTTGCCGGTCTGTCCGATCGGGACATGCTCAATCTTGTCAACCGCACCGTCAACGGCGCCATGACCTACAAGTCCGACGCGGCCGTCTGGGGCACGAGTGACTATTGGGCGACACCATCCGAAATGGCCCGCAAGGGTGCCGGCGATTGCGAAGACTTTGCCATCGCCAAATACTGGGCCTTGCGCAGCCTCGGCATGCCTGACGACAAGCTGCAACTGGTCCTCCTCCAGGACACGCGCCGCCAGCTCTTCCACGCCGTGCTGATCGCCCACATAGGCTCGGGTTCTTACGTGCTCGACAATGTCAGCAACCGTCTCCTGGTCGACACCGATATTGCCCAATACCAGCCGATCATGAGTTTTGCGGGCGAGCGCAGCTACATCCACGGCTTCGCCGCCAACAGCCGCGCCGTAGCCGACATGCCCAAGGACCTCTCGGCCGTGGCCCCTGGCATGGGCCTCTAAGCCTCACAACAATCTCTGAAAAAGAAAAAGGCGGCCCGGAGGCCGCCTTTTGTGCATTCGCGCAATGGTTAAATCGTCGGGATGTGGTGCGTTTCGTCATCGAGCTTGATGTCGATCACAGTGCCCGGGGTACCGTGACCGTTCAGGTTGGCAACATCTACCCAGTTTTCGCCGGTGCCTGATGTATCGACCTGCAGCAGGCCATCGGAACCGTTCCCCTGGATGCGGACATAATCGCCGATGTTGTTTTCGTCGATCAGCGCTGCGTCCAGGAGGGCGCCGAGGTCGATCGCGTCCTCGTCGGCAACAAAGTCCGTGATGGTATCGACATTGCCCGGCCCGGCCTCCGAGAAGACGAATGTATCGGCACCAGCGCCACCCGTCAGCGTGTCGTTGCCGAGGCCGCCGATGATGATGTCATCGCCATCGGTGCCCACGAGGAAGTCATCACCGTCGGTGCCGAAGATGGTTTCGCCCTGTACCGGCGCTTCACCGCCGCCGGACACGATGTCGAGTTCGACTTCGACATAGCCGCCCGTCGTGCCATCGGCCCGGGTGAAGGTACCTTCGCCAACGATCGCCTGGCCATCAATGCTGCCATTGGTGGCTGCAGTGCTGGCCGAAAGGCTCGTGATGCCGTGGTCAGCGAGGCTCTTGAGTTCGCCTGCATCGCTGATGCCATCGCCGTTCAGATCCTGCCAGATCTGAAGCTTGTTAAAGGCCTCGTCATTGGCATCGATGACGCCATCGCTATTGGTATCGAGCGAAGCAAGCGCCGCCGAACCATTGACGAAGTTGCCACCATTGAACCACGGCGTGAACAGTTCCGAGCCATTATCGATGGTGCCATTTCCATCGACGTCATAAGCGAGGATGCCGTCGTTGGACGAGTTCCAGGCGAGCTGGTCAATCTTACCGTCAGCATCGAGATCGAAGGCGGCACCTTCATTCAGCGAAGAGAAGGTGTAGCCGTTGTTGTCGAGGTCGAGGACGAGGGGATCGGCAGCGTTGCTGTACACGACAAAGTCGCTCGCTGCGAGAGCGCTAAGCTGCGACAGCGACGTAATGCTGTCGAGTGTTGCTACCTTTACGCGCGCTCCGGTATCGGCCCAATTCGTGTCAAACCAGATCTCACCCTTCCCAGATGTTGAGTTGAATACGACGACATAAATGTTTCCTCGGTTTGAACTTCCCGGGTCACCGCTGACAATCTGGTCCTCAGTTTGAGCAGTTGTGATGCGAACAACATGATTGTCGTCGTCGCCATCTATGTCTTCGATGCTGGAACGAGTTACGAAATCGCTGCTCGCGAGAGCTGCGCCAGCAGTAGTTCCTGTCGTGCCGGCGAAATTGACACTGCCGCTCCCTGTCGAATTTGTGTCGAGGAACGCAATCTTGTCTGTGCCTTGGACGAAGTCGGTGATCGTAGTGATATTGCCGGCATTGCCTGCTGTGGTCAGTCGGAACTGGTCAACACCGGTTCCGCCGGTCAGCTTGTCATCGCCGGAGCCGCCCACAAGGATGTCGTTGCCGATACCCCCGTTCAGGGTGTCATTGCCGGCGCCACCAATGAGCTTGTCATTGCCGTCACCACCAAACATGTAGTCGTTGCCGCTGCCACCAGCCAGATAGTCGTTTCCGTTCATGCCGTAGATAATATTGGTGCCACTGGTGAACGGTCGAGCGAATGCACCGCTTGTCCCGTCCGCGCCCGTGTCACCGACGTAGAGTCCAACCACACTTGTAGCGTTTCCGGCCACATCAGAAACGGTGATGGTTTGAGTCTGAGCGTTTGCCAAACTTGTGGCTGGCGTCACCGTGATCTGCGTCGAGTTGGTTCCGTTGACAGTGATACCTGCAGGGCCCGTGACGGCGGAGATGTTTTCCGAGGCGCCGAAGCTGAACCCCGTTTCTGTCACGACCAGGTTGGAAACGACCGGCGCGGTGGTGTCGATCGTCACGTCTCTGGCGCCGCTGGTGGACAGTTCACTGATATTGCCTGCGACGTCGATAACAGCGGCGCGAAGGTTGTAGCTCGTCCCGTCGGTCAGCGTCGGCGTGTTGATGTCGACATAACCATTGGTGATGTTGGTAGAGGTCAACGTCACGGCCAAGCCCAGACCAGTCGTGCCGTTATAGAGCCGTACAGTGTCGCCAATGACGGCACCTGTGCCGGAAATATTCACCCGGACCCCAAGCACAGTGTCATCGCTTCGTGCGCCGTCGGCAAGCGCGCCAGTGAAGGTACCGACATCGTCGGTCACGCTGGTGATGCTCGGGGCCGTCGGGGCCGAGGTGTCGATCTTTACCAGCTGACTGTCGGCGTTGCCGACATTGCCAGCGGCGTCGATGACACGGACCTGATAGGTCACATTGCTCGTCCTGGGCGTCGGGTCCGTATAGGACCAGGTTGAACCGGTCGGAGTGCTCACGTCGAACCAGTCCGTACCATTGGTGCTGATCTGGATCTTATCGCCGTTATTCAAAGTTCCCCTGGTACCTGACACGATCAGGCTGGTGTCGCTGGTGATAAAATCGCCGGTGATGCCCGTGTCGTTGGCGATAGCGGTAATCGCTACGGCTGCTGTCGGCGCGGTGGTGTCGATCGTCACGTCGTTCGTGCCGCTCGCCGACGCGGGGCTGGCATTGCCCGCCACGTCGGTGATACCGGCGCGGAGGTTGTAGCTGGTGTTGTTCGTTAGGGTTGGCGTGGTGATATCGACATAGCCATTGGCGACGTCGCCGGCCGACAGCGTCACCGCGTTACCGAGGACAGTGGTACCATTGTAGAGCTGCACGGTGTCATTTGCCACGGCACCCGTGCCCGAAATGGCCACCCGGACCACAAGCTGGGTGTCATCGCTTCTCGCACCGTCGGCAAGCTCACCGACAATGGCCCCGACATTGTCGGTGACGCTGGTGATGGTCGGAGCCGTCGGAGCCACCGTGTCGATCGAGGCAGTGACGGGTGCCGTTGTGGTGACGTTCCCGGCGCTGTCGATGGCCTTGGCCGTAAAGCTGTGCGGGCCGTTTCCAAGAACCGATGTCGTATAAGTCCAGTTGCCGGCGTTGACAGTAGCCGTACCGAGGAAGGTTGCGCCGTCGTAGATCTCGACGGTGAAAGTCCCGTTGCCGCCGGTATCGCTTACTGTGCCGGACAGAGCGAGCGTGGAGTCCCGTGTAGTGCCGCCGCTGGTGATGGTGGGCACTATGCCGCCATTGGTGGAGATCGTGTTGCTGATGGTCACAACCGGTGCAACCGCATCCACTCGGACGATGCCAGCCGGATTCTGGCCGTTCGCCCCGGCCAAGACCGCATTGTTGCCTGCCAGATCGGTGATGGTAGCCGTGTTGAGCGAAATCCCCGATGCAGCCAGTGCCAGGTCCGCAACGGACTGGCCAGCACTTGGCGTGTAGGTGAAGGTCAGCGTATCGGTGCCCGAACCGCCGGTGTAGATGGCCGAGCCGCCATTGTTCAGGTTGAGGGCGGGCATCCCATTGGTCGCGTTGACATAGACGGCTTCGCTGAACTTGACCGTCAGGGTGACAGATTCATTCAGTGCAAGCGCACCGTCATTGGTGCCGTACGACACCAGCGACGCAGTCGGCGCCGTATAATCGATCACCTTCACTTCCGCCAGGGTTTTGCTTACCGTGCCCGAAGTCTCGCCTTCGAACACAAAGCTTTCGACATTGGTGAAGGTGTCGGTGATGCCGTTGTGCGTGATCTTCACGCCATCGGTGACAACTTCGATGCCGGTGATCTCGCTCACCTTGAAGTCCAGCTTCACCACGTCCGACAATCCGGCGCCGCCGTCGAAGACGACGCGGTGCTGGTCGCCATTGGCGCGGGCGCTCAGGTCCAGGCTGTCGATGCCTGCACCGCCCGTGACATGGACCGTCGAAAGATCGAGTGCCGTATTGTTGTTAAGGCTGGCGCCATAAATCACCGAACCGCCGCCTGCACCGAGATCGACATGGATATCCTCGATGCTGTCCATGCGAATGGTGGAGGTGTTCGCTCCCGACACAATCGTCGCGACGATGTCGGTATGGGGAACGCCGTCGGTGGAATTGATCTCCGAGCCGCCGCTTGCTGCAGCCAGCGTGACCGTTACCGGTGCGCCGCTGCCATTGGTGATATAGAGCGCATCCGAACCGGAGCCGCCGTCCACCACGTCATTGCCATCACCAACCGCGTAGCGGATGGCGTCGTTGCCTTCCTGTGCATAGATCGTGTCGTCGCCAGCACCGCCAGTAATGTCGTCATTACCACCGGTGCGACCCGTCTCTGCAGCCATGGCGGCGTGGTAGGCCTTGATGTAGGCAAGCGTGTCGGCACGGGTCCACTGAGCGCCGTTTCCGGCTAGGTCGTTGGCCTGAGTGAAACCGGTGGTCGTGCCTTCGAGTGCCGCGAACACCGCCCAGCCGGAACCGGCCGGATAGGTCGCAGCAGACAGGCCGGCAGCCGCACGCAGTGCGTCGGTATTGATAACATCGCCGAAGATGATGTCCTTGCCCGCGCCGCCATTGATCGTGTCGCCGCCAGCTGCCGATTGCACCGTGCCGCTACCGGCAAGGCTACCCACGACGCCGGTTAGGTCGGATGGATTGACCACGTTGGTGTAGGCACCGCCGCTGTCGAGGGCGTTGAGTGCATTCACGGCATTCTGGCTTCCGGCAACGTTCAGGCCAACAGCTTCGATCGTGTAGCCGGCACCGGTGATCGTATTGATCTGCGTCTGGGTGGCGTTGGTGGAGGGCTCGCCGTCGGAGATGAAGATCACCTTGTTGACGGTGGCATTGCTGAGCGGGCTTTCGGCGACACCGTCGCCGCTGGTTCCGATCGTGCCGCCGGGCACGGTGGTGCCGCCCGGATTCAGATAATCGACGACGGCGTCAAGGCCACTCGCATAGCTGGTGTTGCTGCCCGGATCGGCGCCGATATAGAGGCGCTGACCGCTGTTCGTGATGCTGCCATCCGCGTTTGCAGTATCGAGCGCATTTGTATAGTTCGTCGAATTCTTCACGCCGTTGACCACGAGGTCAAAGACGCCGAGTTCCCTGTACCCGCCACCGAAGGCGAAGAGCGCAATCCGGACGTTTGCCGCACCAGAATTGTAGAGGCTCTGGATCAGCGCACCGACAGCGGCCTGCATAGAGGACATCTGTGTGGGTGTCAGGCTCGACGAGGTGTCGAGCACGAGGACCACGTTGGCGCTGGCGCCGGCCGCAATGGTGGGGGTCGCGCCTGGGTCACCGGCGATCACGTCATTGCCGGAGCTGCCGTTGATAACGCCGTCCGTACCCGGTGTGCCATTGCTCGGCACGAAGTGATCGTAGTTCGTATTTCCCGAGGGGGCTGCCGACGTATCAGACTGGTTGGAGCCGATGACGAGCTTGCCATCGCCTGTGCCGGTGATGGTCACGTCGATCGTGCGTTCGACACTCCCGCCATGGCCGTCACTGAGCGTGATGGTGAAGCTTTCGACCTTGGTCTGGCCCTCTTCCAGGTATTCGACGGAAGCGGCGTTGACGCTGTAATTCCAGGTAATCGACCCACCCAGGCCCGAGCCGGTGGTATCCGTCGTAACGCTCGCGGTCAGGTTGCCGAGCGCACTGGACGAAGCCACCACGTTCGTGATGCTGTGCGCGTCGGTCAGATCGACATCGGTGAAGCCGATGGTGCCGCCGTCGGTAAGGTCGCCGACCGGCGTCTCCATCTCCGTGACCCCGCCTGTCAAATCGCTCATTGCGACGATGGGCGCGTCATTGGTGCCGGTGATGGTGACGGTAATGGTCTGGACCGCAGTGCCGCCCTTGCCGTCATCGACGGTCACATCGTATTTCTGCGTCAGGGTCTGGCCTGCCGCCAGGTAGTCGATGGCGCTGTCGGCCACCGAGTAGGTCCAACCGACGGTGTTGCCATTCTGGTCAACCGCGCCGAGAGCGAAGGTACCCACATAGCCGTTGGCCTGAGCGGCAAACGATGCACTGTGCGTATCGATCGTGTCGACGTCGGAGAAGGCCACCGAACCGTTGGCAGTGTGAGCGACATTGTTGGCTTCGTTCGCCGACAGATCGGCCCATTCCGTCGCCGAACCGGTGACAGTGGAAGCCGCGGAGTTGATCACTGGCGCGTCGTTGGTGCCGGTGATGGTGACCGTGACGGTTTGGTTGGAAGTGGTTCCCGAGTTGTCGGTGAGGGTGACGGTGTATAATTGGGTAATGGTTTGACCAGCCGCCAGGTAGTCGAGCGCCCCATCACTGACTGAGAAGGTCCATCCGATGGTCCCGGCGCCGTCGCCGGTCGCGGTGTTGGAGATGATCGGGGTGAAGGTACCCAGTGCCGAAGGTGCGCCAGTCACCGAAGCGAGCGTTGCTCCCACCGTGTGCGTATCGTTGATGTCACTGTCGGTGAAGTTTAGCGAACCGGTCGTGGTCAGTGTCTGCGTGTTCTCTCCCTGCGCCCCGTCGGTGAGTTCGGTAACCGAACCGGCACCCGACGCCGATGTGATCACCGGCGGCGTATTGGTCTTTAAGGTGACGGTGAACGTGTCAGACTGGGCATCCTTGTCGCCATCCTTTGCGGTGACTGTGAAGTCGAGGCTGCCCACATTGCCGGAGCTGGCCTTGACGCCGCTAAGGCTCGAGATGCGGACGCTGGGGTGGGGCGAGTGTTGAGAGTCATCATCGGCTGTTAGCACCAGCTTGTAGAAGCCGACGCCGGGATTGATGGTGCGGGACGTATCTTCATCGAAGTCCGAGGTCGTGCCAAAGGCGACCACGTTGCCGTTCTGATCATAGGCTACCCAGTCGATCTCCATGTCCTCTGGATGAGCGCCGGAATAGCTGTAGTTGATGCCCAGCGTCACAGAGGTCATCTGCGAGTCGAAGACGATCTCCAGCTTCTCGCCATCTTCCATGCCGCTGTTGCTGCCCACGCCGATGCCGCCGGGGCCGCTATTGGAGCCGTTGATCTGATTGCCATTGCCAACAGCCCGGACGAGGAACTCGCCGTAGTCCTTGAAGGAAACGGCATTGAAGTTCGCGTCGAAGCTTACCGTTGCAAGCGTATCAGCGACGCCAGGAACCTTGTCGAACTGGGTAAAGTCGTAGGTACCGTTGCTGTTGAGCTTGAGCTGATAGACTGGAGTGCCGCCGACATATCCCGTCAGCGTGCGGCCATCGGTTGAGAGAACTTCGTTGACGCCGGGCAGGTTCTGGTAGCCGGAGATCACGAGGCCCTTGTCGGCATATTGGCCGTCGGCGCCGAAGTTGATGTTGAGGTCGCCGTTGACCGCCTGCCCGAGAGTTTGGACAGTCTGGTCCTCGATGCCGCCGACAAAATCCGGGCTGTCGTCGTCTACGCTGACTTTGATCGAACCGGAGGCCGTGTCGCCGTCGTTGTCGATGACCTTGTAGTCGAACTGGAGCGAGAGATTGTCTTCCCACTCGGTTTCCGGGCCGTTGTTCCTGCCGTCTGCGTCCGTGTAAGGATGCGCCAGCGGCGCCTGCATTGTCAGGGTGAAGCTGCCATTGGCATTTACGACGAGTTCAAACACGGGACGGGTTTCGCCGCCGCGTTCCATCGTGCCGACGAGCTTGCCGCCCTGGCCGTCCTGGATCCACTTCACATCCACATCAACGCGGTGGCCAACGCCATTTGCGTCCACCCAGATGGCGTCGACATTGATGTTGTCATCGACAACGATGGCCTTGAGGTGGTCGGTACCAGCGTCGAAATTGATCTTGCCGGAGAGGACCTTGCCCGACGGATCATCGCCGGGGCCGCCGACGATGCCACCAGCCTGGCTCTCATCATCGAGACCGAAGCTCTTGGCCTTGACGCTGACATTGTCGATCAGCGCACCATATTCGTCCTGAACGCCGGTGCCGCGGAACTCAAGCACAGCATTGTTGGTCGGAGCCGTCACGGTCAGCGTGATCGTCGTCCACTGGTCAGCAGCAACGGTTTGGCCGTTCAGCGGGAACACCTTCGTACCGCCGAAATAGACTTCCAAGCCTGCGGTGTTGACGCCGCCATTGCTGCGCGGGGCTACGTCGAAGGTCAGCTGGTAAGTCTGGCCCGCTTCGGTGCCGCTTACAACCTGCTGGATGCTGGCATTGGTGGCGCCGACGGCTGTGCCGTTGCCGGCGCCGGTTCCGTTAGACTGGGTGTCGCCGTCGAGTTCGACAACAGCGCCGTTGGTATTGGGCACGCCGCCTGCACCGCCGGACTGTACTTCGAACGGCACGTTCGTACCGGCGTTCCAGCCTGGGATTGAATTGAAGAGATCCCAATTGGCGCCGTTCAGGCCGTGGCCCAGTTCGAAGCCGCCATTCTGGATCAGTTCCTGGCCGAGCGTAGCATAGGTCACACCGGTGATGGTCGGGCCATCGTCCTCAATGGTGACGATCGAGCTCTTGTCGTCGATGATCTTGACGGATTCCGAGTCCGTAGCGGTATCGCCGTCGTTGTCGGTGACCGTTGCGGTCAGCTTGATCGAGAGGCTTGCATCCTTGTCGTCGAATTTGAGCGACAAGCCTTCGTCATGATCGAAGCTATTGGGATGGTCGACTGGCAGATACTGGGTAACGGTGAACTGCGGGTTTTCGGCCGTGCCGGTCAGCTCGATCTTGAGCGCGACGAAAGCTTCGCCGTCGCCAAAGATCTTGCCGATGATGGTCTTGTCGTCGAGGCGATAGAGCCAGATCGTGCGTTCACCGGCGTCGAGGCCGCCAAGTGCGGTGCCCGCGACCTGGGTGACCTTCAGCGTGGTTTCGACACCAGTGGTGTTGTTGGTAACGAGGTTGCCCTTGTCGTCGCGCAGGTCGAAGCTGAACGCCTTCACCACGCTCCGGACGCCATCGGCGCCGCCATCGACGTCAATGTCGAACAGGCTGGCAATAGAGCCATTGCCGGAGGCGGACGAGGTGACCTGGCCGATGGCCAGGGCGGCGGCCGGATTGGTGGTCAGCGACCAGTCGGCATTCCCGGTATTGTCGTTGGGATTGCCGCCCGGGGTGGTTTCGTCGAGCAGAATGGACTTGGGCTCGGCATAGTGTCCGTGATCCTTGACGCGATCGACTTCGATGCTCGGGCCATCGTCCTGGAAGCGGACGGAGTCCGAAATGTCGACCGTTTTGCTGTCGGTGTCACCGTCGCCGTCCTTGATGGTCAGCTTCACCTCGATGGCGTTGGTGTCGGCCAGATCGAGACCAACGGACTCGTCGTGGCTGCTGCCGCTGGTCGGGTGCTGGATCGAGAGATACTGGACGAGCGAGATGTCGCCGTCATCGCTGTCAACCGCAATGGCGAAGGCCGCCTTGCCGCTCGCGTCGCCGACGCGACCGACAATGATGCCGTGTTCGAGATAAAGCTTGATTGCGGCGCCTTCGGTGGTCTTGAGGCCAGAATCCTGACCGTCGCCGCCCTTGAGCACCAGCGAGAACACGGTGTCGTTGGACGAGGCCTTGCCGTCGGCACCAAAATTTGTGCCGTAGGAAATCAGGTTATCTTCCTTGGCAAAACCGATGGCACCACTGCCGGAAACGTCGAGATCATCACCTCGGTTGGTGACTGAGTTGAAGATGGACAGAGCGCCATAGACATCGTCTGCGTCGCCGTTGACGCCCGGCGTTTCGTCATGGCTGACGATGGTGTGGTGACCGAGCTCGAGCTTGGTGATCTTCGGGCCATCGTCTTCAAAGCCGATGACCTTGCCCAGGTCGACCGAGGCAGTGTCCTTGTCGCCGTCCTCGTCTGTGACGGTCTGGGTCAGCGTGATCTTATTGGCGTCGAGATATTCGGGCGAGCTGGACTCGTCGTGATCGGCCTGAGTGCTGCCGTCATTGTCGTGCTCGACGGCACGGAACTGGTAGACCTTCACCTCACCGGTATTGGCATCGGCACGGATCACGAAAGCGACGGCGCCGTTCGATCCGCCCACGCGGCCCACGATGTCGTTGCCTTCCTTGAACAACAAGATGTTCTTGCCCGTCGCCGTATCATCGACGCCGGAGTCGTTGTTGCCGGAGATCGAGAGCGAATAGACGGTGCTGCCGTTCTGATCGGCACCGACGCTGGGATTTGCCGTAAACAGCGTACCCGAACCGCCCGCGGCATAGCCGATGAGCTGGCCGTAGCTTTGAGAGAACGGGTTGGCGATGCCTTTTTCGTCGTCGGCATTACCGTCGCCCGAAGTGTCCTGAGGCGAGTCCGCCTTGGTTTCGTCGAGGATCAGCTTGGCGCCGTTCTTGAGCTTCAGCGACGCCTCGGGTGTGTCGTCGATCACCTTGATCAGGAAGCTTTCGCCATCGAGGTTGACGCTGTCGCCGTCGAAATCGGTGTATTTCAGGAAAGCAGCAAGGTCGAGAGCAAGGACGTCCTCAAGATTATCGGCCTTGTGGTCAAGCTGGTCGAGAAGCTGGAAGCGCCAGTCGCCATCGGCGTAGACCTTGAGCGTAAAGACGGGATTGTTGCCTGCGGCAGCGGTCAGGAGCGTAAACGCACCACCGGCATCGGTGCCGCTGGTCACGCTCTTGATCACGACATTGACGCCATCGGACTTGACGACATTACCGTCGTTATCGCGGACAACGCTGTTCGTGATGCCTGCACGAGCGGAGAACTTGCCGTTCTCGTCCGCTCCGCCGACGATCAGGTTCTTGAGGGACATCAGATCATTGTCGGAAGCGACGGTGCTGATGACATTGTAGTTCTGACCCCAGGGGCCAAAGTCGTAATCGAGATCAAGGAGCGCATTGGTGTCTTCATTGCCACCAGACAGTTGCTCTTCTTCGACGACGCCGAAGACCAGTCCATGCTTGGCAAGTTCCGGGACGTCGTCGCGGATCTTGATTTGGAAGGCGCCGTCTAGCGACACGCTGTCGCCGTCGTTATCGGTGGCCAGGATCAGCTTGCCGAAGTTGATCGAGCTGACATCCTGGTTCGGCACGCTATCCTGAAGACCGTAGTTCTGGCCGCTGCCGAGGTCGTGATCGAGCTGGTCGATCAGCTCGAACTTGTAGCTGCCATCGGCATTGAGAGTAAGCTTGAAGACCGGTCGGTCGTCGCCCACGTCGTAGGACTGGCCGATGTTGCCGCCCTTGTTGGCGAAGGCGTAGAGCACATTGCCCTGCACGTCGTAGCTCAGCGTCTCGCCGTTAGACTTGAGGCCGAGTGCGGAAAGCTGGTTGCGAACGCTGTTTTCCGAGACGAAGCCAAAGGTCAGCCCCTCATCGGCGCCGGACTGAACGAGATGGGCCAAAGAGCCTTGAACATAGGCAGCACCATTGCTGCCGGTGCGGGAATCGTCGCCCTGTCCTTCGGAATTCGCATTCGGGCTGGTGCCGGTTGAACCGCCGGGCAGGCCATCGGAATTCGTGCGGATGTCGTCTTCGTCAACAGTGCGGATTTCGGACTGGCCGCGGATCAGTTCCGGAACGTCGTCGCGGATCTTGATCTGGAAGGCGCCGTTAAGCGAAACGCTATCGCCGTCATTGTCGGTAGCAAGGATCACCTTGCCGAAGTTGATCGAGCTGACATCCTGGTTCGCCAGGCTGTCCTGGAGATCAAAATTCTGACCGTCGCCGCGGTCGTGATCGAGCTGGTCGATCAGCTCGAACTTATAGCTGCCATCGGCATTGAGGGTGAGCTTGAAGACAGGACGATCTTCGCCCACGTCGTAAGACTGTCCGATGCCGTTAGCGTTGACGAAGCCATAGAGCACATTGCCCTGCACGTCATAGCTTAGCGTCTGACCGCCGGACTTGAGGCCGAGTGCAGACAGCTGGCTGCGGACACTGTTCTCCGAGGCGAAGCCGAAGCTCAGGCTTTCATCGGAACCTGAACGCACCAGATGAGCCAGCGAGCCGGTGATGGTGGCGGCGCCTGGACCGTTATTGTAGGGACTGCCGGTATAGGAACCGTCGGCATTGCCGTCGTTCGGGCTGGTGCCGGTCGAGCCGCCCAGCACGCCATCGCCGATGGTGCGGATGTCGTCTTCATCGACAGTGCGGATTTCGGACTTGCCGCGAACCAGTTCCGGAACGTCGTCGCGAACCTTGACGAGGAGCTGGTCGACGAGGTCGACGTAGTCACCATCGCCATCATAGGCGCGAACGATAGCGCCGAAGTCGAGCGAGAAGACGTCTTCGAAACCTTCCCCATTTTGCAGGTCGAAGTTCTGATCGGCGCCGCTAGCTGGCGCATCGTGATCGAGCTGATCGTAGAGGCGGAACTCGTAATCGCCGGTCGTAACGTTTACGCGGAACTCGAAAACGGTACGACCGTCTTCGCCGGCCGTGGCAGTGAAGGTGGCCCAGGTGGCATCGGCCTTCACCGAGTACATCAGCGCGTCGCCATGCGACTCCAGCCCATAGGCGTCAAATTTGGCGATGGCGCCAGAATTGACGGCAAATCCGCCGGGGCCGTCGGCGCCAAAATTCACGACGCCGCCGAGCGAGCCATAAATATACGCCGGTCCCGGACCATTGGTCGCCGGGTTGCCGGTGTAGGAACCGTCGCCAGCTCCGTCATTGGGGCTCGTGCCCTGCGAAAGCGCCGTGCGGATGTCGTCTTCGTCAACAATGCGGACATTGTCGCGTTCGCCGTTGGAGATGAGCACGGGCATGTCGTCGTCGACGGTCACCGCGAAGTTGCCGCCTACGGTGTCGCCGTCCGCGTCCTTGGCGGTGAATTCGAAGTTCAGAACAATATCGTCTTCATAGCTGTCGCCATCGTCGTCGCCTTCGCCCGCGATCTTGGCCTGCATCTCGCCTTCGCTCGGCGGCAGGTCGCTGCCGCCTTCGCCCGGCTGCTGGCCGCGATTTGGTTCGTGATCCAGAGGACCAAAGAGCTGGAATTTGTAGCTGCCCGATGCATCGTCCGAGAGCGAAATCTTGAAGATGAGCTGCGAGGACTCATCGCCTTCGCCCACCACGCTGGCGGTGATGGTGTTGCCGGTCCAGGAGAAGACAAGCGGCAGGCCGCCGGAAGTCAGGCTGCCATAATTCTCGACAAAGGCGAGGAAATTGGCTTGCGAGAAGTAAACCGAACGGCCTGAGCTATCCTGAGCGAAGCTGCCGTCTTCGTTGAGTGTATCGAGTTTGTCGCCGTTGTCGGCGCCCCACTTGATGCCGAGCGAGCCCGTTGCAGTGACTGCATTGCCCGAATTGTCGCCGGGCGAAGCGGAATCGCCAACACCACCCTTGAGGCCATCTTCATCAACGCCGGTGGACTGGGACACGCCGATTTCCGGGCTGTCGTCCTCGATACCGATCGTGATCGTGGCAGTTGCGGTGCCGCCGCGCCCGTCGTTGGCGGTGACGGTCAGACCAAGATCGAGCACATCCTCGGTATTGCCGGTCGGGTGATCAATTGGTTCAAGCAACTGGACGATCAGGAGGCCGCTCTTGCCGCCAATGGTGATGTCGATGACTGTTGCGCCGCCAACCCTGCCGATCAGGTGGTTGGTGCCCACGCCTTCCCAGACGATGAGCCCGCCATTCGAGGTCAGACCCTCCGTGGGGGCGCTGAGCGTGAACGTCAGCGAGTCGCCGTCCGGATCCATCGCTCCCAGATTGATGAAGTAAAAGGAGTCGTTCGTCGTATCGGCACCGCCTGCGGGACCGAAATCGGCGAGGCCGGCGGCCAGACCTTCCTCCGAAATGCGGAAGGAGTAGTTGCCCAGCAGGAAGCTCGGCTTGGTGTTAGCAGGGTACAGGTCTTCAAAGCCTGGCGTACCAAACGCCAGCGCGGTCGGATCGAGCAGATCGCCAAGTGCGAAGGCGTCGCCGATGCCGCCGACGGGCACTTCGAAATTGCCGCCTGAACCACGGGCCGAGGCACCTGCGCCAGCCGGGCCGGCGGCGGCTTCGATGCCGTTGGATTCAAACAAGGCTGCCACGGTCAGTGGCGGGATTTCGGCGTCGCCGATGAAGATGGTCAGGCCCTGGATGGCGCCGTTGGGCACGACGATGACGGTGCCGTCAGCCTGCACGAATTCGAGGTCGGTGCCGTTTTCGCGGGGCTGGTCGACGCTTGCCGTGGCCGGCAGGCGAAGGATGTAGCCATCCTCCAGTTCGACGACAACGCGGGTTTCAACTGCTGTCGGCGTGGGCGCCGGTTGCGCGGCGGTTCCCGTGTCTGCCTGGGCTACCAGGATGGGTTCGGCTGCCTCAACGTTGGCGCCAAACTCGATGCCTTCTTCGTTCCCGATACGCTCGACCATAATGAACCCCTCGCGGCAAAAGTGCTGCTATTTTGGGGCGACACTACAGGCTTGTTTTTTTGACCTCAATTGGTATCAATAGTCGAACACATATCCGGATATGCTAGAATACAAGTTATTTACTTAACCTTAACTTCACCAGCATACCGGGATATGTAGTTTCGCCTGAATAGGTTCAGTGGCCGATGAAACCCACCAGAATGGGGTGGGAAAGGGTCGGTGGGATGACGATCCGGGCCTGAGTTCGGTGCTCGTGATTGTCGAGCCGGATCGAGATTCCACACTCGACCGCCGTGCCTGGAGCGATCTCGGCAAAGAGGGTTTCGGCCGCCTGATCAAGCTTCAATTGCGCCTTTTCGACCGGCCCGGTTTTTGACAGCGCATTGCGCAGATAGCGCACGAATTCCTCGTTGACGCGCACTAGGGTTTTCGCCCGATTGAGCGCGAAGGAGGGCAGGGGCGCCAACTGCATCAGCTTGACGAGCGCCAGCGGCGCGGTCAGTGGCGCGAGGGCCGCATCGCGGTCGAGCAGGCGCTTGACCACGGCACTGCGAATGGTGCTCGACAGATTGGCGCCGACACCCCGGTCGAGCACGACCAGCTCGCGGACGAGGTCCGTCGTCTTGCGACCTTCATGCTGCGCGAGGCGGGCAAGGCCGTCCCAGAAGGCAGCTTCCAGCCTCAGCGCGTGCCGGCCCGATGGGGTGTTGATGGTGCGGAAGACAGGGATCGCCCAGTCGGCGGCGCCTTCAACGGCGGCCTGCGCGGTCTGGTCCGGACCCTCGAGGCTATCGTTCAATCAAGGCCTCCTGCTGCACCTTGTTGATTGGTTTCAGCAAGTATTGGAGGATCGAGTGGCGGCCGGTGATAATATCGACCGTGCTCACCATGCCGGGCAGGACTTGAAGTTCCTGGCCTCTATAGTCGAGCGAAGTTCTGTCGGCGCGCACCGTGACGAGATAGTAGGTTTCGCGCGAGTTCTGATCGACGATGCTATCGGCGCCGACATTGTCGACCACGCCCTCGATGCCGCCATAGATGGAGAAATCATAGGCGGTGAATTTGATGCGGGCCAATTGTCCGGGAATGACGAAGGCGACATCGGCCGGCTTCAGTCTTGCTTCCACGAGGAGGAAGTCGGACTTGGGCACGATGTCCATCAGCCTTGCGCCCGCCTGCACCACGGCGCCGATCGTCGAGACATCGATGCTGTTGACGATGCCATCCACGGGCGAACGAATTTCGGTGCGGCTCACCCGATCGGTCGCGCCGCGCAATTGTTGTTCGGCGCTTGCGAGTTCGGCGCGGCGTTGCGTCAGTTCGGAGAGGGCCTCCTGGCGGAATTGACGGTCGGCCTGTTCCACCTGCAACTGCGCTTCGCGCAGCGCTGCGTTGAGGCGCCCGGCGCTCTGCTCGGATGCCGCGATCTGGCCGGTAATGTCGGCGACTTCCGCCTGCAGCGTCAGGAGGTCGGTCTGGGCGGCCAGACCCCGTTCCGCCATCGGAGCGATGAGGTCGAGGCGCTGCTTGGTGATGTCGAGGCTGTTCTGCAGCCGGGTGTTGTTGGCTGCAAGCTCGTTGATTTCGCGCTGCCGCTGCTCGACGCGCTGGGCCAGCACATCGGTCGTGCTGGTCAGGTTTTCGAGGCGCGACTTGAGGAGTTCGATCTCGGCGTCGCAGACCTCCGGCGCCTGCAGGGCCACCAGGTTGGGACAGCGATACATCTCGATCGGCAGGCTCTGGCTCTCGATGCGTAGACGTTCGGTCTGCGCCTGAAGCGCGAGAACCCGCGCCTCGACTTCGCCGGCGCTCGAGGCGGTGTTGGTGTCATCAAGCCGGATCAGCAATTGGCCGGCAGACACCTGCTCGCCGGAGCGCACGAGAATATCGCTGACGACGCCAGGCTCGGCACTCTGGATGATCTGGGTTTTGCCCGAAGGGATGACCTTGCCTTCCGCCCGGCTGATTTGATCGACTTCCGCCCAGTTGGCCCAAAGCAGGAAGGCCGAAAGCGTGGCGGTGACGATGACAATGACATAGGTCCAGGAGCGCGGCGGCTTTTCGGCCGGCAGATAGTAGTCCCGCGCCTTCTGGTTTCCGGGCCCGAGCGAATTCATGCGCCTTCTCCCCGGCTGCGAAGCTGGGTGAGGACTTCGTCCTTGGGGCCGTCGGCGATGAGGCGGCCATTGTCGATGACGAGGAGACGCGACACCAGCGACAGGAGGCTATAGCGATGCGTCGCGATCAACACTGTCTGGTCCGGCGTCATGCTGGTCTCGAGGTGCTTGATCAGCTGCCGCTCGGTGGCCAGATCCATGGAGCTGGACGGTTCGTCGAGGAAGAGGATCTTTGGCTCGACGAGCATAGCACGTGCCAGCGCGATCGCCTGCCGCTGCCCGCCCGATAGCAGCATGCCGCGTTCGCCCACCGGCATGTCATAGCCCTGGGGATGGCGGGAGACGAAGTCTTCCACGCCGGCACGCCGGGCGGCGGTGAGAAGACGCTCTTCGGTGGCCCCGGGATCGCTCATCAAGATGTTGTCGCGCACGCTGCCGTTGAAGAGTTCGGGGTCCTGGACCACGAAGCCCACGGCGCGGCGCAGATCGTCGGGGTGGTATTGGTCGATATCGATGCCATCGATCGACACTTCGCCTTCGGTGGCGCGGTGGAAGTTGACCATCAGGCGGCCGATCGTGGTCTTGCCCGAGCCAATGCGGCCGATGATGCCGACCTTTTCGCCCGGCTTGACCGAGAAGGAAATGCCGTCGAGCACGAAGACCTTGGTGCCGGGATAGGCAAAGCGGATCTTGTTGAACGACATCCGCCCGGTCTGCACGACGCGCTGGGTCTGGTTCTGCCGGTTTGGACGCTCGTCCGGCAGCTTCATGATGGAGTCGACGGTCTGATAGGCTTCCATCGCCGTGCGGGCGCGCAGAAGTGTCGACGCGATCAGGCCGATCGGCGCGATCAGGCGGTTTGACAGCATCATGGCGGCGATGATGGCGCCCGTGGTCACTTCGCCCGTGGTAAAGGCATAGGAGCCGCCCACGATGATGCCAACGAGGGAAAGCTGGGACAGCGCAGCCGTCGAATTGGTGGCGACCGACTGCAGCATCCGCAACTGGTCCTGCGTGTGGGATGAAGCAAGCACTGCTGCTTCCCAGCGGCGCAGCAATTGTCCTTCGGCGCGGGAGGCCTTCACCGTCTGGGCGCTGGTCAGGGCTTCCACCAGAACCGAATTGCGTGCGGAAGACTCGGCGAGGGCGGACTTTACGGCTCGACCCGACAGGATGCCGACGACAAGCGTCATGCCCAGGGCAATGACGCCGGCAATGAGTGGGAAAACCACCAGCCAGCCGACAAGGAGCGCGATGATATAGGCGAAGATGCCAAGGAATAGCGCGTCGACGAACATGACCAGCGTGCTGGCCGCGACGAACTCGCGCAACACTTCATACTGGCCGATGCGGCTGACAAAGGCGCCGGTCGAGGCCGGCCGGTTGGCCATCGGCGTATTGAGCACCCGGTCGAACAAGGCCGAGGACAGGCGGAAGTCGATGGAACGTCCGACAAATTCGATCACGCCGGCGCGCGCCAACTTGAGCAACAGGTCGAATATGGACACCAGCGCCACGCCTATGGCGAGCACCCACATCGTCGTTTGCGCCGAGTTTGGCAGCACCCGGTCGTAGACGTTCATCGTGAAGAGCGGGAAGGCCAGAGCGAAGACGTTGATGAAGGCTGCGGCGAGCAGCACATACCAGATGCTGCGCATGTGCCCGCGCACCACCGACCAGAACCAGTGGCCGGTGCGCGCAAAGCGATGGCCGGAATAGTCCTGCACGTTTTCGAAATTGGGGAAGGGGCAGAGAAAGCTCGCGACGCGGCGGGCGTCGAGCGTCCTGGCGTCGATATTCTGTTCGGTGCCGACCAGCGGGTCATAGACCCGATACATGCGCCAGCCGATCTTGCGCAGGATCACCAGAGGTGGGCGATCACCCGGCAGCAGAATGGCCGGGAAGTCGTAGTCCTTGAAACGGGACAGCGCTTCGTTGACCGGGCGGACGGTAACGCCGATGCGTGCAAAGGCTGCCTCGATCAGGCTGACATCCATCAGCCCGTCCTTGAGCGGCAGGCCCGCCGTCAATGTTGATGGCGAGTCGGCTTTTCGCCAGGCGCGGGCAAGAAAGCGAACGCAGTCGAGAACGGGATCGAGGCTCCCATTCCCTGGCGTATCGGCAGGGGAAACGGCGGACATGACTAGTCTGCCACTCTCAAATTAAGCATGGTGCACTTCCGGACAGGCCCACGACAGTCCAATAGTATCGCATGGACCTGTCCAAAAGGCGCAATTATAGCGCCGAACTTAGTTTCCGAGTGTCGGAATAGTTAATGGCGAGAGCGTGCGCGGCTCCGAGTCTTCCCACGATTTCGCGTCGATCGCAGCACGCGAGTCGGCAACCGCGGTGCTATGGGCCTGTACGCCCATGAAGCCGAGGAGCGTGCCGCTGGCTGCCAGAACGCGATACTCGGCGAACATGACGCTGAAGCGTGCCGTCTCGCGCAGGATCTGCACGTTGACGCGGGTGTTCTGCGCATCGAGCACGTCGAGCAGCGAGCGCTCGCCGATCTTGAACTGATCGCGGTACGAGGTCACGAGTTCGGCCGAGGAATTGAGCTGCTGGTCATAGACCGAAGCCAGCTCGCCCTGGCTCTGCAGGCGCAGCCATGATTCACGGATCGCCTGCTCGACTTCGCGGACCGTCTGGTCATAGGCAAGCTTGGCTTCGCTTTCGCGGCGCGTTTCTTCCTGAACGGCGGCGGCCTTGATGCCACCATCATAGATGTTCCAGCGCATCGAGAGCTTGAGGCTCGCGTCGGAGCTGAAATCATCGGTGCCGGAAATGTCGTAGCCGGTGCTGGCGCGACCTTCGAGCAAGAGCTTGGGACGAAGGCCAGCCTCAGCCTGATCGACGAGCGCGGAGGCCGCATCGATATCGGCGGCAGCCGTCAGAGTGCGCGGATTGTTCAGGATCGCCTTGGCAATCAGCACCTCAAGCGAGGAGGGGATGGAGCCAGAAGCGCGCGGCGGTGCACTCACAGCGCCGGGCATCAGTCCAACATAGCTTCTGAATTCGATCTGGGCCGCAGCAAGCTCAACGCCGGCTTCGGTCAGGCGTGCACGGGCAGCGGCCATACGTTCGATCGACTGGAAGCGATCGGCTTCGGTGAGCTGACCGCTGTCGATGGCAGCGGCCACGTCGCTCACGATACCTTCGTGGAAGGCGACGTTTTGGCGGCTGAGTTCAACGATTTGCTGCTGCAGGATGAGCTGGTAGTAAACGCGGACGATCTGCAGGGCGATGAATTCGCTGCGCTCAAGAACGCGATACGATGCGCTATCGACACGGGCCGACTGACGCAGCACTTCGGCGTCACGGAAGCCGCCGTCGTAGAGATCAAACGAGGCAACGACGCCGATCTGGGTCGGGTAAAGTGCGTCGTTGTTGATGCCAGCCGCGCGGCGCGACGGCGTGTTCAGCATCTGAACGCCGGTCGACGCTTCGAGATCGACACGCGGAGCGTAGAGCCCGAGAGCCTGCTTCAGTTCAAAACCGGTTGCGTCGTGGTTCTGAATGGCTTGGCCGATCTGCGGATTGGTCTCAAGTCCAACCTGCACGGCATCGCGCAGGCTCATGGCATTGGCGCTAACGGTCGTCAGCAGGGCAACGCCTGAGAGTAGTAGCGCCTTGAGCAGAGAATTCTTCATCGAATGTTACTTTCTGCAAGCCGCGGGTTTATTTGAGCGAAATATAACGCTGGTGGAAACAATCGCATTTCTGGATTGATTCTTCGTCAATATTGCCGCCGTTGAGATAACCGATGGCTGCAGTGCACGCCCAGCGAGTTTCCATGGCCCAAGTGAAAGCCTGCTGGCGGGATGCCTGCACACGCGGATCGTTCATGCCGGCCTCGGCGTCCTGGAAATTATCCCAGAGCGTCTGCTTGACGACGTCACGTGGCTGCGACGGCAGCGTCGACTGCGTGTAACTGGTGCAGCTCGCGCTACGGTAAATGTTCAAATCTGCGGCTCCGGCGCTCCCCGCCAGAACAAGACCGCCGGCGATCAGCACGGATCGCAGCAACGACTTTACCATCATGTTCGTTATGTCCCCAAACTGAGCGACTTTTACTTGGGGGGTGAGACTTGCGCAAGTTCTCTCAGGCGATCAGCACTTTTTTAACCAAGGCGCGATGCGCAATCGACACACTCACAGAAATAGCGGATGCCATTGGAACGACCGAAAAAATCCGTACGCCTCAGCTATCTATCGGTAAAGTCAGCAGCTTTTTTTCGCCGGGGTGAATACTTGGGTGCAAGAGTCCAGCGCCGGCCCCGCGATAGTTTTGCACGGAATGAGAAGTATTTAAGCGGCCCATGGGCCAAGTATTTCCCTATCAATTCGGTCATCAACAGAAATTTTTGTGGCCTGGAGCCGAGATAGGGGCGTCTAGATCGCCGCCATTAAAGCGCGACCGCCCGTGCCTCACTGGTCTCGGGCAGCATGACGTCGCCAGCGGCGAGGTCGGCAAGAAACCGCGACAGGTCCGGTTCGTGGGCGGCCTCGGCGGCTTCGCGTGGCGACATCCAGCGGCGCTGGCGTTGCCCCTTCTCTTTCCAGCCCTTTTTCTCGCGCGTGACGGCAAGGGGGAAAATCACAGCCTGGCCGGGCGTGCTCGATCCATCGCTGAAGAGCTTTGAATAACGATAGGAGCCGACGGCCTGGGTATCGATGATGCCTTCGACGCCGGCTTCTTCCAGGGCTTCCTGTCGCGCGGATTCAGCCTCGTTCAGGCCCTTGATCGGCCAGCCCTTGGGCAGCATCCATTTTCCGTTGGTGCGGGAGGTGATGAGCAGTACCGAAATCGAGCCGTCAGCTTCTCGCCGCCACGGTAGCGCGGCGACCTGATGACAAAGCGCAGAGATGGCGGGCGCGGTATTCGCCATACGTGTTCCTGAACAAGCATCGACTCATGCTTTAAATAGAGTGCGCCGCATTGCGCAGAAAGGCAATGCACACGCGTTCATTCAGGCGTTCACTTAAGAGTTGGTCTCCCCGGCGCACTTGCCCTTTCCCGCCAATCGCGCTTAATCGCGCGACGGACAGGGTGACGACGAATGGCTGCGCGACAAGAGAACACTGCGACCCGGCTAGACGATGCCGCCCGCGCCGGCTGGCTCTATTATGTCGCCGGCAATACTCAGGAAGAGATCGCCGCCAAGATGGGCATTTCTCGCCAGTCGGCGCAGCGGCTCGTCTCGCTCTCGGTCAGCGAGGGCCTGATAAAGGTCCGCCTCGATCACCCCATCGGCCGCTGCATGGATCTCGGCGCGCGCCTTAAGTCGCGCTTCGCGCTCGATCTCGTCGAAGTGGTGCCCTCCGACCCGGCCAGCGACTCCACTACCATCGGCGTTGCCGAGGCGGGTGCTGCCGAAATCGAGCGCTGGCTGGTCCGCCCGGAGCCGATCACCATGGCCATCGGTACCGGCCGTACGCTGAAAGCGGCCATCGAGCAGATCCAGCCCATGGAATGCCCGCAGCACAAGGTCGTGTCGCTCACCGGCAATATCGCGCCCGATGGCTCGGCCGCGTTCTACAACGTCATCTTCAATGTCGCCGATACGGTGAAGGCCCGCAGCTTTCCCATGCCGTTGCCGGTCATCGCCTCCTCGGCCGCCGAGCGCGAAATGCTGCATCGTCAGCCGATGATCAAGGCGACCGTGGCCCTCGCCGCCGAAGCCAATGCCACCTTTGTCGGCATTGGCGACCTCGGACCCAGGGCGCCGCTGCTGCTCGACAATTTTATCTCCGAAGCCGACCACAAGATGCTACAGAAGGCCGGCGCGGTAGGCGAAATCTGCGGTTGGTGCTTTGATGCCGAAGGCCGGCTTATCGAGGGCCTGATCAACGACCGCGTCGCCTCGGCGCCCATTCCGTCCCGCGAATCGAGCCTCGTTGTCGGCCTCGCCATGGGCCGCCACAAGGCGCCGGCCATCCGGGCCGCGCTCAATCGGCGGCTGGTCAATGGTGTCATCACCGACGAGCGCACGGCCGAGCTGCTGCTCGCCTGAGGCTACAACCCCTTCTCCCCAATCCGTAGCCGGGCTTTTCCTGGTGATGCGTTATCGTGAGCAATCGTCCGGGAAATTTGTATTTTCCCGGACCGCTCTCCGCTCTTTCTCCCGTAAATCCCCACAACCTGACGCACGTACCTCCTGACGCTGCGCGTTGCCCCTATTGACATATCTGCTCAGCCAGTGAACATTTGCTCACGACAGGAGCAAAAACTCGCCTTGTCTTGGGAGGACTTCAATGAAACTGACACCCCTTTTCGTGGGCGCGATGACGCTTGCCCTTGTCGGCTCGGCTTCGGCGCAGACGCTGACCATCGCCACGGTGAACAATGGCGACATGATCCGCATGCAGGGTCTATCGAGCGCCTTCACCGAAGAGACTGGCATTGAGCTCAACTGGGTCGTGCTGGAAGAAAACACGCTGCGCCAGAACGTCACCACCGACATCGCCACCAATGGCGGCCAATACGACATCATGACCATCGGCACCTATGAAGCGCCGATCTGGGCCAAGCAGAACTGGCTGAAACCCCTCGACGCGCTCAGCGCCGATGCCGACTACGACGTCGACGATCTGCTGCCCGCCATCCGCGGCGGCCTCTCGGTCGATGGCAAGCTCTATGCCGCCCCGTTCTATGGCGAGAGCTCCTTCATCATGTATCGCACCGACCTGATGGAAAAAGCCGGCCTCACCATGCCGGAAGCCCCGACCTGGGAATTCATCGGCGAAGCCGCCCGTGCCATGACCGACCGCGCCAATGACATCAACGGCATCTGCCTCCGCGGCAAGGCTGGCTGGGGCGAAAACATGGCCTTCCTGACGGCCATGTCCAACTCCTTCGGCGCCCGCTGGTTCGATGAAAGCTGGAAGCCCCAGTTCGATACCGAGCAGTGGAAGAATACCCTCGATACCTATCTCTCGCTGATGGCCGATGCTGGCCCGGCGGGCGCCTCGTCCAACGGCTTCAATGAAAACCTGACGCTGTTCCAGCAGGGCAAGTGTGGCATGTGGATCGACGCCACCGTCGCCGCATCCTTCGTGACCAATCCCACCGACTCCACCGTTGCCGATAAGGTCGGCTTTGCCCAGGCTCCGGATACCGGCCTTGGCAAGCGTGGCAACTGGCTCTGGGCCTGGTCCCTCGCCATCCCCGCTTCCTCGCAGAAT
>NZ_JBEVLL010000154.1:0-4113 GCF_040509215.1 Devosia sp.
GAGTCAGCGCCCAGATCGTCGATGAAGCTGGCCTTTTCTACGACCTTCTCAGCGTCCACATTGAGGTGTTCCACAACGATCTTGCGGACCCGATCAGCGACATCGCTCATATTTGACTTCCCTTTTAGAAATCGACGTTTCGTTTCGCTTCTTATTGGCGCGAAGCCAATTCATCAAGCTCGGTTTTGACTTGCACAGAGGCAATGTAAGCGGCCTTCTCGGCGCTCGCAAGGCGAACCGGCAAGGGTTAACGGGGCGCGAGTAACATGTTTCCTTGGGGTTTGCCAGCAGCGAGAGGCGTGGTTTCCAAGGGTTTAAGGCTTTATTAACGCGCCAATTAGCAACGGACGGCCGGAGTTTGCCACTCCGGCCATTCCAATCAGATCATCGCCATGCCGCCGTTGACGTTGAGCGTGTGGCCCGTGACGTAGGCTGCAGCGTCGCTCGAGAGGAAGACGGCGCAGGCGGCGACTTCCTGGGGCGTGCCGAGGCGGTTGGCAGGAATGGTCGAGAGAATGGCTTCGCGCTGCTTGTCGTTCAGTTCATCCGTCATGGCCGAGGCAATAAAGCCGGGGGCGATGGAATTTACCGTGATATTGCGGCTCGCCACTTCATAGGCCAGCGCCTTGTTCATGCCGATGAGGCCCGCCTTGGAGGCGGCGTAATTGCCCTGGCCGGGATTGCCCATGACGCCGACAACCGAAGAGATGCCGATGATGCGGCCCCAGCGCTGCTTCATCATGCCACGCAGCACGGCGCGGTTGAGATGGAAGGCAGCGGTGAGATTGACCGCGATGACTTCGTCCCATTCTTCATTCTTCATGCGCATGAAGAGATTGTCGCGGGTCATGCCGGCATTGTTGATGAGGATATCCACACCACCCATGACAGCTTCTGCGTCGGGCACGAGGGTATCGACGTCGTCCATCTTGGAGAGGTTGCACGGCAGGATCGGGCATTCCTTGCCGATCTGCTGGGCTGTTTCCTCAAGGGCACCGACGCGAGTACCCGAGAGAGCCACGGTGGCGCCGGCAGCAGCCAGTGCCTTGGCGATTTCGCGGCCGATGCCGCCACTGGCGCCAGTGACCAAGGCGCGCTTACCGGTCAAATCGAACATGTTGTTATTCCTTGGTTCAAGCGGTGACGGTCGCGACGAAGGCGTCGATATCGGCGGGTCCGCCGACAGCATGGGTGGTGACATCGGGGGCAATGCGCTTGGCAAGGCCCGTGAGCACGCGGCCGGTGCCGAGTTCGACGAGCTGGGTGACACCACCCTGCCCTGCGAGCCAGGTGACGGTTTCGGTCCAGCGCACGACGCCGGTGACCTGCTCGACGAGACGCTGGCGGATTTCGGCCGGGTCGGAGATCGGAGCAGCCAGCACGTTGGCGACGAGCGGCACGACGGGGGCATTCATCTGCACTTCAGCCAGGGCCGATGCCATGGCGTCGGCGGCGGGCTGCATCAAAGAACAGTGGAAGGGAGCGCTGACTGGCAGCAGCAGAGCGCGCTTGGAGCCCTTGGCCTTGGCGATTTCGACGGCGCGTTCGATGGCAGCGAGAGCGCCTGAGATGACGACCTGGCCGGGCGCATTGTCATTGGCAACCTGGCAGACTTCGCCCTG
Source organism: Devosia sp. (assembly GCF_040509215.1). Lineage (GTDB taxonomy): Bacteria > Pseudomonadota > Alphaproteobacteria > Rhizobiales > Devosiaceae > Devosia. The sequence goes on from NZ_JBEVLL010000154.1 coordinate 1,623, forward strand.
GGCGGCTTCTTCGGCAACGGCGCGGGCAGTTTCGAGGTCGAGACCAAGGAGCGCAGCCATGGCGCCGTGACCGACCGGAACGGCCTTCTGCATGGCCTGACCGCGGGTGCGGAGGAGACGGGCCGTGTCAGAAAGAGAGAAGGTGCCGGCGGCGCAGAGGGCGGAATATTCGCCGAGCGAATGGCCGGCGACGAATTTGGCATGGCCAGCCAGGGTGACGCCGCGGCTTTCGAGGACGCGAAGGACGGCAATGCTTGATGCCATCAGGGCGGGCTGGGCATTCTCGGTGAGGCGCAGAACGTCTTCCGGGCCTTCGAACATGGTCTGGGACAGTTTTTGACCCAGCGCGTCATCGACTTCGTCGAATACGGCACGCGCTTCGGGGAAGGCATCGGCCAGTTCCTTGCCCATGCCGACGGCCTGGCTGCCCTGGCCGGGAAAGGTGAAAGCGGTGCTGGTCATGACGGCGTCTCCGGGGTTGCGGACATTGCGAGGCGTTTGCCGAGTGTATTTGGTTGAGTCAAGCAATCTCTCTTAAGGATATTTGCGGGAGAATTGCGGGCCAGTGCGATTTTTTGGAGGCACCATGGATAGTTCAGCCGCGGCGGCTTCCACAAATGCAGGCTTTGCCAAGCCGCTCATTGCCGCCCTCCTGACGGCCGCGATCGTCTTTGCTCTCGCGCTGCTGGGTATCTATACACGCGTGGCCTTCGACCTTGCCAGCCTGTGGCCGGCGAATGCGGCCCTGCTCGGCATTCTCGCCATTTATCCCAAGGCAAATTCGCCGCTGACCTGGGTGTTGGCCGCGCTCGCCTATATGGCGGCGGATCTGGTGTCGGGCGGCGACCTCGTGCGATCGGCGACGCTCAATGCTACAAATCTTGTCGGCGTGGCAACGGGACTTGCTCTTATCCGGCTCTGGGCATCGCGGTTCTTCCCGATGACGCGACCGTCGAGCGTCGTCCACTTCTCCGTCGTGGTTCTTGCTGCCTCGCTTGCCTGCGGTGTTGCCGGCGGCCTTGTTGCCGGACCACTTTTGGAACTGGACCGTCTCGAAGGCTTCTTTCTCTGGACGGCCTCAGAAGCTGTGAATTACGCCATTTTCCTGCCGCTGGTGATGGGCGGACGCCTCATCAAGGCGCGAAAGCCATCGCCGACAGACCAGGACGATGCGGGACTGCCCGAAAAGGCGGCGGCCATCGCCGCGCTCATCGCCTCTTGCGGCCTTATGCCCTTCGTTGGCGGGCCTGGCGCCCTGATGCTGCATGTGCCGGCTTTCATCTGGTGCTCGACCCTCTTCGGTCCGCGGATCGCGCTCGTGCTTTCGGGCCTCGCTGCCATGTGGATATTGTTTGCCGTCCCCGTCGATCTGATCCCGCTCTATGTGGACCATGTGCCGCTCGACTCGCCCTGGGATGTCGCCTCCTTCCGGCTGGGCATCGGCTCCCTGGCGCTCGGGTCCCTTGCCATGGTGATGCTCAACGCTTTCTGGCAGGACGCCCATGACGAAATCGAGCACCGCGCCAATCATGATTTCCTCACCGGCCTGCTCAACCGCCGGGAGTTCAACAAGACGGCCGAGGCTAGCCTTGTCAGGCAACGGGACGGCACGCCGAATGTCGCCCTGGCCGTGGATGTCGACCATTTCAAATCGATCAACGATACGCATGGCCATCCGGTCGGCGATCACGTCCTGCAGGTCGTGGCGGGCCTCCTTGCAGCGGGCCTGCGCAAGGGCGACATTCTCGGCCGGCTTGGCGGGGAGGAATTTGCCATCATCCTGCCGGGCGCCGGAATCGAAGAGGGTACCAGGGTTGCCGAACGGATTCGCGAAGCGATTGCCGCCGAGACGCTGCATCATGGCGAGGTGACTGTTGCCACCAGCGTCAGCATCGGCATTGTCGAGTTCCACGCGCCGGCCAATCTGCCGCGGATGCTCAGCCTTGCCGACGAAGCGCTTTATGAGGCCAAGAATGCCGGCCGCAATCGCGTCGTGGCCCACAAAAGCGCCGCCCTGCTGCGGGCCGCAGGCGCCTGACGCTTGCATTGGGACGCCGTCTATTCTATAGCCGCCGCAGCAATTCGTTTGGCCGGGGGCTGAACGGAGGGTTTCCCCTTTGAACGACAGGGCTCTTTGAGCCTTACGTTGGGAGAAACAGGATCGATACCTGATCCGGCCTCCCGTGTTCCCGCTCTTTGCAAGACTGCTTTGACGCCTTTCCGGCTTCGAAGGGGCTCCGCGCCAGCGAAACGCGTATCGAAACTGAAAGGAAGGCGCACTCAATGGCCCTTTACGAACACATCTTCCTGGCTCGCCAGGACGTTTCGCAGCAGCAGGTTGAAGAACTGACCACTGCTCTGACCGAAATCCTGTCTCAGGGTGGCGGCAAGGTTACCAAGAACGAATACTGGGGCCTCAAGGGTCTCTCCTACCGCATCCGCAAGAACCGCAAGGCTCACTACACCCTGCTGAACATCGACGCATCGGCTC
>NZ_JBEVLL010000155.1:0-7127 GCF_040509215.1 Devosia sp.
GGGGATTGCCCCTCCGGAGCCTAAGCAGGGTCAGGGACGATTACCAGCCAGCAAGGCCGAGCTGCTGCGCCTGCTTGCGCACGTCTTCGTCGTAGAGAGCGGCGCCGTCAGCGGCCTGGCGGATGCCCGAACCGACTTCAACGGTGATCTGCTCGAGAGCCGGGCCCTTGATGGGCGAGAGGAACTCGAGAGCCGGACCGTTATGGCCGCCTTCCTGGAAGTAGGGCAGCATGTCGGCCACGGCCGGCGGAACGTCGGCAGGCAGTTCGCAGCCGGCGATCATGTAGGGACCGGTGGCGCCCACGGCTTCGTTGCGGATATCGCAGCCTTCCGGCGAGCCGATGAAGCCGACGAAATCCTTGGCAAGGTCAGGAGCGGCCGTGCTCTTGGCGATGTAGATCGAGTCCGGCATCCAGGTGGTCAGGCCGTTGGTTGCGGCATCGTCACCCGGCTGGGCGAAGAAGCCGACGTCCTGGAGGTGATCCGGCTGGGTTTCTGCGAGAGCGCCGATACCGAAGGTCAGCATCGGATAGTGTGCGCCTTCGCCGGTCGCAACCATGCGGATGCCGTCGGGATAGGTTGCAGCGCCGAAGTCGGCATTGAGGTAGCCAGCTTCGTAGACTTCCTGAAGGCGCTCAAAGCCTTTTACGGCAGCAGGCGAGGTCGCGAACTTGGCTTCGTTGGCGGTGAACTTCTCGGCAAAGTCGGGTTCGACGGTCAGGACGTTGTAGAAGTCGGCGAGAACGAAAAGCTGGGAAGTCCAGGTTTCGCCATAGGTCTGGATTACGGCAGTCTTGCCGGCAGCCTTGATCTTTTCGTTGTTGGCCATGAATTCATCCCAGGTCTTGGGAATTTCGAGGCCAAGCTCTTCATAGATCGGCTTGTTGTAGAAGATACCGCCGCCCATGGCCGGAGCGAAGGGCGTGCCATAGACTTCGCCGCCAGCCGATACGACCGACTTGAAGCTGTCCTGGATGCCAGCCTGCCAGGGCTCATTGGTGACCGGCAGCAGGTTCTGGACCGGGTTGATCGCCTGGAACAGCGAACCCGAATTGTAGAAGAACACGTCAGCCATGGCGCCGGTCGCGAGACGGGTCTTGACGATGTTGTCGCCTTCGCCGCCACCGGGGCGCACTTCGATGTCGATGGTGACGTCGGGGTTCTTCTCGGTATAGGCGGCCACCCAGGCTTCAGCGCCAGCGACCGACGGCGGGCCGTTGTCGATGAGGAACGACAGGTAGCCGGACTGCTGGGCATTGACGGCGTTTGCCGTCATCATCAGGCCGAGCAGGCTGGCGCCGGTCAGGGCGAAAAGTTTGGTCTTGGTCATAGTCTACCTCCCTGGAAGGCCCGCATTTGCGGGCCCATGGTTAAAGTTCAGGTACGCGCCTTAAGGCGTGTTGGCGTTCACCAGCGACTTCTGGCGCTCCTCGCGCTTTGGTGCTGTGTAGTTGAAGGTCACGACGTGCTTGCCGGCCGAAAGAGCCGTGCCCTGGCCCGCAGTGATGGCCTGGCCATCGAGCGTGGCGTCGCGATAGGTGGAAGCGAGGCGCAGAACGCCACGGCTTGCCGCCGGCACTTCGATTTCGTAGCGCACGGCTTCACCGGTGATGGTCCACTCGGCGCGGATCTTGCCGGCCGGGCTGTCGTGGTCGGCCTTGACCGGGGACAGTTCGGGCAGGATCAGCGGTTCGAAGACGATGGTCTTGAACGCCGGGTCCTTCTCGTCCGGACGGAAGCCGGCAACCCCTTCCAAGAGCCACTGGCAAACGGCGCCATAGGCATAGTGGTTGTAGGAGTTCATCTGCGGATTGTAGATCGAGCCGTCCGCCTGGATCGCATCCCAGCGTTCCCAGATCGTCGTCGCGCCCATCTTCACCTGATAGAGCCAGCCCGGCACTTCTTCCTGCAGGAAGACTTCGCTGGCGAGGCCCCATTCGCCGATCTTGATCAGCGCCGGCAGCAATGCCGGGGTGCCGATGAAACCGGTGCCGATACGGCCTTCGGCGCGAGCGATCGTGTTCTTGAAGTAACCCTTGGCTGCTTCGTACTTGTCTGCCGGGATCAGGTCGTGAACGATGGCCAGCGCATAGGAAGTCTGGTCGTCATAGGCCAGGCGACCGGAGACGGTGATGAACTCGCTTTGGAAAGCGGTCTTCACGTCGGCGGCCATCTTGCCGAGGCGCTTGGCCGTCGCCGCTTCGCCGACGATCTCGGCAATATCGGCAACCTGCTTGGCCGCGATATAGAGATAGATCGTCGCGGCAGCGTCGTCGCCGATGGTCGGCAGCGGCTTGGCGCTCGGGCCCTTGGGCTGCAGCCAATCGCCGAACGAGAAGCCACGAGCACCCCATTCGCGCGGCGGCGAGACAATCGGGCCATCGCTGATCGACCAGACGAAATCGACCCAACGGATCATGTTCGGCAGCACTTCCTTGAGGAAAGCGCTGTCGCCGTAGTGGAGGTAAACCTGCCACGGGACCTGATAGATGGCATCGCCCCAGCCGGTCGAGCCATAGAAACCCGGATAGTGTTCCGGCTGCATGCGGGTCGGATCGGGGCAAACGTGCGGGACGGCGCCGTCTTCGCGCTGATCGACCATCAGGTCGCGCACCCACTTGTGGAAGAAGCCGTGCACTTCGCCAAGATAGGCGGCGGTACCAGCAAAAACCTGCGCGTCGCCTGTCCAACCCAGACGCTCATCGCGCTGTGGGCAATCCGTCGGCACTTCGATGAAGTTGCCGCGCTGGCTCCAGAGCGTGTTGAGGAAAAGGCGGTTCACCAGCTTGTTGCCCGAGGTGAAGGTCGCCTTCTGCTCGGTCACCGAGCTGATCGGGACCGACTGTATGTCGATGAGCTTGGCATCGCCCTCGATGGTCACGCGGGCATAGCGGAAACCCTGGAAGGTGAAGTGCGGACGGTATTCTTCCGTCCCCTGCCCTGCCAGCGTGTAGGTAAGAGTGGCTTCGGCGGTACGATAATTGACGTTGTAGAAATTGCCGTCCTTGTCGAGCACTTCAGCGTGCTCCACGACAACCTTGGCACCGGCAGAGCCGCTGACCGAGATAGCGACGTAGCCGCCGATGTTCTGGGCAAAATCGAAAACCGTGCGACCCTCGGCATCGGTCCAGGTCTTGACGGCGGTCAGCGCATCCAGCTCACGGACCGGCGTCGTCTCATGGGCCACAAGACGAACATCGTTGAAATCGACGATTTCGGTGCCGGCGGAAACGGTTGGCGCGATACGCGCATCAAAGGTCTCGCCGAAATAAATGCCCGACTTGCGGATCGGCAGCTCGCCGCTTTCCCAGGACGCATCGGTCACGAGAACCGGATCGGTGTCCCCTGCCTTGGCGCGGAGTTCCACCAGCGCGGCAATGTCGCTGCCCCAGACGTTGTAGATGGGCGCCTTGCCCCACATGAGCTGCGAGCGCATCCAGCCGTCACCCAGCCAGATCTCGATGCGGTTTTCACCGGCAACAAGCAGAGGGCCCACGTTGTAGGTCTGATAGCTCAGGCGCGCGTCATAAGCGGTCCAGCCTGGAGTCAGCACATCATTGCCGACGCGCTTGCCATTGATGAAGGCAACGTAGAGGCCGAGCGCCGTAATATCGAGGATTTCAGCGCCGGAGACGCTGTCGAGATTGAAGGTCTTCGCAACAAAGCTCGCTGGAGTGCCGACACCCTTGTCAGCGAGCGGACGAACCATCTTGGCAGTCCAGGCGCGTGTGGAAGCTCGTGAGCTGGAAGCCAGCTCTGCCGCGGTTTCATTCAGCACTTGGTAGTCTCCTCAAGCCGCTTGGTGCGGCTGTAAACTGTTCTACGTGTAGCGTTCTACATTTTTGCGATCTTCGCAATAGGCTTTTTTTAGAATAGGTGCGAAGACTGAGGCGGAGGACAGCATGACCAAGAAGGCCCCGGTGAGGACGCCGCGTATTACAATTCGGGAAGTAGCCAGTGACGCGGGGGTGTCGGTGGCTGCGGTATCCAAGGTGCTGCGGGATGCCTACGGCGTCAGCGACGCGCTGCGCGCCAAGGTCCAGGCCTCGATGGATAAGCTCAACTATCGCCCGTTGGCGTCGGCCCGTGGCCTTCGTGGCCGCACCTACACGCTCGGCCTCGTCTTCCCCGACCTTCGCAACCCATTCTTTGCCGACATTTTCGCCGGCGTGAATTCGGCTCTCGAACGCACGCGCTACCAAGCGATGCAAGGGGTTAGCGTATCGGCCTCATCCCTTGTCGAAGCGATGATCGACCGGCAGATGGATGGTCTGGTCCTGATCGGCCCCAACGAGACCAATGAGCGGCTGAATGACATTGCCGACCGCACCCCGCTAGTCACGATCGGACATCACGATCTCACCGATGCACGCTTTGATACTGTCAACAACGACGATCAACTCGGCGGCCGCCTGGCCGTGCGCCACTTGTGCCAGAATGGTCACAAGAAGATCGCGATGCTCAGCCTTGCAGCGCCCGTTTCGACGGTGATCAACCAGCGCGAACTCGGCTACCGTCTGGAGATGACCGAGCAAGGCCTCGGAAGCGCGATCAATATCGTGCGCGCTCCGCAGGTCCTTCGAGAGGTGCAACTCATCCTCCGGCGCCTGCTAGAGGGCAAGGATCGCCCGGACGCCATTTTCTGCTGGACCGACCTCATGGCGTTCGAAGCCATCAGCGTCGCGACAGAACTCGGCCTGTCGATCCCGGAAGACATTGCCATCGTCGGCTACGACAACACGATCTTTTGCGAATTCTCGCAAAACCGTCTCACCAGCATCGACCAGTCAGGCGAAGTGCTAGGTTTGCAAGCAACTCGCCTGCTTATCGAGCGTATAGATGGCCGTTCTCATTCAGAACATTTCGTCGTTACGCCGCGCGTCGTAGCGCGGACCAGCTCTGCAAAAGTGAGCTAAGCCGCCGCATCTGGCCGAAAACGGGCAAGACCGTTGACACGCAAGGGCTTTGCGCTATGGTCCGCGCCGCAAGGTTTGCCGGATTACCTGTTTTTACTATTGCGTCTTCTCTGCCCGGCGACGGGCCCGCGCGGGAAAACAAGTATCCGACGCTCCATTCGACATTGGGTCTAGGGCCACAGTCCCAACGCACGGGCCTTGCACATGATTTCCGCGGTGCGCCGTACCGAACATTTCGGTTCGCTCAGCCACCCGGACGACCCACGAGTGGAATCTCTGACGTTGACCGACGATTTTTCTGGCCTTGGCCTTTCGAGCAAAGTTACCGACGCTGTTGCAGCGGCCGGCTATACGCGACCAACTGAAATTCAGTCGCAAGCCATCCCGCACCTTCTGCAGAAGAAGGATCTGATCGGCATCGCTCAGACAGGCACCGGCAAGACGGCATCCTTCGTGTTGCCCATGCTCACCCTGCTGGAGGCCGGACGCGCCCGCGCCCGCATGCCCCGCACCCTCATTCTGGAACCAACGCGCGAACTCGCTGCGCAGGTTTCCGAAAACTTCGAAAAGTACGGCAAGAACCATCGTCTCTCGATGGCGCTGATCATCGGTGGCGTGTCCTTCGAAGATCAGAACAAGAAGCTCGATCGCGGTGTGGACGTGCTGATCGCCACCCCGGGTCGCCTCCTCGATCAATTCGATCGCGGCAAGATCCTGCTCACCGGCGTCGAAATCCTCGTCATCGACGAAGCCGACCGCATGCTCGACATGGGCTTCATCGACGACATCGAAAAGATTTGCTCGCGCTTGCCGCCCCGTCGCCAGACGATGCTGTTCTCGGCCACCATGGATCCGCAGATCGAGCGCCTGACCAAGCGTTTCCTCAAGGATCCGGTGCACGTGCAGGTCTCCCGCACGGCTTCGACTGCTGACACCATCGACCAGAAGCTGGTCAAGGTTTCGTCGCGTCCTGATCAGAAGCGCGCCATGTTGCGTGCCCGTGTTGATGCTGCCGAAGGCCTGACCAATGCGATTATCTTCTGCAACCGCAAGCGCGACGTGGCCACCCTCGCCCGCTCGCTGGAGCGTCACGGCTACAGCGCCGGCGGCCTGCATGGTGATATGGACCAGAAGAGCCGCACGGAAACGCTTGATGCATTCAAGTCCGGCAACCTGAAGTTGCTGGTTGCCAGCGATGTCGCCGCCCGCGGTCTCGACATTCCCGCAGTGAGCCACGTGTTCAACTTCGACGTGCCGGTTCACGCTGAAGACTATGTGCACCGCATTGGTCGCACCGGTCGCGCCGGACGTGCCGGCACCGCCTATACTTTCGTGGGCCCAGGCGACGAAAAGCACCTCGATGCCATTCTAAAGCTGATTCAGAAGCCTATCGACTGGCTTGACGTTGCGCCTGTCGCATCAGGCCAGGGCGAAGATGAAGAAGCGCCAGCGGCCCGTCCCGCACGCTCCTCTCGTCGCAAGGCGCCAACGCGCCCCACCCAGACCGAAGCCGCTGCACCAGAAGCCTCCGCGGCAACGCCTGCGGCTGAAAAGGCACCGTCACGTAACTCTCGGCGCAAGCCCAAGGACACGTCGGCGCCGGTTTCGGATATCGTTCCTGATTCGCCATTTGGCGACGCAGGTCCCATTCCGGCCTTCTTGCTTCGAGCAACGCGTACTGCCGAACAGGAATCTGAGTAAAATACTGCCAGTTTAGGAAATTTGCCGGTCGACACAATGTGTTGCCTGCCGTTATGACTTGTAAATGACTTCAAAGTAAAACTGCAGTTGCCGGTGGTCGGCGCAACGGGGCGCGAGGAAGGCTGTGTCGGATCACGAGTTCAAGCGAGCGCTCGGCTATGCCAATTCAGCGCTCGACCTCCTCAAGAAAAGCAGCATTCCGCCCTACCCGCAGTTCTACGAGCTGCTCTACACCTATGCGACTGGCGTCAATCCCACACTGAACCACCGGATCAACGCCATTTTCGCCACCGGCGAGTCGCCGTCGACGAGTCTGGCCGAGACGCTTTACAACGAATTCCTGAAATCTGACGTCAACGATCGCATGTCGACCGTCTCCGAGCGCATGCAAGTGCGCATCGAGGCGGTGCATTCCGCAATCGACCACGCCATGACGACGGCCAATGCCTATTCAGGCTCTCTGCAGTCCGCTCAGGGCGACCTCGAGCGGGAAATCGAGCCGGAGGCGCT
>NZ_JBEVLL010000156.1:0-5217 GCF_040509215.1 Devosia sp.
GTCGTCCACCTCTGGCGGACGACATGACCAAATCTTTCCGCTGTCGTCATTGCCGGGCCTGTCCCGGCAATCCATCTCGCCTCCGTATGGACCACCGGGACAAGCCCGGTGGTGACGATGACGGATAAATCAGGAAATCAAATACGCGACGGGATCAAGCCCCCGGCTTCGTCTTCAGATAATCCAGCACCATCTGCACGGCGTGGGCCTCGCGCTCCTGCACCATGGCGACGCTACTGAGGTCGCGCTCGAAGATCACGGACAGCGTGGCGGTGTTCGACACGTAGAAAAAGCCGAGTGCGGCGACGGAAATGTAGAGCTGCACGGGATCGACGTCGCGGCGGAAGGTGTTCGCCTCGTTACCCCTGGCGATGATCTCGGCGATCTGACCCACGAGCGGGGAATGCAGCGCCTTGATGTCTGGCAGGGTTTTGAGGAACCGGGCATTTTCGATGTTTTCCGTGCCGAGAAGGCGTGGAAACCAGGGGTTGGCGAGGAAGTGCCGGAAGGTGAAGCGCACCAGGCGGTCCATGGCCTGGGTCGGGTCATACTGATCAAGGCTGAGCGCGCGTTCGCCCTTGCGGATCTCCTGATAGGCATCGAGCAGCACGGCCCGATAGAGATCTTCCTTGTTGCCGAAGTAATGGTAGAGCAGGCGCTTGTTGGCGCCGGCGCGCTCGGCAATGGCATCGACGCGGGCGCCTTCAAAACCGCGATCGGCGAACTCGACGCGGGCGGCCGCGAGAATGGACGCCTTGGTCTTTACCGAATTGCGCGTGCGCTTGGGTGCGGTTGGTTCGCCCTGGGATTCGCTCGCGGTTGAAATTGCGTCTGACACGTCTGTACCGCCGATTGATTTCTACTGGGCGCGGGAAGTCGGCTTGGGCAATAGCAGCACGATTCCGGGCGGTAAAGCAGCGCCGCAAAGGCGCACGACCGCAAGGCTCCGCCGCATGGCCGGACTTCCCCCCAAATTTCCTCCTCGGCCGCTTCGGGCCATTGCCTGAAGTCTGGGCGGCACCCCGGTCCCTGTCAAGTACAAGTAACCGTTTGGTGCCTCTGCGCGACGCGTGATTGCATTTTTGCAGCACGATCGCGCTTGACGCTGCCACGGCGCTGGCTATAGTTAAGTAACTAAGCAGTTACACCGCAAAGCGGTCGGAGGAGCGAATGGCGGAAAAGCGTATCGGCATCATCATGCATGGCGTCACGGGGCGCATGGGCTACAACCAGCATCTGGTGCGATCCATCCTGGCGATCCGGGATCAGGGCGGCATTGCGCTTGCCAATGGCGATCGTCTCGTTGTCGATCCGATCATCGTTGGTCGCGACGCCGACAAGATCGAGCGCCTCGCCAAGAAGCACAACATCGCCCGCTGGGGCAGCGATCTCGACGCCGCGCTCGCCAATCCCGATGACACGATTTTCTTTGATGCCGGCACGACGCTGATGCGCGCCGGCCTGCTCGAACGCGCTCTCGCGGCCGGCAAGCACGTCTATTGCGAAAAGCCGACTTCGGATGATCTCGAAGTTGCGGTGAACCTCGCCAAGACCGCCCGCGCTTCGGGGCTGAAGCATGGCGTGGTGCAGGACAAGCTGTTCCTGCCCGGCCTGATGAAGATCAAGATGCTCAAGGACTCCGGCTTTTTCGGCGACATCCTCTCGGTGCGCGGCGAATTCGGCTATTGGGTGTTTGAAGGCGACTGGCAGAAGGCGCAGCGCCCGAGCTGGAACTATCGCAAGAACGATGGCGGCGGCATCATCCTCGATATGCTCTGCCACTGGCGCTATGTGCTCGACAATCTCTTCGGCGAAGTGAAGGCCGTCTCCTGCCTCGGCGCGACGCACATTCCCGAACGCGTCGACGAAAACGGCAAGCGCTTCAAGTGTGATACGGATGACGCGGCCTATGCGACCTTCGAGCTTGAAGGCGGCGTCGTGGCCCAGATCAATTCGAGCTGGACCACCCGCGTGCGTCGCGACGATCTCGTGACCTTCCATGTCGATGGCACCAAGGGCTCGGCAGTTGCTGGCCTCCACAAGTGCTGGACCCAGCATCGCGTCAATACGCCCAAACCCGTGTGGAACCCCGACCAGCCGCAGACCATGAACTTCTTCAACGATTGGGAAGAGGTTCCGGACAACTGGCCGGCCGACAACGGTTTTAAGGTGCAGTGGGAAATGTTCCTCCGCCACGTCGCCGAAGACGCGCCATGGGAATATGGCCTCGAAGCCGGCGCCAAGGGCGTGCAGCTTGCCGAACTTGGTCTCAAGAGCTGGGCCGAGCGCCGCTGGCTCGATGTGCCGAAGCTGGAATTCTGATCTCCTGAACTAGCGATCCACCGGATGTCACCCCGCCCAGGCGAGGGTGACATCCGAGTTTGTGAAGGCCTTGAGGGGAAATACCCATGCCGACCATCAACCTGCCCAATCCCGACCGCTCGATAACGCCCTATACGCTGACGGGCGATCCGATCCCCTTCGTCAAATTCAAGTCGACGGATTTCTCCCGCATCGCCTATGCGGCGGCCCATGTCGTTGCCGATCCGCTGGCGGTGAATGATCCGTGGCTGACCCCGGCGATCGATTGGGACACGACCCTGAAATTCCGCCATCGTCTCTGGGATCTCGGACTTGGCGTTGCCGAAGCGATGGATACGGCCCAGCGCGGCATGGGGCTGAGCTGGACGGAAGCCAAGGAGCTGATCCGTCGCGCCCAGGCCGAAGCGCGGACGCGGGACGATGCGCTCATCGCCTATGGCGCCGGTACCGATCACCTCGCGCCCGGTCCCGATGTCACCATCGACGATATTATCCGCGCCTATGACGAGCAGGTGGGCTTTGTCGAGGGCGAAGGCGGTCGCGTTATCCTGATGGCGAGCCGCGCGCTGGCGGCGGCGGCCAAGTCGCCGGACGACTATGCCCGCGTCTATGGGCATGTGCTGTCCAATGTGAAGCAGCCGGTGATCATGCATTGGCTGGGCGAAATGTTCGACCCGGCGCTGCAGGGCTATTGGGGCAATATCGACCACGACGCCGCCATGGATGTCTGCCTCGACGTCATCGCCGCCAATGCCGACAAGGTCGACGGCATCAAGATTTCCCTGCTCTCGGCCGAGAAGGAAATCGCCATGCGTCGTCGTCTGCCGGCATCGGTGAAGATGTATACCGGCGACGACTTTAATTACGCAGAGCTGATTGCCGGCGATGATCAGGGCTATTCGCATGCCCTGCTCGGCATTTTCGATGCCATCGCGCCAGCCGCCTCGGCTGGCCTTGCGGCCTTGGGTCGTGGCAATACCAACGAGTTCTTCGATATTCTCGAACCGACAGTGCCGCTGAGCCGCCATATCTTTGCGGCGCCGACGCGGTTCTACAAGACGGGTGTCGTGTTCCTCGCCTATCTCAATGGGCTGCAGGATCATTTCCAGATGATCGGGGGCCAGCAGTCGACCCGTTCCGTGCAGCATCTCAGCGAGCTTTTCCGTCTCGCCGACAAGGCCCGCGTTCTCGCCGATCCTGAGCTCGCCACGGCACGGATGAAGGCTGTGCTGCAGGTAAACGGAGTGAAGGCATGACCGATCGAGGCATTTCGCTCAATCTTGCGACCACGCGCCAGCAATGGGGTTTTGCCGAAGCGGTGGACGGGTGCCTGCGCGCAGGGATCACCGCCATTTCGCCCTGGCGCGACCAGATCGCGGCCATTGGCCTCGATGAGGCGGCGCGCATCGTCAAAACAAACAAGCTGCAGGTAACAGGCGTCTGCCGTGGCGGCATGTTCCCGGCGGAAACGGCCGAGGGGCGTCAGAAACAGATCGATGACAATCTGCGTGCCATCGACGAGGCCGCCGCGCTCAACGCCGATTGTCTCGTGCTGGTGGTTGGTGGCCTGCCCGGTTCATCAAAGGACCTGCCGGCTGCCCGGCAGATGGTCACCGATGGTATCGCCGCCATGCTGCCCCATGCCAAGGCCTCGGGGGTAAAGATCGCCATCGAGCCGCTGCACCCGATGTATGCGGCGGATCGGGCCTGCGTGAACACGATCGATCAGGCCCTCGATATCTGCGAGACCCTGGGCGAAACGGTCGGCGTTGCCATCGACGTCTACCACGTCTGGTGGGACCCCAATCTGGCGCAGGCCATTGCGCGCGCCGGTCGCATGAAGCGCATCTTTGCCCATCACATCTGCGACTGGCTGGTGCCGACCAAGGACATGCTGCTCGACCGCGGCATGATGGGCGATGGGGTAATCGACCTGCCTGCCATTCGGAAAATGATCGAGGACGCGGGCTTTTTCGGGCCGCAGGAAGTCGAAATTTTCTCGCAGGACAATTGGTGGAAACGCCCCGGCGACGAAGTGCTGGCGGTCATCAAGGAACGGGTCGCCACGGTCTGCTGACGGCGGCTCATAAGCAAAAATCCGGAATGGCCCTCATCTCGGGGGCCATTCTTGTTTCTGGTTCCGGAACCGCGACGCCTCCCAAAGCCTTCCGCATGGAATGGAAAATCGGCCCGGGTTATGAACGGGCAGCGGGAGGACGCCTATGACCGAGCCACTGACGATCTGGACCTATGACTGGGTGCCTGGGGGCAAGTCGGGGCCCCGTGGCCATGTTCGGGACATCAGGCTGCGTTGGGCCTGCGAAGAGGCGGGTCTCGCCTATGCGGTCAAATCTGTGCCATTCGAAAATCGCGGTCCCGAGCATTTCGCGCGCCAGCCCTTTGGGCAGGTTCCTTTTCTGACGGATGGCGACATAACGCTGTTTGAAAGCGGCGCCTGCCTGCTGCATCTGGCCAAGAAGAGCGAAAAACTCATGCCACGCGACGCCAGGGGCGAGGCGGAGGTTTTGGAATGGACGATTGCCGGGCTCAATTCCATGGAAATGGTCACGGTGTCCTGGTGGTTCGTCAGCCTGTCCGAAGGTGCGGATAATCCGCTCAAGGACTGGATGCTGCAGCGGCTAAAGCATCTCAATGCGGTGCTTTCGGAGCACGAATGGCTGGCGGTAGGACGCTTTACCGTGGCTGACCTGCTGATGGCCGATGTGCTGCGCGTGCCGAAACTGCGGGCGACCAATCCCCATCCAGCGCTGGAGGCCTATATCGAGCGCGTTTGCGCCCGTCCCGCTTTCCAACGCGCCTTTGACGGCCAGATGGCCCATTTTGCCTTGGGCGATGCCTGAAAATACAAAAGGCCGCGCACCAGGAGGGCTCCGG
>NZ_JBEVLL010000157.1:0-22808 GCF_040509215.1 Devosia sp.
GCCTGCTCCAAACAAAAACGCCCTCCCCGATTGGGGAGGGCGCAAATTGGATCGGCTTTGCGATACTTCGCGGAGCCTCAGACCGCCGACAGCACCAGCGAGCAGTTGATGCCGCCAAAGGCGAAGGAATTGCTGATGCCTACCTTGCCCGAAATCGGCTGGGCCTTGTTGGGCACGCAATTGATCGGCTGCATGGCCGGGTCCGGCTCAAGGAAATTGATTGTCGGCGGCGCGATGCCTTCGGTCAGCGCCTTGACGGTCACGATAGCCTCGATGACGCCGGCGGCGCCGATCAAATGGCCATGAACGGGCTTGGTCGAAGACACGGCAAGCTTGGGAAGATCTTCGCCAAAGACCAGCGACAGCGCTTCGGCCTCGGCCACGTCATTGGCGATCGTGCCCGTACCATGCGCATTGCAATAGGCGATGTCGGACGGGGCGAGCCCCGCATCGGCCAGGGCCCGGCTGATGGCAGCGGAGGAGCGCACTGGATCGGCCCGCAGAAGGTCCTTGGCATCGCTCGTCGTGCCATAGCCGCGCAGCATGCCGACGATGGGCGCGCCGCGTTCCTGAGCCAGATCGAGCCGCTCCAGCACCATGACGCCGGCGCCTTCGCCCATCATCATGCCATCGCGACCCTTGGAAAAGGGGCGCTGGGCCGTGGGGGTTAGCACGCGCAGCATTTCCCAGGCGAGCATGGAGGAGGGAATGACCATGGCCTCCGAACCGCCCACGATAGCGCGGTCGACAATGCCGGCACGGATCAGTTGCAGGCCAAGGCCAATGGCCTGGGCCGAAGACGAACAGGCTCCGGCCGTCGCCAGCAGGGTGCCGGTCACGCCAAAGGCCATGGCGACCTGGCAGGCCGCCGCGTTGGGCATGATTTTCGGGATCGCCATCGGGTCGCCGCGCGTACCGGTGGTGAACGATCCATACATCGAGGCCGTGGTCTCGATACCGCCAATACCGGTGCCGATGATCAGCGCGACCCGGTCGCCCCATTCGCGCGGCTCAGCCCCGGCAGCCTCGATGGCCTCCTTGGCGGCCACGATGGCGAGCGCGGAAAACCGGTCCAGCGTGCGGGCCTGGTTGGGCGTAAAATGGTCTGCCATGTCAAAGGGCGCACGCGCCGCAATCTTGACGTGGCTGCGGGCGAATTCGTCGCCGTCCAGCCGTGAAACCTTGGGGTCGCCATCGCGCACTGCCTGCCAAAGCGCATCAACGCCCAGGCCTGCAGCCGTCACACACCCCATGCCGGTAATGGCGACCTCTACGCTCACTGTGCAGCGCCCCCGGCGGCAGCCTTGGGCGCCAGCGCGGCCGATGCCGGCTCGGCGGTCTTGATGCGCGCGACGAGCAGGTCGAGCAGTTCGGACAGCGTATTGACGGTGCTCAGTTCGCCATCGATGGGCAGATAGACGCCGTACTTTTCCTCGACGCCCATGAGCAGCATCACCACGTCGAGCGATTCAAAGCCGAGCGAGCGGAAGCTGGCTTCGGGTACCAGCTTCTCGCGCTCGACATTGCGTTCGGTCATGATGAGCTGAATGATTTCTTCGCGCAGCACGTCATCCGACGGCAGGGCGCGGGGGGTAGAAGCGGGGGTAACCGTTTCGCTCATGATAGCTCCTCAAATAAATCCGGCTCAGCCCCAGATGCGGGAACCGCAAATGCCAAGGACTCAGGCATATATATCGTTGGCGACAAGCGCCTTGATCACAATACTGTCGCCGGGTGCGTCCACACGGTCAATAGGCTGGTGAGGAAGTTACGGCAAGCAGAACTCGGCGCGGTGAGCCGCGAAGGCCTCAGGCTTCCCCCTTTCTACAAAAAACGCCCGCAAACACTTTCTCGGCAAACCTACGCCCCATGAGATCATGGACAGCGGCGTCGGGATGGAGCGCATCAGGCAGGGGCAGAAGCTGGTTGTCTTCCGCGCCATAGAGCTCGAGACCGTCGAGATAGTGGATATTGGGATCGCTGGCAGACCTTTGCGCGACGATCGCCTGCATTTTCTGGCGAATGGTGACGAGCGTCAGCTTGCCCTTTGCCACCTCTTCCGCACTGCCCTCGGCACGAAAGAGCATGCGGCCTTCGGCCAGCGCTGCGAAATCGAACTGGCCGGGTCCGGGCGTTGTTTCGTGGATCGGGCAATAGATCGGCGATACCAGAACGAGCGGCGTCTCCTTGTGGCCTTCACGGATGGTATCGAGAAAGCCATGCAGCGCCGGCCCGAAGGCGCGCATGCGCATCAGGTCGAGATTGACCAGATTGATTCCCATCTTGACGCTGATGAGATCGGCCCTGGTGTCGCGCATGGCGCGCGCCGTGAACGGGTCGAGCAGCGCATTGCCGCCAAAGCCCATGTTTATGAGGTCAACCTCGCCCAGCGTCGCCGCCACTGCCGGCCAGATGCCGGTGGGCGAGGTGGCATTGGACCCCTGGCTGATGGAACTGCCATGATGGAGCCAGGTGCGGCGCGCTGGAACTGGGGCAAGCTCCGCGTCCGCCCGCAGCGCCACCAGTTCGACCATCTCGTCATGCGGCAGCCAGATTTCGACCAGCTTGTCCCGTCCCGGCAGGTTTTCAAAGCGCAGCACCTGTGTTTCGCCCGGCTCCAGCACCATCGAGGGTGGCGCCATCCCGATGCGCATGACACGCCCGCCAAGCGCCGTTCTTTGCAGAATGAGTTCACCATCCACCCGCAGATCAAAGACGCCATCGGGCCGCGCCGGCATGCCGGTATAGACCCGCTTGGTCGGCAGCACGTCGAGTTCGATCACGCTTGCCGCTGTGCGAAATTTCAGCCTCACACCTGAAGGCTGCCGCTCGGCCATGGAGAAGCCCGCATCTTCGTTCTGCTGCCGCGCTTTCGCGGGCAGGCGGTGCGGCTGCAGGCCCGTCTCGGTGCGCTCCAGCTCCTGCGCCCCAAAGACCAGGTCGTCGGTGATGGGAAAATTCTTCATGTCGTCATCCAGCTTTTGAGCGTCACATCGAGCGCATCGAGCCCGCGTTGCCATGATTGATCCGGCTCTGGCTGGCTGTGGCTAAAACTGCCGCCCCGCTCCAGCAGCGAAAAGCCGAGAAAGAAAGAGCCGAGCAGCCGCACGGCATGCACCTGGTCGGCCTCGGAAAGCCCATAGCCCCGCAAAGCCGCCAGCATGGTTCGCGCCAGCCGCACCCCACTGCTCCCCGCCGCCTGTTCAGCCGAAAGCGGAAACCGCGCCGCCTCGAACAGTCCCGGATGCTCCCCGGCAAAGCGCCGATGCACCTGGGCCAGGGCCACGACCGCCTCTTTCCCGGCACGCCCGGCAACCGCCTCATCGGCCCAGTCGGCCAGCAGGTCCAGCGCCCGCAGGGCGACGCCGGCTTTCAGGTCATCGGAATTGCGCACATGCGAATAAAGGCTCGCGAGCTTCACCTCGAATTGTCGCGCCAGCTCCGCCAGCGTCAGCGCGACAAAACCGTCGCGATCGGCGAGGTCACACCCCGCATCAACCAGCCTTTCCCGTGTCAGTCCCGCCCGCGGCATTTACATTTCCTAATACACTTAGTTTTTTGCCTACTATCATTAGTGACACGGCCTGGCAAGCCGCTGCAAAATCCGGGTACCGTCTTTGTTCCCAACCCTTTAAAGTCGCCGCCGGACTGAAAGGGAATCGTCTCATGCATCTGCTGCTCGTCGACGGCTCGGGCTATATTTTCCGCGCCTTCCACGCCTTGCCGCCGCTCAGCCGCAAGTCCGATGGTCTGCCGGTCGGCTGCGTGCAGGGGTTCTGCAACATGCTGTTCAAGCTGACGCAGGACATGGACGCCGACGAGGCGCCCACCCACATGGCCGTCATCTTCGACGCCAAGGGCAAGACGTTTCGCGACGATCTCTACCCCGAATACAAGGCCCAGCGTCCGCCGGCGCCCGAAGAACTGGTGCCGCAGTTCCCCCTGACCCGCTCGGCCACCCGCGCCTTTTCGATTCCGTCGATCGAGATGGAAGGTTGGGAAGCCGACGACATCATGGCCACCTATGCCGTGATGGCGCGGGACGCCGGCTGGAAGGTGACCATCGCCTCGTCCGACAAGGACCTGATGCAGCTCGTCGAGCCCGATGGCAGCATTCGCCTCCTCGACACCATTCCCCGCCCCGGCCAGCCGCCGCTGCGTTGGATTGGCCCAGACGAAGTCTTCACCAAGTTCGGTGTCACGCCGGACAAGGTCATCGATGTGCAGGCGCTCTGCGGCGACTCGGTCGACAACGTCCCCGGCGTCCCCGGCATCGGCGTCAAAACCGCGGCCGAACTGATCAATACCTATGGCAATCTCGAAACGCTCTTGGAGCGCGCCACCGAGATCAAGCAGAACGCCCGCCGCGAAAAGCTGATCGCCAATGCCGATCTCGCCCGCATTTCCAAAAAGCTCGTGACTCTGGAGCAGAAGGTCCCGGTCGAGATCGACCTCGATGGCCTTATCCGCCAGCCCATGGCGCCCTCGGCCCTGTTCCCATTCCTCAAGGCCATGGAATTCGCCACGATTACCAAGCGTCTGGCGGGGTTGCTCGAAGCCAATCCCGACGATTTTGAAGCCGATCCCGAGCTGAAAGCCGGCGGCGAAACGCCCGTCCCCGGCGCCCCGCAAAAATCGACCTCGCTCTCGGTCGCCAAGGCAAAGCTCGCCGCCAATGTCGTGCCCGGCACCGGCCCCGCCCGCTTTGCTGCCGAGGAGCACGCGCGCATCAAGGCCATTCCGGTCAATTACGACGACTATGAGATCGTCTCGACCCCCGAGCGCCTCGCCGCCTGGGTCGCCAAAATCATTGATGTCGGCCACGTCTCCATCGACACCGAAACCACCGGCCTTGATCCGCAGGTGGCCGATCTCGTCGGCATCTGCCTTTCAACGAAAATCGGGGAAGGCTGCTATATCCCCGTCGGCCATGCCCTTGCCGGCGATCTTCTGTCCGGCGGCGGGCTCGTCGAGGGCCAGTTGCCCATTCGCGACGTGCTCGAGGCGCTCAAGCCGGTCATCGAGGCTCCCTCGATCCTCAAGATCGGCCAGAACGTCAAATATGACATGGAGATTTTCTGGCGCTACGGCATCAACATGGCGCCGATCGACGACACCATGCTCATTTCCTATGCGCTCGATGGCCCGCGCTACAATGGCATGGACGTGCTCGCCGACCATTGGCTCAACCACAAGACCATCACCTTCTCTGAGCTTGCCGGCACCGGCAAAGCCCAAAAGACCTTCGACCAGCTCGATATCGCGACGGCCGCGCGCTATGCCGCCGAAGATGCCGATGTCACTCTACGCCTCTGGCACATTCTGACGCCGCGCCTCGCGGCGGAAAACGCCACGACGCTCTATGAAACCCTCGAACGGCCACTCGCCCCGGTGCTTGCCCGCATGGAAGCGCGCGGGATCACCGTCGATCGCCAGATTCTCGCCCGCCTCTCGGGCGATTTCTCCCAGCGCGCCGCCGCCTTCGAGGCGGAAGCCTATGAGCTGGCCGGCCAGAGTTTCAATCTCGGCTCACCCAAGCAGCTCGGCGAAATCCTCTTTGACAAGATGGGCCTCGAAGGCGGCACGAAGACCAAGACCGGCGCCTGGGCAACCGGGGCCGACGTGCTCGAAGACCTGGCCCTCAAGGGCATTCCGCTCGCCCGTACCATCGTCGATTGGCGCCAGCTCACCAAACTCAAGGGCACCTATACCGATGCCCTCCCCACCTATATGAACCAGCGCACCGGCCGCGTGCACACATCCTATTCTCAGGCCTCCGTGCTCACCGGGCGCCTCTCGTCCAACGATCCGAACCTGCAAAACATTCCGGTCCGCACCAGCGACGGGCGCAAAATCCGCACCGCCTTCGTTGCCGCGCCTGGCAAGACGCTGATCTCGGCCGACTATTCCCAGATCGAGCTGCGCGTCCTCGCCCATATCGCCGATATCCAGGCGCTCAAGGACGCATTCGAGGAAGGCCTCGACATTCACGCCATGACGGCCTCGGAAATGTTTAACGTGCCGGTGGAAGGCATGCCGAGCGATGTCCGCCGCCGCGCCAAGGCGATCAACTTCGGCATCATCTATGGCATTTCCGCCTTCGGCCTTGCCAACCAGCTCGGCATCGCCCGCGGCGAAGCCGGCGATTACATCAAGACCTACTTCGAGCGTTTTCCAGGCATTCGCGACTATATGGACGCCCAGAAGGTGAAGGTGAAAGCCGACGGTTTTGTTACGACCATCTTTGGCCGAAAAATCCAGTTCCCCAATGCCAATTCCGGCAATCCCAGCGAACGCAGCTTTGTCGAACGCGCCAGCATCAACGCCCCCATCCAGGGCTCAGCCGCCGACATTATTCGTCGCGCCATGATCCGCATGGAGCCGGAATTGAAAAAAGCCAAAATCGACGCCGACATGCTGCTGCAGGTCCACGACGAACTGATCTTTGAGGTGCCCGAAGGCACGGAAGATGCAGCGATCCCGGTGATCAAGCGCGTGATGGAGAACGCCGCGGAGCCGGCTGTGCGGCTAACCGTGCCGATCCAGGTGGACGCGCATGCAGCTAAGAATTGGGATGAGGCGCATTAGGGATCGGAAGCTATAGATTAACGCCGAGGTGTTGGAAGAAGGCCTCATTTCTTGCGCGGGCACCCTTAAGCACGTCAGAGTACGATTGAATTTGAATGAACATTTTGTATTCATCATCCCACTTATAGTAACAGTTGTGGCCCGCTTTCTTGGCGTAGGGCCCAAACTGCTTCATCATTTCAATCAGGCTAGGGGTGATGTCGGCTATGATGTGTCCTTGGAACGGTGTGTTTTCCTCTATGGCCCTGAGCTCTTTGCCCCTTGCGTTCACTAGGCGCCCCGCGCTTCTCAGACGAGAGCAGTACTCTCGAATCTGCACAATTGGATTATCTGACAGGGTGTAGTTCGAACGGCCGGGCCGCTTAAACTCGATGATGGAAACCGGCTCTAGAGAACCCGCACGCTCCATCCCAAGTCCAAGGTCAAACAGAGTCAAATCGGGCTCTTTTGTGGAGGCGTCAGCGCCCCCCGTGATTGCACGCAGAGTTTTGTCCGAATTGAAGTATGAGTAGAATGCCAGTTGGTCGTCTACTATCCACAAATTGTGATCCTCATAACGCATGTCGTCGAACGTCGACCGCAGAGGAACAATCAGGTCGTGCACGACTTCTTCAAGTTCGTGACGTTTAGACTCAACATCGGAGAAAGCAAGTTTATCCTCAAAAGCATTTAAGATGAGCTTACGCTTGTAAACATACTCCGCCAACGATGCTAATGATTCTTTACTTAGTTTTGCCGTGTACTTCTTCACATCTTCATCGATGTCGGTTTTTTTCTTTTTTGCCTGGCTATACTCAAGCCTCGTTCTATTTTCCTCTCGCCTCGCCTCTCGCGATAGTTCGAGATAAATATCTTCTGACGATTGAGTTCCAAGCTCTAAGGAAGCCGCGAATTCCGCCGGATCAGAAACTATAGTAATGAACCTCAAGTTCTCGCCGAGCAGCTTACTCACCACCTCAGTCTGCTTGGTTCTAATTTTTACGATCTGCGGGGAGAGAAATTCCTTCGTTAGCGCCAGAGCTTGGCTGTGAACCTGGTCCGCAACATCCTCGTCGCCCCAAGAAATCGCAGTTCTTTCCTGATTTACGTGTCGGTCTAAGTAGGTCCCCGTCACATAACCAAAGAAGGCATTGCTGCCCTCAATGGCTTGCATCCCTATTGCATTGTCTATTGCTCTTCGAACTACGGCGCGCCCGTTCGCACCATAGAAGATAGCATTCGTCCCCTTCTCGTCATCCGAAAGCGATTTTGGCAGGAGCAGGCAGGTGTATTGGAATGTCAGACTGTCATTTCCAACCTGAACTGTGATCTCGCTGTCTTTGCGCCCTTGAACGTAGTCAGCAAACTCAGTCGAAAGTCTGCTTTCCTCCCCGTCAACAACGGTTATCTCCGGCGTGTTTCCCGAGATAAAGTACGAAAGAAAGTGACTGATAATCTTGGCTTGTATTGTTTCCGCTCGTTTCGGGCAAACGGATTTGTACTCCGACCGAAACGGGTTCAGCCGAACTGTTGTTCCCCTTTTCGGACGTGCGGCTCGCTCTGAAATATTCGCGATCTGGTTCTTTTCCGTCAGCGCGAAGTCAAAAGAAAGCCCGTCCGTAGGAGCATCCCCGTAGCGACTGTCCACGTGGACTTTTTCGAAGACCTTCAACCAGACGAAGCGACCTATGCCCTTGCCACCTCGAGCCGACTTGTATCGGGAGTCAGAGGTCTCAAATGAGCCCATGTTTTCCTGATTCAGCCCGACACCGTTGTCGTCGATAATGAAACCGGTGACGTCTCCCTGATCGTCACGGAGTACTTCGACCGCTATCCTACCGTGAGAGAGATTTTCAGCGCCAAAGCGCTCCTCAATCGCTTGGATCGAATTTGTGATGCCCTCGAAAACAGGGAGAAGCGAATTAGCAGGAGAGGGGGCCAAGGAGATGTTTCGTATCCGGCCAACAAAATCCCAACCGACGCTCTTCGACTTCATGTTTCCCCCGATCCGCTTGACAGCAAGCTACACGTGCCTCCTGTCGCGGTCGAGTAAGCCTGAGAAAAACTGAGGCGCGGCAGGGCCTCTGGCTATGATGCTTTTTCGGGGGAGAAACCGAACCTATGATCGGTCGCTACACCCCGCCCCGCATAACCTCCGCCGCCCCCTTCAGCCGCTCAACACTCGCCTCGTTCCAGCTCTCCACCGCCTGCCGCGCCGCCGTCTCCCGGCGCACAAAGGCCTCGATACGCTCGTGGCCGATCTCGTCGAGCAGGTGCCTTATGGGTGACCACATGGCCCAGTTGGGATTGACCATCCGCATGTGCAGGCGATCTTCGGTAATATCGAAGGTGACATTGGCCGAGCGCGCCAGGTCGAGGAATTCGGCGACATAGGCGTCGGGCATCGGGTTTTGGTAAGCCATGGGGCTGCCTCGCATTTGATACAAATACAATGCACCGCCGTCCGACCGGCTCCGGAAAGCCGGTTTTATGGTGAATGAAGGGTTAAGCGGAAAACTTGTCCCACTTATCCCCGCCCCTCGCAGGCGTTGTATTCTCCGTCTCATCCACCCCGCGGGAGCGGCCTGCAGGCGATCAGTGGCGGGGGGAGCCGGTTTGTGGGGAGGTCGCCTTCCCCATGGGTTCGGGAGTCGGTCCCTCGCGACGAGCGATCAAGAGGCGCTGTTGGCTCTGTCCAAAAACCCGGCCTCCGGAGCGGCTATCGCTTCATATATAAAATCATCCGAGGCGATTGCCGCTCCGGGGTCCGCTCAAAACCGGAAGCTTTTGGCTGTCCGGCGCGTAAACCTGTCCAAAGCTTCATTTGCAACCCGTTGCCCCTGCCGCAATTGTAGCTTTGCGGCGCATGACACGCGCCCTGGCCCCAAAGAGAAAGTGTCGCCCATGTCCTCAACTCCCGCCCCCGCCGGTTATTCGCGCGCCCAGGTCATTCTCCATTGGCTGATTGTGGCGCTGATCCTCTTTCAGCTTCTCGTGCATGACGGCATGGAGGAAGCCTGGCGGGCGATGCGACGGGCCGGCGAAGAGGGCGGCAATCCCCTGCCCCATATCATCGTGGGCAGTGCCATCCTGATCCTGGCCGCCGTGCGCCTCGTGATCCGCCTGCGCCATGGCGCGCCGCCGCATCCGGCGGGGCAACCGGCCGCGCTGGCTCTCCTCGCCAATGTCGTCCATTGGGGCATTTATGCGCTGCTGTTCATGATCCCGATTTCCGGCCTCGTCGCCTGGTTCGGCGGCGTCGAGGGCGCGGCATCAGTCCATGGCGGGCCGCTACGCCTTCTGCTGATCGGCCTGGTGCTGCTGCACATTGCCGGGGCGCTGGTGCAGCAATTCGTGCTGCGCAGCGGCGTCCTCATGCGCATGCTGAAGCCGGAAAGCTGACGCCGGGCACCATGGGGCCCCCGCACAACAACAGAGTGCGCGCCATCTTGGCGCGCCGCCGCTTTTTACTTTCGATATACCCGGTTATGCAAAGCAGTACTTTGGTACAAGCTTAAGATCAAAACTCGCATTAATACGTAGTTTAAACAATTTCCCCACAATGGGTCTGACGATGACTTGAGCGTTTCCTGGGAGGGAAGTGGCGATGATCTTGTCTGAGACCACCAATATGCTCGCCGATTGTGGCGCGGTTACTTTCGCGCCCAATGAGGTCAGCGCCACCGCCCTCGGCACGCTGGCCACCAAGCTCGGCTTTGGCACGGTGGCCAATTACACCCAGTTCGCCGAACTGCCGAAAAACCGGCTGACCTATTTTCTCGTCCATGGGCAACTGCCCGATGGCAGCAAGCAGCGCATCATCCACGGCCTGCGCAGTTCGGACCACGTCTTCCGCCGCTTCGCGCCCATCGTCTGCTTCGTCACCGCCGGGCCGCGCCACCAGATCGTGCCGCTGGTGCAGATGGGCTTCGATGAAGTGCTGTTCGTCACCGATCCCGTCGCCGACATGAGCCACAAACTCAACGACCAGCTCAAGCACGAATTGATCTATGTGGATGCGGACCACTATTTCGGTCCCGACCGGCGCCGGATCGAGCGGATCGACCCCAATGATCCGCGCCGCAAGCCCGGTGGTTCCCCCTTCAAGCAGATCCGCGTGGTGCGCGATCCGCGCATGGGCATTTCCACCATGGACATCGCCCACTAGGAAAAAGCCCGCAGATTTCTCCGCGGGCTCCTTTGTCTGCTAGGCCACGAGGCCCTTGGTCAGTTCCAGCGCCTGCCGCTCGAACAGCCGGCGATAGATGCCGCCCTGCAGGCGGATCAGCGAGTTGTGGTCGCCCTCCTCCACAATCCTGCCCTTGTCGAAAACCAGCAGGCGATCGAGGGCGCGGACCGTCGAGAGACGGTGCGCGATAACCAGCGTCGTCCGGCCGACCATCAGCCGTTCCATCGCCTCCTGAATCATCACCTCGCTCTCGCTGTCGAGGCTCGAGGTGGCTTCATCAAGGATGAGCACCGGTGCATCGGCGAGGAAAGCACGGGCAATAGCCACACGCTGCCGCTCACCGCCCGAAAGCTTCACGCCGCGTTCGCCCACCATGGTCTCAAAGCCCTTGGGCAGGTCCATGATGAAATCATACGCATTGGCCTGTCTCGCCGCCTCGACGATTTCCGCCCGGCTCGCTTCCGGCCGACCATAGGCGATGTTTTCGGCCAAGGTCCGATGAAACAGGATCGGCTCCTGCTGCACGATGGCAATCTGGCCGCGCAGGCTCGCCTGCTGGAACTCGGCAATGTTCTGCCCATCAATGGTGATGGCACCACCATTGATGTCATAGAGCCGCTGGATCAGCTTGACGAACGTCGTTTTGCCCGACCCTGAATGCCCCACAAGACCCACACGCTCGCCCGGCTTGATGGCCACGGAGAAGTCGCGATAAAGCGGGGTCGCGTGGCTGCCATAGCGGAAGGTGACGTGATCGAAATTGATCGCACCCTCGCCAATGGCAATCGGCTTGGCGCCGGCCTTGTCCTCGACACCGAGCGGCATGTTCGAGAGGGCCACCAGCTCTTCCATGTCATTGACCGAGCGCTGCAGGTTGCGGATGTGCATGCCGACGTCACGCAGATAACCCTGCAGCACGAAGAACATGGCGAGGACGAAGGTGATATCGCCGGCCGAAGCCAGGCCCTGCGTCCACATATAGAGGCCCGTACCCAGAATACCGGCCTGCATCAGGGTCATGAGCAGACCCTGAATGGTACCGTTGAGCGTGCCGCGCTTCCAGGTCCGGCGGGTCCGAGAATCCCACTTGGACATGACATGGCGCAGCCGGTCCTCTTCGCGCGTTTCGGCGCCGAAGGCTTTTACCACCGAGTTGCAGCTCACCGCGTCGGCCAAGGCGCCGCCAAGACGAGTATCCCAGGCATTGGCAAGGCTTGCGGCCGGGGCGACATAGCCCACCGACATCAGGACGGTGAAGGCGATGTAGATCACCGAGCCACCGGCAACGACGAGGCCCATGACCGGCCAATAGGAGCCGAGCAGGATCGAAGCGCCGACCAGCATGACGAAGCTCGGCAGCAGCGCCACGAGCAGGATGTCGTTGAGCGCATCGAGCGCCCACATGCCGCGCGTTACTTTTCGCACCGTCGAGCCGGCAAAGCTGTTGGCGTGCCAGTCGGTTGAAAAGCGCTGCACCTTGTAAAAGCCGTCGTGCACGATCCGCGCCATCATCTGCAGCGTCAGCTTGATGATGGTCTGGAACACGAAGAAGCGCAGCACGACGCTGGTCACGCCCAGCGCCGCAACCACGGCAAAGGCGCGCATGGCGTCATTGAACGCCGTGTTCTGGTCGCCGGAAATGGCGTCGACGATGCGGCCCGAAAACATCGGCACCAGCACTTCGGCAATGGTCGCGACCATGACGAGGCCGGCAATCAGGGCAATACGCTTGGGCTGGCGGGCCCAGTGGCGGAAGGTAAAGCCGAGCACGCTGCGGAAAGCATCGGCGCGGAAGTCGAGTTTCTTGCGACTCATTTGGCAGTCCGACCCCGTTCTCCGGCAGCCGGCTCCTCAAAAAGGGCTATGAAAGGCACAAAACTGACCGGGCGAGACAATGACCCTGTCGGGCCGGTCGGGTCTGCAGAAGGGGAGGAAAGAGAAAACCGCGGGCGGCTGGCCTAAACGGCGGGCCGCGGTTGGCAGGGACCTAAGGTCGGCCGATGCCAAACGGGGAAGCGATCATAAATGCTGTCATGCAACGCCTCCCTAGGTTCAAAGAAAATGAAGGGGTGAACGGTTGATAGCCAAACCGTTCGCCTTTGCCAATAGGTTTTGCGATGGAAAGTCGCGTGTGGTGCCGCTGGAACACAGTAGGGCGGTCAGCGTCTTGCGGTGCAGCACTGACGTTACCGGAGAGCCTTGAAAAATTCTCCGTCGTCATTGCCGGGCTTGTCCCGGCAATCCATCTCGCCTCCGCATGGACCACCGGGACAAGCCCGGTGGTGACGATGATGGATTGATCGTGGAGGAGGAGGCCGAAAGTTGCGTTGGGCCACCTATTCCGGCTTCTTCGCTCCGGGCGCGAAAATCCCACGGGTCTGGAATTCGGCATAGGACATGGCGGCGGCGAAGGCGCCGAAGATGGTGACGACGGCAATGATGAGAACGGTCATTGAAAAGCCTCCAAAGGTGATGGCTTCCATATCCGTCCGCGCCGAGCGGCCAACCTTGATTGAGATCAACGGATTTTACGATTTGCGCGGGTGGCGCGGCGCATTTTGGGGCGCTAGGCTCCGGCCAACCGATTCAACGAAAAGAAGGCTTTGCCCGATGAGCAATTCCCCCATCGATCCCACAAAACTGGACAAACTCGGCGAAGTGGCGATCAACGTCGGCCTGCAACTGGCCGAGGGCCAGGATCTCATCATCACGGCCCCGATGGTCGCCGCGCCGCTGGTGCGTCGCATCACCGAGCATGCCTACAAGGCCGGCGCTGGTCTTGTGACCTCGATCTATTCGGACGAGGAAGCGACCCTCGCCCGCTACAAATATGCCAATGACAAGAGCTTTGACCGCGCTGCCGGCTGGCTCTATGCGGGCATGGCCGAGGCCTACAAGAACAATGCCGCGCGCCTTGCCATTTCGGGCGACAACCCGATGATGCTGGCCGGCCAGGACCCGGAAAAGGTCTCGCGCGCCAACCGCGCCAATTCGGCCGCCTATCGCCCGGCGCTGGAGCTGATCACCGGTTTTGATATCAACTGGAACATCGTCTCCTACCCGACCCCGGCCTGGGCCAAACTGGTGTTCCCGAACGACGCCGAAGATGTCGCGATCGCCAAACTCGCCGACGCCATCTTCAAGGCTTCGCGCGTCGACCAGGACGACCCGATTGCCGCCTGGAAGCAGCACAATGCGAACCTGAAAGCCCGTTGGACCTGGCTTAACGGCAAGAAGTTTGCCTCTCTCAAATATAGCGGCCCCGGCACCGATCTCACCATTGGCCTCGCCGATGGTCATCGCTGGAAGGGCGGCGCGTCGGAAGCCAAGAACGGGGTCACCTGCAACCCCAACATCCCGACCGAGGAAGTGTTTACGACCCCGCACCGCCTGCGCGTCGAAGGCACCGTGGCAGCTACCAAGCCGCTCAGCCACAATGGCACGCTGATCGAAAACATCCAGGCACGCTTCGAAGGCGGCGTTCTCGTCGAGCTCAAGGCCACCAAGGGCCAGGACGTGTTCAACAAGGTGCTCGACACTGATGAAGGCGCCCGCCGCCTCGGCGAAGTGGCCCTCGTGCCGCATTCCTCGCCGATCTCGGCCTCGGGGATCCTCTTCTACAACACTCTCTACGACGAAAATGCCTCGTGCCACATCGCCATGGGCCAGTGCTATGCCGACTGTTTTGAGGGCGGCAAGGAACTCTCGTCCGACCAGATCTTTGCCCAAGGCGGCAACAAGAGCCTCATCCACATCGACTGGATGATCGGTTCGGACAAGATCGACATCGACGGCGTCCATGCCGACGGCACGGTCGAGCCGGTCATGCGCAAGGGTGAATGGGCGTTCTAAGGAACGCTCCGCCCGCAATACGTCACCCTCGGGCTTGACCCGAGGGCTCCACACTTGCTGCAGTCAAATGAAGTGAAGCGTCCTCGGGTCAAGCCCGAGGATGACGGTCGCGGTCGACTTAAAACTTCCGCTCGGCCTGTTCTTCCATATAGGCCAGCTCTTCGGGCGTACTCTCGCGCCCCAGCGGCGCATTGCGGAATGGAAAACGCCCAAAACGGTCGACCGTCTCGCGATGGGCGACCGCATATTTGAGCTGATCCTCATCGCCCAGCGCCTCATAGAGCCGCGCTGACGCCGACTGGATCGCGGCCGATTCTGCATGCATGAAGGGCAGGTAGATAAAGCCGCGCTTTGGCTGCTCGAACTTCATGTCGAGCCCCTGCCCGACCATTTCCTGGGCCAGCACCAGCGCCATCTTGTCCTGCGCGAAGGCGAGCGGGGAATTGCGGAAGAGCTGGCGCGAAAACTGATCGAGCACGATGATCTCGGCCAGTCGCCCTGAGGGCTTGGCGCGCCATTCCCAGGCCTCGCCCTTGGCGACATGGGCATGGGTCTGGCTGAATGCCTCGGCGATCTTGGCGTCGAATTCGGCCTTACCGGCAAACCAGTCCTCCGGCCCGTGCTCGACAAACCAGAAGTTCAGAACGTCATCTGCGCTGCGCATGTCTTCCCCCTCGCTCAGTTTCAAGCAGAACGCGGGAAACCAGCTTTAGTTTGCCAGTTCCACGCGAATGCGGTTGCCGAATGGATCCTGCGTTTCGATGCCCTTGTCCAGCCGCTCGATCGGCGCCCCGGCCTTTTCGAGCCGGCCGATAACCGCATCAAAGTGCTCCGCGCCCGGCACGGCAATGGTGAACCAGCGCAGCCCCGATGAGCCGGCCGGCGGCAGCACCGCATTGGGGCCGGACCAGATATTGAACGCCACGGTGTGGGGCATGTAGTCGAGCCCGACATCGCCCATACCAAAGGAACTGATCAGCAAAAACCCGGCAAAGCCGATGACATCGCGGTAAAAATCCATGGCCAT
Source organism: Devosia sp. (assembly GCF_040509215.1). Taxonomy (GTDB): domain Bacteria; phylum Pseudomonadota; class Alphaproteobacteria; order Rhizobiales; family Devosiaceae; genus Devosia. Next base: position 15,636 of record NZ_JBEVLL010000157.1, read on the forward strand.
ATGCAGGTCATTCACATGCACATGGATATGGCCGATGCGCGTACCGGCTGGCATGCGCGGCGCAAGCACCGGCGCCGGGCCCAACTCCCCCAAGAGGCCATCGAGATCGATGGGTTCGCGCCCCGAATGCGGCTTTCCGTCCGCAGTCAGCGCATAGGTCTGCCCCTTTTCCGGATCGCCCAGCGTGCCTCGCCAGGGCGTCTCGAAGGTGATCTCGATGCCATTGCCATCAAAATCCCAGAGATAGATGGCTTCGCTGACGAGGTGGTCAGTCGGTGAAATGCGCACATTGCGCTGCAGCGCCCGCACCGCCATCTGCGCCAGGTCCACCCGGGCCGGAACATGCACCGCCACATGATAGAGCCCGATGCTGCGCGGCACGGCGGGACGCACTGCGCCTGTCTCGAGGACGATCAGCACCTTTCCGCCGGCGCCAAGCCGCAGGAGATTGCCCGTCTCGGCGATCAGTTCGAGCCCGACCACATCCTGCCAGATGGCCAGCGCACGGGCGCGATCGGTCACGGCGATATGCACCGGCCCCAGCGTCGTGCTGAGCGGCAGTTGAGGCTTGGACTTCACCACTGTCTGAACGGATGTGTCGATCATGCCGACCTCCCAAGAGCGAAACGAATTGCCCTTAATCTAGGCCGCGTCCAGCAAGACTTCTATGGAAGCCAGCGCGAAGGCTTCGTTCGCCCAAGACGCCCCAATCGGAAATCTTCCTGCTGTCGTCAATCCGTGCTTTGATCGCTTGAAGAAGGAGGGACTGCAATGCTCAGAGGGTTTGCCGTGACGCTGGCCATGCTCGCCAGCATGTCGAGCGCATTTGCCAATTGCTACGAGATGATCGGCTGTGACGACAGCGACTATTTCCAGCGCTCGGACCTGCGCCAATTGTCCTGCCAGTCGCTCTGGGAAGTGCGCAACTGGATCTACAAGCAGAATGGCTATTGCTTTTCCACCCAGCGCGCCAAGAACGCCTTTGGCAATGAAGGCTGCTTCATCACCAATCAGGGCCAGGTAAAACTCAACGCCGTCGAGCGCGAGAATGTCGCGACGATTGCGTCGGTGGAAAAATCGCGTGGATGTAGCTGAGGGCTAGACGCCCTCATTGTCCTCGTCAAAGCCGTTGTTTACGAGCTCGACAATGGCTTCCAGCGCCTCGCGCGCCTGCTTGCCGGTGGCCTGCACCAAGATGGTCGAGCCCGGCCCGGCGCCGAGCATCATCAGGCCCATGATGGAATTGCCGTTGACCGACTGACCGTCCTTGATGACGTGCAGCGAAGCGTCAAAACATTCCGCCGTGCGCACGAAGCGCGCCGATGCGCGCGCGTGCAGACCCTTGCGGTTGACGATGGTCAATTGCTGGGCGACGGCACGATCACCATCCATTTAGGATGCTCCACCAAGGATGGAATTGGCCACCGTAATATATTTGCGGCCAGCTTCCTGCGCGAGGGCCACCGCATCGGCCAGCGCGAGATCGCTGCGCACACGCCCGAGCTTGACCAGCATGGGCAGGTTGACGCCCGCGATCACTTCGACATTGCGGTTTTGCATCACTGAAATTGCCAGGTTCGACGGGGTGCCGCCGAACATATCGGTGAGAATGATCACACCATCGCCAGTGTCGGCCCGGTCGATCGCCGCCAGAATGTCCTCGCGCCGGGTTTCGGCGTTGTCTTCAGGACCAATGGCGATGGCCTCACACTGTTCCTGGGGTCCAACTACATGTTCCAGCGCCAGCTTGAATTCATCCGCCAGTGCGCCATGCGTCACCAGAACCAACCCGATCATGCATTCTCCCCAGACGATGGCTGCGCCTATTTTTAAGGACGCAACCTCATCCCAGTCCGATAAGCCCCCGCTCCCTGCCTCGGGTGCATTTGGGAGCGGGCGCCAGTCTTGCCCCCGATGACAACGGTTGCAAGTGCTAAATTGTCACCCTCCAGAAGGGATAACGATTGCGCCCAGCGCCTCTTCGATCAAGAGGCGCTGGTGTTCGATTCCAATCACGCCCGCCTGTGGCACCGGGCAACGGGCGATTTCCACCCCTAACAGGGCACATTTGAAATCGTTGTTCTCGGGCATGCGTTCAAGGGCCGGCACGAGATCAACCACCAGATCGAGCCGTATCCCGCTCCGATAGGGCCGTCTGACAATGCCGTGACCACGCAGTTCGATGAGCCCGGCAATGGTGGATGGGGCGTGGAGCGAGATGGTCTTGCCGTCCAGTTCGATATCGACTCGGTCATCGCAGACGAGCGCAGCGTCTTTGCCGCGGGAGCCAAAGACATCGAGGAGATAGAGCGCGAGCAGCGACTTTCCCGAGCCCGAAGGGCCACGGAGCACTATGCCTTTTCCGTCGAGCTGAATGGCGGTCGCGTGGATGTTTTCGCGTGTTTTCAGCATTGCGAAGACACCCGATCTGCACCTCCCCCTTGATGGGGGAGGTTGGGAGGGGGTGAGAGAGCCACGACGCCCAAACCCTTACCGCCGTGTCTTCGGCAGCGAGACCGTAAACAGTGCCCCAGACCGATCCGTCCGGTTCTGCGCCTTGATCGTACCCTTATGGGCATCCACGATCTGCTTGGAAATCGACAGACCCAGGCCGGAGTGATTGCCAAAGCTCTCGGTTTCCGGCCGGTCCGTATAGAAACGCTGGAAAATCCGGCCGACGTCGCCGGTAATGCCCGGCCCCTCGTCGCTTACCGTCAGCACGATCATGTCGGTCTCAGTCGAAACCGTCACCGTCACCGTGCCATCGACCGGCGAAAACGAGACGGCATTGTCGATCAGGTTGGCCAGCACCTGCGCCAGGCGGCTTTCGTGCCCGGTGATCACGGTCGACCCGCGCCCAAGGCGCTTGCCCATCACCACATTGACCTGACGGCCAGCGGCTACGTCCTTCTGGATGCCGACCATGGCGTCGGCCAGTTTTTCGACGTCTACCAGTTCAGCGCTTTCGCGCGCCAGTTCGGCGTCGAGCCGGCTAGCGCTCGAAATATCGGTGATCAACCGATCCAGACGACGCACGTCGTGCTGGATGATTTCATTGAGCCGCGCGCGGTCTTCCGGCTTCTTGGCCAGCGGCAGGGTTTCGACCGCCGAACGCAGCGAAGTCAGCGGGTTCTTGAGCTCATGCGCCACGTCGGCGGCAAAGCGCTCGATCGCTTCGATGCGATTATAGAGCGCATCGGTCATGCGCCGCAGCGCGCCCGAGAGATGGCCAATTTCGTCCGGGCGGTCGGTCAGGTCGGGAATTTCGGCGCGGGCATTGCCCGCCGTCTGCACGCGCTCCGCTGCAGCCGAAAGCCGGCGCATCGGGCCGGCAATGGTACCGGCCAGCAGCAGCGACAGCGCGATCTGCACGCCGGCGGCGATCATCGCGATACGCAAAATGCTCCAGCGCTCCTGCGCCACCACCGAGTCGATATCGCCCGGTGCCGTCGAGAGCAGGATGGCGCCAACGACCGCGCGCAGGCGCTGCACCGGCACGGCGACGGAAACGACAAGCTGGTTATGGTCATCGGCCCGCACGAAATCGGCGGATGCGCCCTGCAAGGCCGAGGCGACTTCAGGGTAACGCGTGCCCTCGTCGGCGCCGTATTCCTGGTATTTTGAGAAATTGTCCCCCGGCGCCCAGGCGATGATGGCGTTCCACCAATCAGCGAGGAAGAAGGAATTGGTCTTTGACGTGTCGATCTGCTGCCGGATCACCTCGCCGCGCCCGATGATATTGTCGCTGTCGAGGATCAGCAGCCCCTGCTGGTCATAGATGCGCGCTCGCGTCCGGGTCGGCGTGATCAGGTTGCGCAGCAGCGGGGCGACGCGTTCGGGGCTGATGGGAAATTCCAGCGATGGATCGAAATAGGAGAGCGGGGAAACATTGCCCGCCTGCAATTCGATCAACCGGTCTGGATTGATGGAGATGACATCGCTATCGACTGTGGCCGAGGCCGCAATGGCGGCGGCGATGATTTCGCCCTGCACGCGCAGCGATTGCACGCGCGCATCGATCAGGCCCGCGCGCCACTGGTTGAGGTACAAGATCCCCACCACCAGCACGAGAAGGCCGGCGAGATTGAGCACGATGATGCGGCGCGTCAGGCTCGAAAAAATGGTGAAGTCGACAAAGCGCCGCAGCGCCACGATCACCTGACCGAAGGGCTTGAGCGCCATGCGCCAGCCGCGCCTGCTCCCTTTTCCAACAGGAGCAGGCTCAGCGTCCCGATCAGGTCGCGTTCCCTCGAATTGAGGATCGATCGTGGCCACGAAGTTCCTTATTGCTCCTTGAAGCGATAGCCGACGCCGTAGAGCGTCTCGATCATTTCAAAGTCGTCGTCGGTCGCCTTGAATTTCTTCCGCAGGCGCTTGATGTGGCTGTCGATGGTGCGATCATCGACATAGACCTGATCGTCATAGGCCGCGTCCATCAGCGCATTGCGCGATTTTACGACGCCGGGGCGCAGAGCCAGAGCCTGGAGGATCAGAAACTCGGTCACGGTCAGCGTAACGCGCTGGCCCTTCCAGGTGCAGGTATGGCGCTCTTCGTCCATAACCAGCGAGCCGCGCTCGATCAGCGCCTTGCCCGGCACGGGTTCGCCAGCGGGACCAGCAGCGGCCGAGGGGTCGCGCGGCGCCGAACGACGGAGGATCGCCTTGACGCGCTCGACCAGCAGACGCTGGCTGAACGGCTTGGTGATGAAATCGTCGGCGCCCATCTTGAGGCCGAACAGCTCGTCGATTTCCTCGTCCTTGGAGGTTAGAAAGATCACCGGCACGTCCGACTTCTGGCGGAGGCGACGCAGCAGTTCCATGCCATCCATGCGCGGCATCTTGATGTCGAGAATGGCCAGATCGGGCTTGTCTGTGGTCAGGCCTTCGAGGCCCGAGGCCCCGTCGGTATAGGTCGCCACCTGGTAGCCTTCCGCCTCGAGGGTGAGGGAAACGGAGGTAAGAATGTTCCGGTCGTCGTCCACGAGGGCGATCTTGGGCATATTCTGCCTTTCTAGTTGCGACGCTTGCATCTTGCTGGGGCCTCGGCCCCTCACGCGACGTTGCAGGCGACAATTACGCGTTAAATAAGGCGGGGCCAAGCCTCTAGCCAGTGCCCGACCCCCTACGAAATGGCTGCGACTTCCGTCTTACGACCGATTTCGGGATGGCTGGCGGGGGATTGGCCCGCCTATTTTCTCTTCACCTGCTGCCCCGTGCGGCGCCCGATGGAGACGAAAAATGAGTGTCGAAGACCACAACACCCTGCGCCAAGCCATCGCCGAAGCCGCACTATCACTCAGTGCAAACGCGCTTGCCCCCCAACTGGTTGCCGACGCGCTGGCGCATGGCGGCGCCAAACTCACCGCACACGGTGCCCTCTCAGTGGAGACCGGCGCCTTTACCGGTCGCTCGCCCAAGGACAAGTTCATCGTTCGCGATGCTCTGACCGCCGACAAGGTCTGGTGGGACAATGCCGGCGCGCTCACCCCGGCCCAGTTCGATCTCCTCCTCGGCGACATCAAGGCGCATCTTGCGGGCCAGAGCCTCTACAGCCAAGACCTTCTCGCCGGGGCCGACACACGCCACCAATATGGCGTCACCGTCCTCACCCCCAGCGCCTGGCACGCCCTCTTCATCCGCAACCTGCTCATCCGTCCGGGCGAGAGCATTGAGACCTCGGATACGGCCACCCCGGTGACCATCATCCACGCGCCGCTCTTCACCGCCGACCCGGCGCGCCACGGCACGCGCACCGAAACCGTCATCGCCCTCGACATGAGCCGCAACGTGGTCCTCATCGGCGGCACCCGCTATGCTGGCGAAATCAAGAAGAGCGTTTTCTCGCTCTTCAACTTTCACGCGCCCAACGACAATGTGCTCCCTATGCACTGCTCGGCCAATCTGGGGCCCGATGGCGAGGCCGCGCTCTTTTTCGGTCTTTCGGGCACGGGCAAGACGACGCTTTCCAACGACCCCGACCGACCGCTGATCGGCGATGACGAACATGGCTGGAGCCAGGACGGCGTCTTCAATCTCGAAGGCGGTTGCTACGCCAAGACGGTCAAGCTCAGCGCCTCGGCCGAACCGGAAATCTTCGCCGCGACCCGCACTTTTGGCACGGTGCTCGAAAATGTCGTGCTCGATGCTAACAGTGTGCCAGCATTTGACGACGTATCGCTCACCGAAAACACCCGCGCGGCCTACCCGCTCGACGTCCTGCCCTCGCTCGCCCCGGGCAGCGTCGGCGGCACGCCGAAAACCGTGGTTTTCCTCACGGCAGACGCATTTGGTGTCCTCCCGCCGCTCGCCAAGCTGACGCCGGAACAGGCCGTCTACCATTTCCTCTCGGGCTACACGGCCAAGGTTGCCGGCACCGAACGCGGCGTCACCGAACCGCAGGCGACCTTTTCCGCCTGCTTCGGCGCCCCGTTTATGCCTTTGCACCCAACGGTTTACGGCGACATGCTGGCCGAGCGTCTGCGCACCAGTGGCGCCCAGGCCTGGCTCCTCAACACCGGCTGGATCGGCGGCGCCTATGGAAAGGGCAAGCGCATCGACATCGCTTCCACCCGCCGCCTCCTCACGGCCGCGCTCGATGGCTCGCTCGATAGTGCCCCGACCCGCCTCGACCCGCTCTTCGGTTTTGCCGTACCGGTGGAAGTCGCCTGCGTCGACCCGCGCCTCCTCGACCCGCGCCAGTGCTGGGCCGACACCGATGCCTACGACATCCAGGCACTGAAGCTGGTCGATTTATTCCGCAATAATTTCAAGAAGTTCGGTCCCGAGGCCGATGCAGAAGCCGGGCCGCAATTGCTGCAGGCAGCCGAATAAAACAAAGGGCGCCACTGGCGCCCTTTTTCATTTCCCGGTCGGGAAGAAATCAGTTCGGCGAATAGAAGATGTGCGCCCCGACTTCGGCCACGCGGCTGAACGTGTAGGACCAGGACGGGCGGACATTTGTGGTGTGGTAAAACAGCGCCGAGTCAGGAATAGCGCCGATTTCTGCGCCGGTCGCATATTCGGCATAGACGTCCTTGGCGAGCGCCATGGAACGAGCCCAAGCCTGGCGTTCGCCCGGCGCATCGCCGCGGCCATCGCAGGCAAAGGTGAACTGGCAGCGGTAGCGGCCCTGATTGGCGCCCTGATAGATCACGCCGCAGAGCGAGGACGGAT
>NZ_JBEVLL010000158.1:0-5270 GCF_040509215.1 Devosia sp.
GATGGCGAGTTCGAGCTGATCAAGTGGACCGAGATGGTGGTGGGCGAGCCGCGCCGCGCTAAAATCCGTCGTCCCGTAACGGAATAGGCTGTCGCCGCTCCGTCGCAATATCGTCACGGCAACGCAAATTGGCGGGAGCAGGCTGATCTGGCCTGAACCCAGCTACGCGGTGCCGCCATGGCCAATACCGTTTCGTTTCCCTCAGCCCGTCGCATCGTCATTGTCACCGATGCCTGGCGTCCACAGATCAATGGCGTGGTCCGCACGCTCGAAAGCGTCGGCAAGGTGCTGCGCGAATGGGGGCATAGCGTCGACTACTTGACGCCGGAACCGTTCTGGACCGTGCCAGTGCCGACCTATCCCGAAATCAGGCTCTCATTGGCCTCGCGCCGGGCGGTGTTCCGCCGGTTGGCGCATTCGCGAGCCCATCACATCCACATTGCGACAGAAGGGCCGTTGGGCTTGCTGGCGCGCCAATATTGCATCGAGCGCGGCAAAGGCTTTTCGACGAGTTTTCATACCCGCTTCCCGGAATATGTTTCGGCCCGTCTGCCGGTGCCGCACGACTGGAGCTACGGCTATCTGCGCTGGTTCCATGAGCCCGCCGGCAATACGCTGGTGCCGACGCCTTCATTGCTTGAGGACCTTGCATCGCGAGACCTCAAGCATCTGAGGCTTTGGGGACGAGGCGTCGACATGGAGCGCTTCCAGCCCGGCAAGTCCGATGTATTCGCCCACCTTCCGGGGCCGCATCTGCTCTATGTGGGGCGGGTGTCCGCAGAGAAGAATATCGAGGCGTTCCTGGCGCTCGATGTGGCGGGGACCAAGATCGTCGTGGGCGACGGTCCTGATCGCGTACGGCTCGAAAAGCTGCATCCCGATGTGGTGTTCTGCGGCTATCGGCACGGCGAGGCGCTGGTTGAGGCCTATCAGGGCGCTGATGTCTTCGTCTTTCCCAGCCGCACCGATACCTTTGGCAATGTGATGACCGAAGCCTTGGCCTGTGGCACGCCGGTAGCTGCCTATCCGGTGACCGGCCCCAAGGATATTCTGACCGATGGACGGGCAGGGGCGCTGCACGCGGACCTTGCAGTGGCCGTGCGGAGGGCACTGATGCTCGACCGCCGCGACGCCTCCAGCCATGCGCAGAATTTCACCTGGGCGGCGAGCGCCAGACAGTTTCTGGATGGGCTCGTTCCGGCGACAGTCCGGCTGCCGCAGCTGGCGGAAGCGATGTAGCGTACCCGAAAGGACGCATCGATTTAGAACGTTGCAGTTGTGCTCATTTGGGTCTTGCATTGTGTGACACTGCAAGGCACCAAGGGGTCCGCGGCGCTGATTTGCGCCCGGAGTCTTTTCCATGTCTTCCGTTCTGTCGCGCTTCGATACCCCCGAGGCGCGTGCATCGCTTTATCAATTTACGGTCTATCTTCCGGGCGCTGTGGCGTCGGTTTTTCTCGGCATCTGGTTGAGCCAGCATGGCATACCCGCCGACCAGATCGGGTTGATCAATGCGCTGCCCATGCTGGGCCTCCTGCTTCTCAACATGATCATCGGCCGCATAGCCGACCGCGCGGATGACTGGCGCACGGCGATCATCGCCATTTCTCTGGTTTCGGCCGTGGCGCCGCTGGGTCTTTATTTCATATCGGAATTCTGGGGCATCCTGCTCGTCTGGGCCCTGGTGGCCATGTCCAATGGCCTCGTGCCCCCCATTATCGACGCTGCGACCGTGCGCATGACCAAGCGCAACGGCACCGATTTCGGCGCTGTTCGGGCCTGGGCGACCATCGGCTATGTGGTTGGCGCGGCTGGTATCGGCGGGCTTCTTACCGTCGTTGGGCCGGGCTCCTTCGTGACGCTCTACGTTGCCATGACCGTGCTGCGCGCGGTTATCGGTTTTCTCCTGCCGCGCTTCCGGGCGCCGATGCAGGAGGCGACCCTTGCCAATGTGAAGCAGGGTACTCCGCAGCGCGTCAAACTGCGGGATTCGCTGAAACCGTGGTTTGTGCTGCCGCTGGTGGCCTTTGCGCTGGTCAATGCCAGCAATGCCGTGATGGGCAGCTTTGGTGCCTTGCTCTGGCACCAGCAGGGCATTCCGGACTACTTCCTTGGCCCGCTACTGGGCATTGCGGCTGTGGGCGAAGCAGCCTTGATGCTTGCCTGGCGCCGGTTTGGCGGACGGGTGACGGCTCGCAACATGATCCTGGCCGCCTGCATGGCGGGGCTCTTCCGTTTTACCGTGCTGGCCTTCGCGCCGCCCGTCGAAGCGCTGTTCTTCCTGCAATTGCTGCATGCCTTCAGTTTTGGCATGGGCTATTTCGGCGTCGTACACTTCATCGCCAACTGGACACATGAATCCAATGCCGCCGAAGCGCAGGGCTTTGCCAATATGCTCAACCAGGGCGCGGCCATGGTCATGCTGGTGACATTCGGGTGGCTGGTGGAATGGTTCGGTCCGTCGGCCTTCTTCGCCTCGACGGTGACCTGCTCCATTGGCATTGTTTGCGTTCTTGTCTCGCTGCGCATTCGTCCGCCGAAGGATGCGACGCGGCCTGTTGTTTCCTGATGCGTGAGGGGCACCGTCGCCCCTCCGCTGTGTTCCCGTTTCCCTGGATGCCTGAATGAGCCAGAGCCCCGCCGGCCGTTTGACGCCCGAGATGCGTACCTCGGCTTTTTACGCCAGCTTCTTCACCGGCAGCGGCGCCGCAGTGATGTTCCTGCCGATCTGGCTGTCGGGCCAAGGCATTACGCCCGAGCAGATCGGCATCATCAATGCCGTGCCCATCGTGGTGATCCTGCTGTTCAACCTGGTGATCGGGCGCGTGGCCGACCGGGCCAAGGACTGGCGGCAGGTCATTGTGATCGGCGCGCTGATCGGGGGCATCGTCCCCATCGGGCTGTTCTTCGTCAATGAGTTCTGGGGCATCCTGCTGTTCTGGACGCTGGCGTGTCTTCCTGGCGGCGCCGTCGGGCCGGTGCTCGATGCCGCGACCATGCGTTTGGCGCGGCGGAATGGCACCGACTATGGCGTGATGCGAGCCTGGGGAACCGTAGGCTATATGCTGTTCAACGGGCTGACGGGCTATCTGGTCGTCTGGTATGGCGCCGGCGTCTTCGTGCCGCTGTTTGTTGGGATGGCCATCGTGCGGGCGCTGGTGGCGCTGCAACTGCCGGCATTCCGGGTTCCCGCCGAGCAGAAGACGATCTCCGCCGTCACCGAAGCGCCTGCGGCGGGACGGCTGCGCGATGTCGCAAAACCCTGGTTCATCCTGCCGCTCCTGGGCTTTTGCATGATCTTTGCCACGCATATCGTGCTCAATGCTTTCGGATCGCTGCTCTGGAAGGAGCAGGGCATTCCCGAGAACATCATCGGCCCGCTGATTGCATTGGGTTCGGCCTCGGAGGCCGCGATGATGTTTTTGTGGAAGCGGTTCGGCGGGAAGATTTCGGCGCGCGTGGTGATGCTGATTTCGGCTGGGGCTGCGGCCCTTCGCTGGTGCGTAATGGGGCTGGAGCCGGGTGTGGGTGTTCTGATCCTGCTGCAGCTAAGCCATGGCATCACCTTTGCCATCGGCTATCTCGGCTGCGTGCATTTCATCGCCAACTGGACCGACGAAAGCATCGCGGCCGAAACGCAGAGCCTGTTCGTGGTCGGCCAGCAATTGTTGACGGTCATGTCAGTCATCGGCTTTGGCTGGATCGTGCAGGGTTTTGGTGCGCACGCATTCTTTGCCGCCGCGGCAATGGCGGTGCTCGGCGGCGTCTGCATCTGGGTCTCGCTGCAGATAAGGCCGGCTAAGGCGAAGTAGGGGCGGCAGGCCCGAAGTTCTGCTCGATCGTTATTGTCGCGGCAACCCATCTCGCCTCCACATGGACCACCGGGACAAGCCCGGTGGTGACGTGCGCGGAGGACAGGTCGACGGAATCGCCACATCGTCTTGTGTGCCATTCCCCGCGATAACTGAAACCTTCCGCAGGGCGCTTAAGTCGAGATTGCCGCTTTCGCGAGAAAGACACGGTGGGATGGCGAAACTTCCAAAAACAAAAAGCCCCGGATCGCTCCGGGGCTTTTGTGTTTCGTGGTCTGTCGCCTTAGCTCAGGCGACCGCTCGCGTGGGCGAGGGTGGTGTAGACCTTGCCGCGATCGGAGAGCAGGTACTCGCGGGTTTCGGCAGCGGGGCGCGGGCCGGCGGCGGCGCGCTTCAGCAGCTGTTCGAAATCGCTCATGTAGGCCTGGGCGGTGCGGGCGAATTCCGGGTCGCGCTGCAGGCGCTTGCGGACTTCGTCATAGGTACCCTGGCCGGTCAGCGAGTAGATGCGGCGCGAGAAGACGTTGGATTCGCCGGCCTGGTAACGGCCCCAGGCATCGGCCAGGGCATTGTCGTCGATGGCGTTGGCGATTTCCTCGGTCAGCGTGGAAAGGCCTTGGGTCGGCTGGCCGGCCTGGCTGGCCGAGGCATTGCGCAGCACGTCCCGCAGCCAACCACCTTCGCCGGATTCGGCTGCTGCTTCCTGGCGCTGCGGCGCCGGAGCGGCCTGACGGGCAACGGGAGCAGGCTGGGGCTGCTGGACCGGAGCCGGGGTCGGAGCAGGCTGCTGCGCCTGAACGACTGGACGGGCAGGGGCGCGAGCCGGTTCGGCCGGGCGGGCAGTCGTACGGATCGGATCGACGAGTGTCTGCGCGGCGGGCTCAGGACGATATGCTTCCGGGGCGGGTTCGGGCTGGCGCGGCGGCTGGTAGGGCGCCGGCTCGGGCTGGCGGGGAGCCGCAACGCGCGGCTGGTTGCCACGGCGGTCGGTGAGGTCGTGCGTTGCCGGCTGGCCGCGCACGATGGCGTTGAGTTCGCTGAGGGCTTCGATCTGCTCGGCCACGACGCGGCGCATGGCGGCGGCGCTGGCACGAGTTTCCTCAGGCAGCTCGTTGACGCCGCGAGCGAGTTCCGCACGCGTCGATTCGAGTTCGTGGCCTACTTCGCGGGCCGTTTCGCGCATGGCGCGAGCGGTCTCGGCAAAGCGCTGGGTGGCTTCCTCGATTGCCTGCTGCATTTCGCTGGCGAGACGACGCTGAGCCTCCTGCAGGGCGGCATTGGTGCGGCGGCTCTCGCCATCGGCAGTTTCGCGGAAGTCGCCGAGGCGGGTCGAGACTTCTTCCGTCGTTTGGTCGAGCGTCTGGCGGAAGGTCGAGGTCGACTGGTCGATGGCCTGACGAAGCTGGCTGGTATTGGCAGCGATCGTGTTGCGCACCGAGCTGGTCGTGTCGGTGATGG
>NZ_JBEVLL010000159.1:0-11559 GCF_040509215.1 Devosia sp.
CCAGTTACAAACGAAAAGGCCGGCAAGATGCCGGCCCCTCAAACGCAATCCGAGAAGCTTAAGCGACGCGCTGGGTGCGGCTCAACGGAATGATCTGCGCAGACCCGGCGGCCGAGCGCGGCACGCGACCTTCGACCGGGTGGCCCGGATCGGTAAAGCCCGGAGTGGAGGGGTGGCCGGTCGCCACGAGGCTATCCACCAACGCTTCGTCGTCGGCGTCGATTTTCACATCGAGAGCGCGGATGTAGCCATCCCACTGCTCTTCAGTGCGCGGACCGGCGATGGCCGAAGTAATGAGCTGGTTGTTCAGCACCCATGCCAGCGCGAAGTCGGCGGCCGTCGTACCCTTGGCGGCAGCGTGGGCAGCGACCTTCTTGGCAACTTCAATGGATTCCTCGCGGAATTCCACGTCATGCATACGCTTGTCGCCGCGGCCGGCACGGCTATCGGCCGGGGCCGCTTCGCCGACATTGTACTTGCCGGTGAGCACGCCGCGAGCGAGTGGGCTGTAGGAGACATTGCCGAGGCCATTGGCGACGGCGGCCGGAAGCTGCTCGGCTTCAGCGGTGCGGTTGACGATGTTGTAGAGCGGCTGGCTGGCGATCGGGCGATCGATGCCGAGCTGGTCAGCGAGATGCGCCACTTCGGCGATGCGCCAGCCGCGGAAGTTCGACACGCCGAAATAGCGCAGCTTGCCGGCCTTGATCAGATCGGCAATGGCGCGGACGGGCTCCTCGAGCGAGGCGTCAAACACGGCACGGTGGAAATAGATGATGTCGATATAGTCGGTATCGAGATTGCGCAGCGAATTCTCGACGGTCTCGTAAACCCACTTTCGCGAATAGCCGCCCTTGTTGGGCTTGGGATCGCGCGAATTGACGAATTTGGTGGCGAGCACCCAGTCGTCGCGGTGCTTCTTGATGCCCTTGCCGACGGTCTGCTCGGACTTGCCATCGTGATAGACGTCGGCCGTATCGATGAAATTGATGCCCTGTTCGCGCGCCTTGTCGATGATGCGGAAGGCAACGTCATCCGGCGTCTGATTGCCGAACATCATGGTGCCCAAAGTGATCGGCGACACTTTCAGCGCGCTGCGACCGAGATAGCGATAGTCGACCATGGAAAACTCCCTGTTCGTGGTGCCGTAAACCGACACCATGGTCTTTTGTATTGAAGGTGGAATTGAGGTCAGGAAGCGAGCGCCCTGCTCCGCGTTTCGCCGCCGGCCGCCGCGGCGATGAGCGCGCGGGTATAGTCGGTCTTGGGCGAATGCCAGATCGTCTTGTGATCGCTTTCCTCGATGATGCGGGAATCCTTCATCACGATGACGCGGTCGGAGATGTATTGAACCACCGCCAGATCGTGCGAGATGAAGAGATAGCTGAGCCCCAGATCGCGCTTGAGATCGACCAGCAGATTGAGAATCTGTGCCTGGATCGACACGTCGAGCGCCGAAACCGGCTCGTCGCAGATGACGAGCGAGGGCCGCAGGATCAGGGCACGGGCGATGCCTATGCGCTGGCGCTGGCCGCCGGAAAATTCGTGCGGATAGCGCTCCGCTGCCGAGAGCGGGAGGCGCACATGCTCGAAAGTTTCATCGATGCGACGGCGGCGCTCGGCGGCGTCGCGTACGCCATGAACGATGAGCGGCGCTTCGAGAATGTCGCGGATCGATTTTCGCGGGTTGAGCGACCCGAAGGGGTCTTGGAAAATCATCTGCAGGTCGCGGCGAACCGGCTGGAGCTGGTGAGGGCCGAGGCCGGTGATCTCTTGTCCCTGGAAGCGGATGCTACCGCTTTCAGCGTTGACCAAGCGCATGATGGCTTTGGAAAGGGTCGACTTGCCGCTGCCGGATTCACCCACGATGCCGAGCGTTTCGCCTTTGGCGAGGGTCAGCGTTGCCTTGTCGAGAGCGCGGTTTTCGCGATTGCGAGTGCAATAGGTGACCGAGAGGCCATCCACCTGCAGGATCGGCTCGTCGTCATTGGCGACAGGTGGCAAATTGCGGGGGACGGGCTGGCGGATCTGGTAGTCGTTCTGCCCGTTGGCATCCTTGACCACACGGATTTCGGAGAGGGTGCGCGAGGTGTAGTGCACGCCGTCTTCGAGCCGGATCGAGGCTTGAGCCAGTCCGCGCGTATAGGGGTGCCTATCGGGCGAGAACAGTTCGGACGCGGGCAGCTCTTCGAGCTTGTCGCCGTGATACATGACGACGACGCGGTCGCTCCAGCGCGAGACGACGCCAAGATCGTGGGTGATCAGCAGGAGGCCCATCGACAGCTTGCGACGCAATTCGTCGAGCAGCTCAAGGATCTGCGCCTGGATGGTCGCATCGAGTGCCGTGGTCGGTTCGTCGGCAATCAGCAGCTTGGGTTTGCAGGCAACCGCGATGGCAATCATCACGCGCTGGCGCTGGCCACCGGAAAGCTGGTGCGGAAAATCGTCGACGCGCTTTTCAGCATCGGGGATCTTCACGAGGTTGAGCAGTTCGATGGCGCGGGCACGCGCTTCTTTTTTGCTCAGCTTTTCATGGAGCCGCAGCACTTCCACGATCTGGTTACCGATGGTGGCGACAGGATTGAGGCTCGTCATTGGTTCCTGGAAGATCATTGCGATCTCCCTGCCGCGCACCTTTCGAATGTCGCGGTCGGAGAGTTTCAGCAGATCGGTGCCTTCGAAGGTGATCCGACCATTCGGAATCTGCGCATTGCGCGGCAGGAGGCGCATCAGGGCCAGGGCGCTGAGCGATTTCCCCGAGCCCGATTCCCCCACCACGGCGACGGTTTCGCCGCGATCGACCGAGAAGCTCAGATGGCGGACCGGATCGGCGGAGCCGAAGCGGACGGTGAGGTTTTCGACCTCGAGAAGACGACTGGATGCGGGGCTCACGAGCGTTCCTCCGAAAAGCGCGGGTTGAGCGCGTCGTTGAGACCGTCGCCGATCAGGTTGAGGGCGAGCACGGTGAAGACGATGGCGAGGCCCGGCAGGAAGGTGAGATACCAGGCCGTGCGGATCAGTTCGCGGCCATTGCCGATCATCGAGCCCCAGCTAACGACGTTGGGATCGCCCAGGCCCATGAAGCTGAGGGCCGATTCCATGAGGATGGCGGTCGCGACCATGACCGAGGCCGTAACGATCAGCGGCGGCAGGGCGTTGGGCAGGATCTCCTTGAAGATAATGCGCGGATGGTGGAAGCCGAGGCTGCGTGCGGCGACCACATAGTCCTTCTCGCGGATGGCTCGGAATTCGGCGCGGGTAAGCCGAGCCACCATGGGCCAACTGACGATGGCGATGGCGACCGACACAGTGGTGGCCGAAGGCTGGGCGATGGCGACGAGCACGACCAGCAGCACGAAGTTCGGCAGGGTCTGGAAGATTTCGATGATGCGCACGAGCACGTCATCGACCCAGCCCCCGAAATAGCCGGCCAGCGAGCCGACGGTGATGCCGACGCCGAGGCCCAGGGCCGTTGCGGTCAGGCCGACAAAAAGCGAGATGCGTGCGCCATGGAAAAGCCCCGCCAATACGTTGCGGCCCATGGAGTCGGTGCCGAGAGGGAAAGCCGCATCCTGGCCGGGCCATAGGAATGGCTTGCCCACCATGCCCAACGGATCGCCGGGAAAGGCAATCGGCGCGATGAGGGCGGCAGCGACCATCAGGGATAGAAACACCAGACCAAAGAGCGCGTTAGGGTTGCGCAGGAAGGCGGCTAGTTCGCGGCGACCGGCGGGCACGGAGACCGTAGCGGTGCGCGTGGTGCGGGCATCGGGTGCCTTGATGTTATGCCATTGAGACGCATCCGGCTTTTCGGCCTGACTGGCGCTGGCGCGCGAGTGTACTGGCGAAACGGCGTGCGTGACGGCGGTTTCGGTCGTCATTTCTGCTCTCCGATGCGGGGATCGAGCCAAGCCTGGGCGATGTCCACCAGTGCATTGGCCAGAATGACCAGGATGGACGACAGCAACAGAATGCCCAGAAGAACGGTGTAGTCGCGGCCCATCACTGCCTCGAAGGCAAGCCGCCCGAGGCCGGGCCAGCTATAGACAGTCTCAACCACCACAGCACCGCCGAGCATGCCGCCGACATGCATGCCGGCCATGGTGGTGATGGGGATGAGCGCGTTGCGCAGCACGTGCTTGACGGTGACAACCACGGGCGACAGGCCCTTGGCATAGGCGGTGCGTACAAAGTCCTGGTTCTTGACTTCGAGCATGGCGGCGCGGGTCAGGCGAGCATAAATGGCGACGTAGAAGAGCGCGAGCGACGTCGCCGGCAGCACCATGTAGCGCGCCTTGTCGATGATGGCGGCAAAGCCGGTATAGGACGAGCCGATCGTCCCCGCCCCGCCGCTCGGCAGCCAGCCCAATGTCACCGAGAACAGCACGATCAGCATCAGGCCGATCCAGAAGCCGGGCACGGAATAAAAGAGCAGCGCGAAGATCGACAGCAGACGATCCGGCAGGCGGCCGGAGAAGGCCGCCATCAGCGAACCGAGTGTCAGGCCGATGAGAATGGCAATGGCGAGAGCCATGGCCATCAGCGTCAACGTGCCGGGCAGGCGCTGGCCGATCAACTCGGTCACCGGCATGCCATAGCGCGGCGAGAAGCCGAGGCTGAACTGGGCCAGGTTGCCCAGATAATTGACGAGTTGCACGAGGACCGGATTGTCGAGACCGAAGCGCTCGCGCAGTGCCTGCATGCTTTCGACCGTCGCCGAACCGGCTTCGCCAGCCATCACATCGGCGGCGTCGCCGGGCGCAAGCTGCAGCAGGAAGAAATTGAGAATGATGATGCCGAGGATGGTGGGCACGGCTTGGAGAAGCGTGCGTCGCAACGTCCTCAATATGCGCAGCAGAGCTGACATGAACGCTTTCTCTTTCACTCGATAGGAGCAACGGGGTCCTTGCGGCATCCCAAGAGAGCGACGCTCGGCCTCGGGTTCAGCCTACGAAATTTATGTTGACTAGTTTTATAGGCTTTGTCAAATCTGGTTTGGCAAATTCATCCTGACTTTGCGCCATTTCAGGAACTAGCTTCTTACTGACAGGCCATTTTCGGTCATTGGCGCAAATTTCTTGCTCCTTGCAGGGCAAGACGGAAACAGACAAACGCATTGGGATGCCGGTTTGGAAAAACCTGCTCCCGCCAACAGGAGACGAGGCATGACGATCAAGAACACGATTTCCGAGATCTGGTACACGCGCTGCCCCGTGCCCACTCCTGTTGGCCTGGCGGTGCAATTGGGTCTCCTGGAAGAAGCCTTTGCCAAGGAAGGCGTGAAACTCAACTCGATCATCGACAGCAAGGATCGGGCTATCCGGTCGAGCCATTTCGACCATCACCTCAACTATTCCTTCCGCCACGGCGGCAATGTCCCACCGATCCGCGCACGCTCGGAAGGCAATCCGACCCGCCTTGTCGGCATCACCTGGACCGATGAGTTCCAGGCCATCATCACCCTGCCCGAGAGCGGCATCAAAACCACCAAGGACTTGGTCGGCCGCCGCTTCGGTATTGCTCGTCGCCCGCCGGGGATCGTCGATTTCATGGCAGCGACGGCGCTCAAAGGCCTCGTCTCGGCCCTGTCGCTCGAAGGCCTGCGTCATGACCAGGTTGAGATCGTCGACATCGCGCTGACCGATTCCGTGCTCGATGGCCGCGAAGGACCGCAGCTTTATGGGCTGCGCAACCGCCAGGCCTACGGGGCCGAAATCGCCGCCCTGCTGCGCGGCGAGGTGGACGCCATCTATGTGAAGGGCACCAGCGGCATTGCCGTCGCCAATCTCATCGCCGCCCATACGGTCGTCGAGTTCGGTTTCCACCCCGATCCGAAAATCCGCATCAATTCGGGCTCGCCGCGCGTGCTGACCGTCGACGAGCGCCTTGCCGAGGACCGGCCGGACCTCGTCGCGCGCCTCATCGAAACGCTGCATCGCGCCAGCGACTGGGCCGAAGCACATCCCGATGATGTCCGCCGTTTCGTCGCCCGCGAAGTCGGCGCTTCCGAGGAAGTCGTGGCGGCCGCCAATGGTCCGGACCTCCACAAGCATCTGGGCTTGGGCCTCGAGCCCGAGCTGGTCGACGCCATCGGTCACTACAAGGACTTCCTCTATGAGTGGGGCTTCCTCGAACGCGATTTTGACATCAACGCCTGGGTCGACCGCCGGCCTTGGGACGGCGTCGATATCCGTGCCGTCGCCTGAATTCCGAGGACTGACATGACCACCGATTTCACCCCCTATATCGCCAAGGCCGAGCATCTCGGCCGGCGCTTTGCCCTCACCGCCGGGCACTATGACGAGACTGGCGAGTTTCCCTTCGCCAATTTCGATGCGCTGCACGAAGCAGGTCTGCTCGGCCTTGTGACTGCAACCGAGCATGGCGGCCTTGGCGGGGGTCTCACCGAAGCGCTCGCCGTCGTCTCGGCCGTGGCGCAAGGCGAACCATCGACGGCGCTGGTGTTGGCGATGCACTACAGCCAGCATTATGGCATCCGCGCCTCGGGCAAGTGGCCGCAGCATCTGATCGAGCGCGTGACCAAGGCCAATCTCGAAGGTGTGGCCCTACTAAACGCAGCCCAAGTCGAGCCGCGCGTCGGTTCGCCCTCGCATGGCAGCTTGCCGGAAACGGTGGCGCGCAAGGTGGGCAATCAGTGGCGCATCACCGGCCACAAGACCTATGCGACGGGTATTCCGCTCCTCAAATGGGTTTCCGTGCTCGCCGTCACCGACGAGCCGGAACCGCGCCTCGGCTCCTTCCTCGTGCCGACGGATGCCGACGGTATTCGGGTTGAAAAGACCTGGAATGCCACGGGCATGCGCGCGACCAATAGCCATGACCTGATCCTCGACGACGTCGCCATCGATATCGAGGACGTGCTCGACATCGCCCTAGCCACCGAAGGCCTCAAGCGCGATGAGCGGCTTGGCGCCTGGTATTTTACCTTGGTCCCATCGATCTATGACGGCGCTGCCCGCGCGGCGCGCGATTGGCTGGTTGATTTCACCAGCACCCGCGCCCCCGCCAGTCTCGGCGCGCCGCTCTCGACCGTTCCGCGCATTCAGGATGGCGTCGGCCAGATCGAAGTGTGGCTCGCGACCAATCGACGCCTGCTGCGCACGATTGCCGAGGACTTTGATGCCGGCCGTCCCTTCGGGTCGGATTCGGCTGCGACCAAGCATGTGGTCATCGAGAATGCCATCCTGGCGACGACCCTGGCGCTCGATCTCGGCGGCAATCCCGGCATCAGCCGCGATCATCCGCTCGAGCGGCACCATCGCGACGCGATTTCGGGCAAAGCCCATGCGCCGCAGAACAACATGATCCGCACCATTTTGGCCAAGGGCGCTTTCGCCCGCTACGCGGCCCGCAAGGACGAGCCGGTGGAGCCGGTCGCCGTTCGCACCCCGACGCGTCCGCGCCTCGTTGCCAGCGCCTGAGGAAACAGAGATGAGCCAGGAACCTAAATCCGTCTGGTACACGCGCTGCCCTGCCCCAACGCCGCTCTCCATCGCCGCTCAGCTTGGCTGGGTAGACGACGCGTTTGGTACCCAGAGCGTCAAAGTGGCCTCGATCCGCGACAGCAAGGACCCGGCCGTTCGCCAGAGCCACTTTACGCATGCGCTTGATTGGTCCTTCCGCCAGGGCGGCAATATCCCGCCGATCTGGGCGCGTTCGGGCGGGCGCGAAACGCGGATCGTCGGCATCACGACGACCGATGAATTCCAGGCAGTCATCTCTCTGCCGGCGACCGGCATCAAGTCGGCCAAAGACCTCAAAGGCCGCAAGGTCGGCGTGCCGCGGCAAGCTGGTGGCATAGTCGACTTCCAGCGTGCCACGGCGCTCAAGGGCATCGTCTCGGCGCTCTCGCTGGAGGGCCTGACGGCAGGGGATGTCGAGATCGTCTATCTCGATGCGCGCGAGCCGGCTTTGCTCGAAATCAGCAATGCGGCCTTCCTCGGCCTCAAGCGCCGCTACCCCTATGGCGAGGAACTGCTGGCTCTCGCCCGCGGCGAGATCGACGCCTTCTTCGTCAAGGGCGCTGAAGGCCTCGTGCTGGCCAATCAGATTGGCGCGACCGTAGTTTCGGAATTCGGCTTCCATTCGGATGCCCGCATCCGCATCAACAACGGCACGCCGCGCCCGCTGACGGTCGATGCGAAATTTGCCGATGAGCGGCCCGATCTCGTGGCTGAACTGGTGGCAACGGTCGATCGTGTCGGCGCCTGGGCTGAGGCGCATCCCGAGGACACGGTGCGTTTCATCGCCCGGGAAATCGGCGTCGCCGAAGAGGCGATCTGGGCCGCCAATGGCCCAAATGTCCATCGCCACCTCAAACTCACGCTCGAAGACGAGCAGATCGACGCCCTCTCCCATTTCAAGGATTTCCTCCTCGAATGGGGTTTTATTCCCGCCGACTTCGACGTCGCTGCCTGGATTGATCCACGCGCGCTTGACGCCGCCCGGCGCAGCGAGGCCGCATGACCACTCCCTTTGTCGATATCGCCATTATCGGCGGCGGTCCGGGCGGGCTAGCGCTTGCCCAGGGCCTCAAGAAGAACGGCATCGAGGCGGCCGTGTTCGAGCGCGATACCGTGCGCGCCGACTACGTGCAGGGGTTTCGGCTGCGCCTGCGGCAACGAGGCCTCGATGCGCTGGAGGCCAATCTGCCGGCCCATCTTTTCGAAGCGTTTCTCGCAACGCTTGGCCGCGCGCCGACCGAAAACACCGCGCTCGACGAGAATTTCAACTCGGTGGAGAGCAGCGCCTGGGGCCGCGGCGTCGAGGACACCCATGTCGAAAAATCGGTGAGCCGCATCACCCTTCGGCAAATCCTACTGTCGGGTCTGGAAGACGTTATCCAGACCGGCAAGCAGTTCCTGCGCTACGAGATCGAGCCAGAAGGCACGGTGCTGTCGCATTTTGCCGACGGGTCGCGGGTGCGTTCCAATATCCTCGTCGGCGCTGACGGCGCGGGCTCTGCCGTTCGACGTCAATTGCTGCCTGATCTCAAGAGCATAGACACGGGCGTTCGTCGGCTTGCCGGCAAGATGACGCTCGACGCCGCAGCGGCGCATGAAATCGAAGCCGTCCTGCTCGACACCAATGCCAATATCCGCCCCACCGAGGGCCACAACCTGATGATCACCAGTCATCGCGTTGATCCTTCGGCCTTCGATCATCATGGCGTCATCGGCACAGACGATCCGACCCACAGGGATATTGCTGGTTTCCACTTCAACAACACCACCAGCTATGTCTGGTGGAACACGGCCTATGAGTTAGATGAGCTTGCGTCAGACGATGTGCTCGAAACCCTTGGTGGCGCGGAACTCTTGCAGGTTCTGCTGGCAAAGATCAGCCATTGGGACGAGCGCATTCTCAAGCTCATTCGCCACACCGATCCGTCGACCGTAGCCCTGCTGAAAGTGCGCTCGTCACAGCCTGGTGCGATCTGGGAAACCGGCCCGGTGACGCTTCTGGGCGATTCCATCCACGCAATGACATATTTCCGCGCTCTGGGCGGCAATACCGCGCTTTACGACACGGGCCTGCTCGTGCCGCAGCTCGTGGCCGCGCGCCAGCGGGGCAAGCCCATACTCACCGCGCTCAACGACTACGAAAACGCCATGCGCGAGCACGGCTACGAGGCCGTGCGCTCCTCGCTCACCGCCATGCAGAACAATGTCGCCGCCGGTCGCGCCCTCAAGGGCGTTGCCGCCGAGTAGAACCATAGAAAGCCCCACTCCATGTCCATCGTCGTCTTCGGCGCCTCCGGCAATATCGGCGGCAATATCCGCAAGGAAGCGCTGTCGCGCGGTCTGCGCGTCACCGCCGTCACCAATTCGAGTGCGCTCGAGGCGGAACCCAACCTCACCGCGCTGACGGCTGACCTTGCCGATACAGAGGCTGTAGCGAAGATCGTCTCCGGTCATGATGCCGTGATCTCGGCCTATAGCCCGGGTCTGCGAAAACACTCGGCCGACGAGGCGGCCGAACTCATCCGCCGCGCCCATGAATCGCTCTTCGAAGGGGTCAAGCTGGGCGGAGTGAAGCGGATCATCCTTGTGGGTGGGGTCGGCAGTCTTGAAGCGAGCCCCGGCGTCGATGTGGTCGACAGCGATTTTTATCCCGCAGACCACAAGGCGCATACGCTGCGAAACCGTGAGATCGTGCGTGCTCTCAAGCGAGGCGAATACGATCTCGACTGGACCTATGTGTCGCCGCCGCTCGAGATCAAAGCCGGCGAGCGCACGGGGAAATTCCGTCTCGGCGAGGACCAGCTTTTGCGCGATGCCGAAGGCAATAGCCGCATTTCCGAGGCCGACTTCGCCGTGGCCATCCTCGATGAGCTCGAACAGGGACGCTTCGTGCGTCGCCGCTTTACTGCGGCCTATTGAGACGACTGCCGGGACTTTGACATGACCAACTACAGGCGCCGCCTCAATCTCAATGTCGGCATCAATACAACGGGTTATCTGGGCAGCGCCTGGAAGTATCGCACCGGGACGCGCGAGGAAATCACCGACCCGGCCTACTATCTGCGGCTGACACAACTGGCCCATCGCGGGCGCTTTGACTCCGTCTTTTTCTCCGATCATCCCGCGATGATGACGGACCCGAACAGTCGGCCGTTTCACACGATAGACCCGCTGATCCTCGTAACGGCATTAGCAGCGCAGGTGCCTGACATCGGCTTCGTTGCGACCATGTCTTCGACCTATAATTCGCCCTACAATCTGGCACGACGGACGCAGTCGACCGATATCATTTCGGCCGGCCGGCTGATCATCAACATCGTCTCTTCGTTCAATCCCGGGGTTGCCGCCAATTTCGGCAGCGAGCCGCTGCCGCCGCGCGATGTGCGCTACGCCAAGGCGCGCGAATTCCTGGATGTCGCCAAGAAACTCTGGGCGAGCTGGGACCCACGACGCGCGGGCGAAGTGCCGCCCGAGCGGTTCTGGGATGCGAGCCAGGCCCAGGCAATCGACCATGTCGGCGACCATTTTTCGGTTAAGGGGCCGCTCAATGTTCCGCGGGGGCCGCAGGGGCATCCGGTGATCGCGCAGGCAGGAGCTTCGGAAGGCGGGATCGACCTTGCGGCGCGGCATGGCGAGATCATCTATTGCAACATTCTCTCGCGCCCGGCGGGCCAGGCTTTCCGCAAGAAAGTCTTTGATCGCGCTCGGGAGATCGGCCGCGACACTTCGGAAATCCGCATCGTACCGGGGCTTGTCGCCATCGTCGGGGACACGCGCGAGGAGGCCTACCGCAAACATGAGCTCTTCAGTGGCGCGGGCTCGGAAGATGGGCTGATCAAGCGGTTCATCAAGGAGAATGGACTGGATCCGGATACGTTTGATCCGGATGTGGTGCTCGACGGCGAGAGTTTTATTCCCGATCCCAACCGGTTGCAGGCCGTGGGCATGGGCCTCGGGCTTTCGGACCTGCTGACGCACGAAAAGCTGACGGCGCGTGAAGCGGTCCGGCGATCAGAAGGATACCACCGGCTGGTGCTTGGTACGCCGGAAGAGGTGGCCGACCAGATCATCGATCTTT
>NZ_JBEVLL010000160.1:0-7476 GCF_040509215.1 Devosia sp.
CCCGAGGCGTAATTGGTGGGGCCTGAGGCCATGACGGTGACGGACATGCCGGCCGCTTTCGCGACGTCTACAAAGACGCGCTCGCGTTCGAGGAGGCTCGCGGTGCTCGCCGTGGAGGTGACGAGGGCGAGACGCTTGCAGCCGGCGCGGCGGAGCAGGAAGAAAGCTTCTCGCCCGGCCATTTCATTGTCGACGCTCAGATTATGGCAGCCGGTCAGCGGATCGTCGCGATTGATGAGGATAACCTGCTGGCCATTGGCGAGGCTGGTTTCGATCAGCTTTGCCGAGGGGGTACCGGAGAGGACCACCGTGGCGTCGGCGCGGTAGTTGAGGGTCTGGCGCAGCGCAGCGGCGACGCTTTCCTCGTCGGTGCCGGTATTGATGATCATGATCACCTTGCCGGCGGCCTGCAGTTTTCGCGTCAGGACATCTACGAGGCGAGCGCGGATGGGGGTCGTCATGTCAGCAACGACGAGGCAGACGATGTTGCTGCGCTCGCGCAGGCCCCGGGCGAGGTGATTGACGTGGTAGCCAAGCTCGCCGGCTGCTTCGAGCACCTTGCGGCGGGTTTCTTCGGAAACGCTAGCGCCATCGGTAAAGGTGCGGGACACGGCCGAGCGCGACACGCCAGCGCGTTCGGCCACCGTGCGGGCACTGACGAAGGGGCGGCGTTCCTGCTCGCTCATGGGGCTCTGCTCTTGTTCAACGGCCGCGATAGTGCGGGCATTATGGCGGCCGTCAAGGGCCGTCAGGCTTTCAGCGCTGCCGCGTGGTGGGCGATGTGCTCGCCGATGAAGCTGGCGATGAAATAGAAGGAGTGATCGTAGCCCGGGCGCAGGTTGAGGGTGACCGGGTGATCGAGGCGCCTGGCTTCGGCGGTGAAGATTTCGGGTTTTAGCTGGGTGAGCAGGAAATCGTCGGCGTCGCCCTGGTCGATGAGGATGGGAAGGCGCTCGGTGGCCGAGGCGAGGAGCGCGGTCGCGTCATACTGTTTCCAGGTCTCGCGATCGGGGCCGAGATAGGCAGTGAAGGCCTTTTCGCCCCAGGGGACCTGGCTTGGCGCGACGATGGGCGAGAAGGCCGAGACGGCGCGGTAGCGGCCGGGGTTTTTAAGGGCGATGGTGAGAGCGCCGTGGCCGCCCATGGAGTGGCCCATGATGGAACGGCGATCGTCCACCGGGAAATTGGCTTCGATCAGCACGGGGAGTTCTTCCACGATGTAGTCGTACATGCGGAAGTGGGCTGCCCACGGCTCCTCTGTGGCGTTGAGGTAGAAGCCGGCGCCCTTGCCGAGGTCGTAGGCCGGGTCGTCGGCAACGTCATCGCCGCGGGGCGAGGTGTCGGGGGCGACGACGATGACGCCGTGTTCGGCGGCATAGGCCTGGGCGCCCGATTTGGTGATGAAATTCTGCTCGGTGCAGGTGAGGCCGGAGAGCCAGTAGATGACCGGGAGGCGAGTGCCCTCTGCGTGCTGAGGCACGAAAATCCCGAAGGTCATGTCGCAGTTGAGGGTTTTCGACGTGTGCCGGAAAACGCTCTGCGTGCCGCCGAAGCTGGCGTGTTGTTCGATGAGGTTCATTGTTTGGGTCCGTTCAAGCCAACGGGTGTCATCCCCGCTAAAGCGGGGATCTCCGTTTGAAGCAGGGATTCCCGCTTTCGCGGGAACGACACCGTGAATGGGTCAAAAAATCAGTACTTGATGACCGAGCGGATGGATTTACCTTCGTGCATCAGATCAAAAGCGTGGTTGATCTCGTCGAGGCCCATGGTGTGGGTGACGAAGGGTTTGAGGTCGATCTTGCCGGCCATCGCGTCTTCGACCATGCCGGGGAGCTGGGTGCGGCCCTTGACGCCGCCGAAGGCGGTGCCCATCCATTTGCGGCCGGTGACGAGCTGGAACGGGCGGGTGGAGATTTCCTGGCCGGCGCCGGCGACGCCGATGATGATCGACTGGCCCCAGCCGCGATGGGCCGATTCAAGTGCGGCGCGCATGACGTTGACATTGCCGATGCACTCGAACGAGTGGTCGACGCCCCAGCCGGTCATTTCGACGATGACCTGCTGAATCGGTTTGTCATGGTCCTTGGGGTTGATGCAATCGGTCGCGCCGAATTCCTTGGCGAGATCGAATTTGCCCGGATTGGTGTCAATTGCAAAAATCCGGCCGGCCTTGGCCTGGCGGGCGCCCTGGATGACGGCAAGGCCAATGCCACCGAGACCGAAGACGGCGACGCTATCGCCTTCCTGCACCTTGGCCGTGTTGTGCACGGCGCCGATGCCGGTGGTGACGCCGCAACCGAGAAGGCAGACGTGCTCGTGATTGGCTTCGGGGTTGATCTTGGCAAGGGAGACCTCGGCAACGACCGTGTATTCGGAGAAGGTCGAGCAGCCCATATAGTGGTAGAGCGGCTGGCCATTATAGGAGAAGCGGGTGGTGCCATCGGGCATGACGCCCTTGCCCTGGGTGGCGCGGACGGCGGTGCAGAGATTGGTTTTGCCCGACTTGCAGAAGAGGCATTCGCCGCATTCGGCAGTGTAGAGCGGGATGACGTGGTCGCCCGGCTTGACCGAGGTGACGCCTTCGCCGACTTCGACGACTACGCCCGCGCCTTCATGGCCGAGGACGACCGGGAACAGGCCTTCCGGGTCATCGCCGGAGAGGGTGAACGCGTCGGTGTGGCAGACGCCCGTGTCGGTGATCTTGATCAGCACTTCGCCCTTCTTGGGCGGGGCGACGTCGATCTCGACGATTTCCAGGGGCTTTCCGGGTGCGAAGGCAACGGCAGCGCGGGATTTCATCTTGGGGCTCTCCTTTTGGGCGTCAGTTTCCGTTGGGTACAAGTGGAACAGAGATGGCGCAAGCCCGGTGGGTGTCCATCATCGCGAGCCTGGGTATATGTTGAGCCCAACGAATTTGAATGCGCCAAAGGGAGCCGGACATGCAGCTCAAGGATAATTCGCTTTTTCGCCAGGCCGCACTTGTGGGGGGGCGCTGGATCGAAGCGGATGGAGCGGGCATTGCAGTGACCAATCCGGCGACGGGCGAGGTGATCGGGCATGTGCCCAAGCTTGGCACTGCCGAAACGCGCGAAGCCATTGAATTTGCCGAGGGCGCGCAGAAGACCTGGGCGAAGCGGACGGCCAAGGAACGCTCCAATATCCTGCGGCGATGGTTCGAGCTGATGATCGAGAACAAGGAGGATCTGGGCAAGATCCTGACGCTTGAGCAGGGCAAGCCCGTGGCCGAGGCAACGGGGGAGATCGTCTATGGCGCAAGCTTTATCGAGTGGTTCGCGGAAGAAGCGCGGCGGGTCTATGGCGACCTGATCCCCGGCCATCGACCCGATGCGCGGATCATGGTGATGAAGCAGCCGATCGGGGTCGTCGCGGCGATTACGCCGTGGAATTTTCCCAATGCGATGATTACCCGCAAGGCGGGGCCGGCGCTGGCGGCGGGGTGCGCGATGGTTTTGAAGCCGGCGTCACAGACGCCGTTCTCGGCCATTGCTATTGCCGTGCTGTCCGAGCGCGCCGGATTGCCCAAGGGGCTTTTTAGTGTCGTGACCGGCTCCGCGAAAGAAATCGGGGCGGAGATGACCGCCAATCCGATCGTGCGGAAATTGACCTTTACCGGGTCCACCGAGGTTGGCGCCGAGCTCTACAAGCAGAGTGCGCCGACGATCAAGAAACTGGGGCTGGAGCTGGGGGGCAATGCGCCGTTTATCGTTTTTGACGATGCCGATCTCGATGCGGCGGTTGCCGGGGCGCTGATCGCCAAGTTCCGCAACAATGGGCAGACCTGCGTCTGCGCCAACCGCATCTATGTGCAGGACGGGGTGTACGACGCCTTTGCCGAAAAGCTCAGCACGGCCGTCGGGACGCTGAAGACCGGCAATGGTTTTGACGAGGGCGTCATTCTGGGGCCGCTGATCGATGAGGCGGCGCTCGAGAAGGTGGAAGAGCACGTCGCCGATGCGCTGGGGAAAGGCGCAAAGGTTTTGCGCGGGGGCAAGGTGTCGCCGCTCGGGGGCACGTTCTATGAGCCGACGGTGCTGGCCGATGTGACGGCGGATATGGCCGTGGCGCGGGAAGAGACTTTTGGGCCGGTGGCGCCGCTGTTCCGGTTCAAGGACGAGGCCGATGTCATCGCGCAGGCCAATGATACCGAATTTGGGCTCGCCTCATATTTCTATGCGCGGGACCTGAGCCGGGTGTGGCGGGTGGCCGAGGCGCTCGAATATGGGATGGTCGGAGTCAATACCGGGCTCGTCTCGACGGCCGAAGCGCCATTTGGCGGTGTGAAGTCTTCCGGACTAGGTCGGGAGGGCTCGCGCTATGGCATCGAGGACTTTGTCGAGATCAAATATGTCTGTCTGGGCGGAATTGCCTGAAAACGGCACCCGGCGGCAACGGCTAAAGCCCTGACGAGAAGCAAAGTCGACTCTTTGGCGACTGCGACAAATCGCGCACCGCAACCTCGGAAGTCACTGACTCCCGGGGTTTTTCCTTTCTGTCATGTGACAGATTTTTAACGTTTTCTTCATGCGCCAGTCTTTCGCCCCATTTGCCCCTTAGCTCAGCCTCACCTGCTCATCACGAGACGGTGAAGACGGTTTCAAGGCGGTTTTTAGGCAGCATTGCGCCATGCGTTTGCTGCATGCCCGCCATGCGACAACTTTACCGGCTTGGCGACGTTGCCGGAAATTGATGGATAGCGAAGAACAACAAGCGTCACAAATGCTCACCGCCCCAAATAATCGACTGTCTCGCCGCGCCTTTCTTTCCGGCGCCGCCGCTTCCATCGCCCTTTTGTCTTCAACATCGCTGACCCAGATGGTCTTCGCGATCGAGCCCATGTCCGGTGCGTTCGATTACGAAAGCTTCTCCCAGCGCATGAAGGACCTGGCGGCTCAGCCCTATCAGAGCCCCGTCCTGATCGACTCCCCGGTCTATACGGGCCTCAATTACGACGGCTATCGCCGCGTGCAGTTCAATACGGAAAAAGCGCGCTGGCGTGGCGACGACCACGGCTTCCAGATCCAGGCCTTCCCGCCCGGCTGGTTGTTCAAGGAAACCGTGTCGGTCTATGAGATCACCGATGGCGACGCGCATCCCTTCGCCTTCGACAGCGAAGACTTCATCTATCACTTCGATGACGATGCAGAGCGCAAGACCATCGAGACGGCGGAGTTTCCCGGCATTGCCGGCTTCCGCATCAACTATCCGATCAACACTCCGGACTTGGCTGACGAACTCGTCGCCTTCCTCGGCGCCAGCTATTTCCGCGCCCTTGGCCGCGGCAATATCTATGGTTCGAGCGCGCGTGGCCTGCTCATCAATTCCTGGCGCGAAGGCCCGGAAGAATTTCCGCGTTTCTCCGAGTTCTATGTCGAGCGCCCCACAGGCGATGGCCCGCTGACGGTCTATGCCGCGCTTGAAAGCCCGAGCGTGACCGGCGCCTATCGCTTCCTGATTTCGCCTGCGAACCAGGAGCGGCAGGAAACGGTGATGGACGTTACCGCGCGGCTCTACTTCCGCAGCGATATCGGGGAAATCGGCATTGCGCCTTTGACCTCGATGTTCCTCTACGCCGAGACCAATCGCCACCAGTTCGACGACTACCGTCCGCAGGTGCATGATTGCAGCGGCCTCGTCTTCGAGCCCGAAGCCGGCCTGCCGCAATGGCGCCAGCTCAACAACACGCCCCAGCTTGGCAATTCCTTCTTCTGGGATGCCAATATGAAGGCCTTTGGCCTTTATCAGCGCAATCGCAACTTTGACGACTATCAGGATGCCGGCGCCCATTACGAGCGCCGCCCCTCGATGCGCGTCGAGCCGACCCATGATTGGGGCCAGGGCCAGGTGCGTCTGATCGAAATTCCGGCAAAGTCGGAAACCGATGACAACATTGCGGCGTTCTGGATTCCGAACGAAGCCCCCAAGGCCGGCGATGCACGCGAATATGGCTATCGCCTGATCTGGGGTGACCTCGTTGCGCAGGAGCACGACGAACTGGCGCATGTGGTTGAAACCCGCATCGGCCAGGGTGGCGTCTCCGGCGTCGAAAACGCGGCGACCCTGCGGAAATTCGTCATCGACTTCGATGGCGGGCGTCTCGCAGAGCTGTCGCCGGACACGATCTTCGAAGTCGATGCCAAGGCATCGGCCGGTGAAATTACCTCGTCGACCTTCTCGCAGATCGACGCCAACGGACTTTGGCGTCTGGTCCTCGATGTCGAGACAGAAGGTCAGAACCTTATCGAGCTGCGGGCCAGCATTGGTTCCGGCGGCGAACCACTGACGGAAGCCTGGCTTTACCAGTGGCGCGGAGAACCTGCATGAAGCACCAGCCCTTTCAGCCCATAGACGGCCTTCCCAATGCCCCGCTCGCCATGCCCAAGCAGACGCTTGAGCGCGGCTCGGCCTTTGGCGGCTTCTTCAAGGCCTTCTTCCTCGTCTGGCAGCGCAACTAGGACTGGTGAATGGGTAATCGGCTAACCACGGGGCGGGCTGGGTGGCTGCGGCTACTCACGCTGGGCTTCGCCGCGGCCGTGAGCCTGACCGCCGGCATTGCCTTTCTCGACCTGATCGGGGGCAATCGCCCGGTCTTTCTCGACTGGGTTCGCACCATTCTTCTGGTCCTGACGGGCTTCTGGCTCGTCTGGGGCGGCACGATCGGCCTTTTGGGCGCTCTCTCGCCCAAGTCCCGGGGGCTGCTCGACCTGACACGGCCCGAAGGCAAGACCGCCGTTCTCGTGCCGATCTACAACGAAGACCCCGTCGAAACCTTTGCGCGTATCGCCGCGATGAACCGGCAGATCGTTGCCAAGGGTCTTGGCGAGCATTTTCATTTCGCCATTCTCTCGGACACGACTTCGCTTGAGGTTGCGGCCGAGGAAGCAAGCGAATTCGAACGGCTGATTGTCGAGCCGGAAGCGCCGGGGCGCATCTTTTATCGCCGCCGCGAGCGCAATGTCGGCCGCAAGGCTGGCAATATCGAAGACTTTATTGCGCGCTCGGGCGCGGCCTATGACTATGCCATCATTCTCGATGCCGACAGCCTGATGGAAGCCGACACCATGCTGGCCATGGTGCGGCGCATGGATACCGATGCCAAGCTCGGGCTGTTGCAGACCGTGCCGGTGGTTATTGCCGCGCGTACGCTGTTCGGGCGGATGATGGCTTATTCCTCGGCCTATTTTTCGCGCTATTTTGCCCGCGGCTCTGCCCTGCTGCAGGGCGAGGACGGCCCCTATTGGGGGCATAATGCCATTGTGCGCGTGCGCGCCTTTGCCTCCTGCTGCGGCCTGCCGGTGCTGTCCGGGAAGCCGCCCTATGGCGGGCATATTTTGAGCCACGACTATGTCGAGGCGGCGCTTCTGGCCCGTGGCGGCTGGAAGGTGGAGGTTGATCCCGAGCTGCTTGGTTCTTTCGAGCAGGGTCCGGAAAACCTCATCGAATATGCCAAACGTGACC
>NZ_JBEVLL010000161.1:0-24198 GCF_040509215.1 Devosia sp.
CGCGTGAGGTTGACGTTCAAGCTGGCGGGGTCGACCATAACTTCGGGGATGAGTGGACGCGAGTTGTAGGTCGAGGCCATTACGTCGCCATAGGCAACGGCACTCATGATCGAGAGCAGGTCGCCCTCTTTCACGCCCGGAATCGTGCGACCCTTGGCAAGATAGTCGCCGGTTTCGCAGACGGGGCCGACGATGTCGCCGGTGATGGGCGGGAGGTTGGACTGGTTGACCAGTTCGACGTCGTGATGGGCTTCGTAGAGCGTTGGGCGGATCAGGTCGTTCATGGCCGCGTCGACGATGATGAAGTTGGACGAGCCTTCCTTCACATATTCGACCTTGGTGACGAGGATACCGGCATTGCCGACAAGGAGGCGGCCGGGCTCGATGACGAGGGTGCAGCCGAGTTGGCCGATCTTGTCGCGGACAACGCTCGCATAGGCTTCCGGATGCGGCGGGGCTTCCTGATCGTGGTGATAGGGAATGCCGAGGCCGCCGCCGACATCGACATGGTGGATGTCGTGGCCGTCTTCGCGCAGGGCTTTGACCAGTTCAGCCATGAGGCCGAAGGCGTTCCCAAAAGGTTCGAGATCGGTGATCTGGCTGCCGATGTGCATATCGACGCCGACGGCGACGATGTTCGGAAGCTCGGCGATGCGGCGATAGACTTCGCGGGCGCGCTTATAGGAGATGCCGAACTTGTTTTCGCTCTTGCCCGTCGAAATCTTGGCATGGGTGCGCGCATCGACATCGGGATTGATGCGGACCGAGACGCGGGCGGTGAGGCCCATGTCGGACGCGATCATGGAGAGGCGTTCGAGTTCGGGCTCGCTCTCGACGTTGAAACACTTGATGCCGGCGGTGAGGCCCTGGCGCATTTCGGCGACGGTTTTGGCGACGCCCGAGAAGACGATCTTTTCAGCGGGAATGCCGGCGGCGAGGGCACGCTGGAGTTCGCCGCCTGAGACCACGTCGGCGCCGCAGCCTTCATGGGCCATCAGGGTGAGCACGGCCTGATTGGAATTGGCCTTCATGGCATAGGCCATCAGCGTCGGGATGCCCTCAAAGGCGTCGCGCACGACGCGGACGTGGCGGCGGAGGGTCGCTGAAGAATAGACGTAAAAGGGCGTGCCGACCTTTTCAGCCAGCTCGTTGAGGTTGACGTCCTCGGCATAGAGGGTGCCGTCGCGGTGGTTGAAATGGTGGACCATTTTGCCCTTTTTATCCCCCGCTCAGAACGTCACCCCGGCGCAGGCCGGGGGCCATCTTGAGCTATGGGATCTTGCTGCATCTCAGGGTGGATCCCGGCCTGCGCCGGGATGACAACCGAGTGTGTGGATGAACTTGGGGCTGTCGTAAGCCAAAGGCCCAAAAAACAAAAGTGAGACTTATCGATCCGTCTCATAAACGGCTTCGATGCGCTCGGCGACAAGGTTCTGGAGGCGCCAGAGATGGGCGTCGTGGAGGCCCATCTGTTCGAGGTGTTCGACGGTCGAGAACAGATACTCGGCCATGGAGCCGCGGGTGCCGACAGCCTTGGCGAGGACGTCGGCGATCTGGTTTTCCGAGAGGCCCGAAATGTAGCGGCCGGAATTGCGGTCGATACAGAAGGTGAGGGCGCGGATGGTGCGGTCGCCGGAGCGGACCGTGACCATGCGCGGGGGGAAGGCGGTGGGCTTCCAGCCCATTTCACGCTCGAACAGTTTGATCAGGTTCTCGTCGCGCTTGTCGGCCGGCAGGCGATAAAGAGCGCCCTTGCAGGCGCCGCCGCGATCGAGCGCGAGCATGAGGCCGGGATTGGCATCGCTACCGCGAAAGCGGTTGTTCCAGCCAAGGCAGAAGGCGCGGTGCCAGCCGTGGAGGAGACCGGTGCGCACTTCGACATAGTCGCAGGCCGGCTTCCAGATCAGCGAGCCATAGGCAAAAACCCAGGTCTCGTCGTGGTCGTCGGGACCGAAGAATTTGGCGATGGTGTCGCGGTGGTCGGCTTCGCTTGCTTCGCTCATGCCCTCGGGTGGCGGGGGCAGGGCTTCCACTACGGTATCGGGCTGGAGATAGGCGACATGGCGCGAGGTGAGGCGCATTTGTCGCTGGTCTTTAGGCATTCGGCCTCCGTCTTCTCCCAAGACCCACAGCGTCATTCCCGCGAAAGCGAGAATCCCTGGCGGTGAAGAGAGCCCCGTTTTCGCGGGGATGACGCGGTGAACGCTCAGGATTCGGCGTTCAGATTGCCCGAGTGCAGTCGCCTACTCAACCCTGTCTCGGCCATGGCCGCCATGCGCGGCCTCGATCCGGTCGGCCACGAGGGACTGAAGCTTCCAGAGATAGGTATCGTGAATGCCCAGAGATTCGAGCTGCTCGACCGTGGCGCGCAGGTATTCGGCCATGGAGCCCCGGAAGCCGCAGGCGCTGGCCAGAACATCGGCGGTTGCCTCGGGGCTTAGGCCGCCAATGTAGCGGCTGCTCTTGCGGTTCATCGGGAAGGTCAGGGCGTGAACGCGCCCTTCCGGCGTATGAACGCTGATCCACCGGGCGGGAAAGGCGGTCGGAACCATGCTCATTTCGCGATGGATGAGGGTATCGAGTTGCTCGCGCAGCGTTTCGGGCGGCAGGCGGTGGACAACGCCGCGACACTGGCCGCCCCGGTCAATGGCCATCATCAGGCCCGGCTTATCGACGCTGCCACGAAAGCGATAGTCCCAGCCAAGGGTGAAGGAGCGTCGCCAGCCCGGCGCTACGCCGACGCGCTGCTCGACATACTGGTAGGCCGGGTTCCATATCAGGGAGCCACTGGCAAAAACCCAGACATCGTCCGGCGTCGGCGCCGTGGCGATGATGCGGTTGATCTCGGCGGCATAGTCCGCTTCGGTCGCGGGACGATAGCCTTCGATCAGGACTGGGCCGGGGTCGGGAATGTCGCGATGAACGTGCGCGACATGCGCCGTGGTCAGTCTTTGAATGCGGGACGCGGGCATGGTGGCGACCTCAAAATTCAACCTGAGGTCGCCATTGTCTGCCGAGTGCCTGTGTTACTCAACCCCGCCGTCGCCGTGTCCGCCATGCTTTTTCTTGGCGAGGGCGCGCGGCTCGTGGTCTTCGCCGGTGAGGGCCGATTTCCAGCGGGCGGCTTGCGCGAGGACGTTGATCGGCGCGGTGCCACCATAGGATTTGCGGGCGGCGACTGATGCTTCGACGGTGAGCACCTTGTGGATGCGGGAGTCGATGCGCTCATCAATGGTCTTGAAGTCCTCGATGGTCAGACCTTCGAGACCGCAATTCTTGGACTCGGCGAGGGCGACGACCTGGCCGGTGATGTGGTGGGCATCGCGGAAGGGGATGTTCAGCTCGCGCACCAGCCAGTCGGCGACGTCGGTGGCGGTCGAAAAGCCAGCCGAGGCCGAGGCGTGCATCTTGGCGTGGTTCGGCTGCAGGTCCGAGACCATGCCGGTCATGGCGGCAAGCGAAAGGGAGAGCGCGTCGAGGGCGTCGAAGGCGACTTCCTTATCTTCCTGCATGTCCTTGGAATAGGCGAGCGGCAGGCCCTTCATGACGACGAGCAGGGAATTGAGCGAACCCATGATGCGGCCAATCTTGGCACGCACCAGTTCGGCGGCGTCCGGATTGCGCTTTTGCGGCATGATGGACGAGCCGGTGGTGAACTTGTCCGAAAGTTTTATGAAGCCGAACTGGGCCGAGGACCAGATGACCATTTCCTCGGCAAAGCGGGACAGGTGCATGGCGCAGATTGCGGCGGAGGCAAGGGTCTCGAGAATGAAATCACGATCGGCGACGGCATCGAGCGAATTGGCGGTGGGGCGGTCAAAGCCGAGGGCATTGGCCGTCATGTCGCGGTCGATGGGATAGGGGGTGCCGGCCAGCGCGGCGGAGCCGAGCGGGTTTTCGTTGAGGCGACGACGGGCGTCGGTCAGGCGGCCGGCATCGCGGCCCAGCATTTCGACATAGGCGAGGAGATGGTGGCCGAAGGTCACCGGCTGGGCGTTCTGCAGGTGGGTGAAGCCCGGAAGAATGGTCTCGGCCTCTTCCTCGGCGCGCTTGACCAGAGCCAGCTGCAGCGTGTGGATCTGGGCGACCAGATGATCGATGGTGTCGCGGACATAGAGCTTGAAATCGGTCGCGACCTGGTCGTTGCGCGAGCGCGCCGTGTGGAGGCGCCCGGCGGCATCGCCGATCTTTTCGCGCAGACGCGATTCGACATTCATATGGATGTCTTCGAGAGCCCGCGAGAATTTGAACGAGCCGTTCTCGATTTCCGCCAGCACCTCGTCTAGACCGGCAAGGATAGCGTCGCGATCGGTCTGCGTCAGAATGCCCGTTGCGGCGAGCATTGTGGCATGGGCCTTTGATCCGGCAATATCCTGGCGGAACAGGCGCTGGTCGAAACCGATCGAAGCGTTGATTTCTTCCATGATGGCGTCGGGGCCGGATGCAAACCGTCCACCCCACATCTTGTTGCTCATCGTTTGCCTTTCAGGAGTAGCCCATGTCGGACACCAACGCAGCCAAGCCAGTAGCACCGCGGCGCTGGCAGCCTTATGCGGCGATGGGGGTTGCCGGATTGGGCGTAGCTATAGCGGCGTGGGTTTATCTCGGCAATGCCGCCTCGGCCAACTCCTGCCCAGTGCAGGCGGCGCAGGCGCAGATCGTCGATGCGGCGGCGGTAGGCGAACTTGCGGCGCTGAATGGGACCGGCGAAGGCCGCGGCTATGCGGATTTGGCGTTCAAGAGCGCTGACGGCACCGAGATGACGCTGGGCGATTTTTCGGGCAAGGCGCTTCTCGTCAATTTCTGGGCGAGCTGGTGCGTGCCCTGTCGTGAGGAAATGCCGGCGCTCGATGCGATTGCGACGGAATACAACTCGGACAAGTTCCAGGTGGTGCCGATCAATCTCGATATCGGCGAGGGCGGATTGGCCAAGGCCGAGGAATTTCTGGCCGAGGGCAAGTTTGAGAACCTGCCGCTTTATGCCGACAACACGTTTGCGGCGTTTGACCGGCTGAAGCGCGAAGCGGTGGCCGTGGGCCTGCCGGCGACGTTGCTGCTTGATCCGGAAGGGTGCGAACTCGCCGTGCTGCAGGGGCCGGCGGAGTGGCACAGCAAGGATGGCAGGGCGGTGGTCGAAGCGCTGATCGGGCTGCGCGGCTAGACCAGCATATCCACTTCAGCCCCGTTTACGGGATTGCGCACAATGGCAGGCAGGGCCTCGGGCTCTGCCTTGTTTTGCGTGAGCGCCATTTCGCCGCGCATTTTTGCGACTTGCGCCAGGAGCGTGTTCGGGGAGGCGCCTTCGCGGGTGGCGATGCGGTTGATCATGACCGATGTGCTTGACCCAAGGGCATTGCTCATCGGAGAGGTCTCAGGCGGTCTTGTCGACCTGCGTGCCCTGGCCCGGCGGAAGGGTTGCCTGGGCCGGCTGCAGCAGCATGTCGAGAAGCTGGGTCTGCATGTCGTGCGACTTCTTGAAGACGGCGAGTTGGACCGATTGCTGGGTCTGGGCCGTGCGGGCCACCATGAGGCTCGAGGCGAGATCGCTGTCCATTTGTGGTCTTCCTGACGCAATACTACAAGACGCAGGAACCTTAGCAGGTCAGGGTAAAGAAACTCTCTTCGCCCGCTAGCGGCCGCCAAAGAGCATGACATCGCGGCGGCGCATGACCGCGGCGAGCCCGACGCCGGCAACGAAGCCGCCGATATGGGCCCACCAGGCGACAGATTCCTGCGATCCTATGACCACATAGAAGAGCTGCGTGGCGACCCAGAAGCCCAGCATCCAGAAGGCGGGGACCGGCAAGGGAATGGGGATGACGATGCGCGCGAGGACGAAGACGCGGGCATGGGGGAAGAGAAGGATATAGGCGCCCATGACGCCGGCCACGGCGCCGGAGGCACCGATCAGCGGGCCATTGCCATCGAGGTTGAAGAGCAGATGGGCGAGGCCGGCGAGCACGGCACAAAGAAGATAGAAGACGAGGAAGCGCAGATGCCCCATGGCGTCTTCGATATTGTCGCCAAACACCCAGAGGAACAGCATGTTCGAAAGAAGATGCAGCCAATCGGCGTGGAGGAAGGCATAGGTGACCAACGTTGCCCAATCGGGCAGCCAGGGAAGGGGCGCGGGATAGACATCGCGCACGACGATGGGGATCATGCCGAAATAGATCGTCGCTTCATCAAAGGCGGCCGGCGGAAGCGCTGCCTGGACGGCAAAGACCAGAATATTGAGCGCGATCAACCCATAGGTGACGTAGGGAAATCTGACATGGCGATGCGGATTGACGTCATGCAGGGGCAGGAACAGGGTTTTTCTCCTCTGGTGCGCCGGTATTCACGTGATGTCGGGCTGCAAACGGCCATTTTCTGCGCTTCCGGTGCTCACGTACTGATGTACGCTCCGCTCCGGTTCTCAAAAATAGCCATTTTCGCCTCGCCCTGACGTGAATCTCCCCACACCCGTAAGCGGATCAGCGAAGTTACGAGAAAGCGGCAAGTTAGCCGCGGCCGCCGCCGAAGAAGAACAGGGCGCCAATCAGCAAGAGGATGGCGACGGCCTGGCCCATGACGCGCAGGCGCATGAGGCGCTGGCTGGTATTGGACGAACCGCCCTTGGTCATGTTCCAGAGGCCCATGCCGAGGACGACGATGACAAACAGCAGGGCCAGCGCGATGCCGATATTGAGAAGAGTTTGCATGGGTTTGGCCTCCTTGCCGGTTCAGCTCTCAATATAGGCGAGAAGGCCCGCCGCCAAGGCATCATAAACAGCGCGGATGCGGTGGGAGGTGTACAATTCCCTGTGCGTCGTGAGCCAGACCGGCAGAGGCGGTATGGCAATGTCGATGGGCAGCGCGACCAGCCCCGGCGTGCGGCGCACGAGATTGGCCTGGGCAAAGCCGATGCCGAGCCCGGCGCGCAGCAATTCCCAGAGGTGCGGCTGGTCATCGGAGCGGATGACGAAATTTTCACGGTTGAGCGAGAAGCCGAGTTTTCGCGCGTGGGTGACGATGGCGCTGGAACGATCAAACCCCAGCATATCGTGTTGCCAGAGTTCGGCGAGTGTCGTGGGCCGGCCGCGGCGGGCGAGGTAGCGTTCGTGGGCGGCGGGGACGAGGGCAATGTCACCGAGGTGTTTTGTGACCAGTTCGAGCTGAGTCGGGCGGAACATGCGGATGGCGATATCGGCCTCGCGCATCAGGATGTTTTCGGCTGAATCCGAGGGGACGATTTCCAGCGCGATGCGCGGATGGAGGGCGCGGGTCGGCACGAGGATTTCGGGCAGCACGTAGTTTGAGATCATGGCGCTGGCGGTGATGCGAACCGTGCCGCCGGTATCGTCCTGGGCGCCCTCGGCCATCATATTGGCTTCGGCAACCGCCGTCTGCGCCTGCGCTATGGGGCCATAGAGTTTTAGGGCCGTGCTGTTCGGCTTGAGGCCGGAAAGGCTGCGCTCGAAGAGCTGCAGGCCGAGCTGGGATTCAAGCAGCTCGATATGGCGGCCGATGGTCGGCTGGCTCGAATTGAGGGCGCGGGCGGCGGCGGAAAGCGAGCCATGCTCGATGACACCGGCAAAGCTGCGCCACAGGGACCAGTCAGGCTCTCTATTCATGATTGAATATCAAATCTCGAAATTTGGCCAATCGCTATAAAAATCTGTAGCGGGCATTTTGGTCTCCAGCAAGTCAAGGAGACGCAGAATGACCAAGGGTAAAGTGACGGTTCTGGGCAGCAACGGCCATATCGGCAATGCGGCGATGATAGCCTTCCGCGATGCGGGCTGGAGCGTGACGGGGCTGGGGCGGACAAACCGCAAGCCAGTGAGCGGCACGACGTTTGTCGCTGGCGATGCCGATGATGTCGCGGTGGTGCGGGCGGCGATTGCCGATGCCGATGTGGTCGTGCATGCGCTGCACCTGCCCTATCACCAGTGGGGTAATGGTCGCTCGGAAAAGCAATTGCAGGTTGTCATTGATGCGCTTGATAATAGCGGCAAGACGCTGCTGTTTCCGGGAACGATCTACAATTATCGGGCCGGGGATCGGACGATTTCGCCGGCAACCCGGCAGAGCGCCGAAGCGCCGCGCGGAGAAATCCGCATCCGGCTCGAGACGCTGCTGCGCGAGGCTTCGGCGGCAGGGAAATTCCAGACGATCATTTTGCGCGGCGGAGATTTCTTCGGGCCGGGCAATCGTGGCGAATGGTTCGAGGCGGCGATGATGATGGATATCGCTAGGGGCAAATTATACAATATGGGTGCGCTGAACCTGCGCCATAGCTGGGCCTATCTGCCCGATCTTGCGCGTGCCTTCACCGTGCTGGCGGAGAAGCGGGCCACGCTCGGAAAATTTGAAAACTTCCATTTTGCCGGGCACTGGGTGTCGCATGGGCAGATGATGGGCGCGATTCAGACGGCATTGCCGGAGAAGGTTACGGTATCGCCGCTGCAGTGGTGGATGATCCGGGCGGTGGGGCTTTTCAACCCGATCATGCGCGATATCTATCGCATGCGGTATCTGTGGCTCAACGAGATGGAACTGGTCGATCCACGGCTTGATGGGATTTTGGGGGCGGATTTCGGGACGCCGTTCGAGGAGGCGGTGGCCGCGACGGTGGAGGAGTTGATGGGGGCGAAGAAGCTGGCGGCCTAGAAACCCACAGCCCTTCGCACATTATCGGCAGTCCAGCCCTCGCTGCGCAAATCGGCGAGGGTTTTGCTGTTTTTGGATTTGGCCAGTTTCTGCCCGTCGTCGCCGAGGAGGAGGCGGTGGAAGTGGTAGATGGGCGTCGGAAAACCCAGCAGCATTTGGAGGAGAACGTGGATGTCGGTTGCCGCCTCCATGTCGCGGCCGCGGGTGATGTGCGTCACGTTCTGGGCGGCATCGTCGACCACGACGCTGAGGTGGTAGCTGGTGCCGATATCCTTGCGCTGCAGCACCACATCGCCCCAGCGCTGGGGGCGGGCGTAGCGGACTTGCGGGCGATCGCGCAGCGTGGGGCCGATGACGGTGAAGGTCAGCACGCCGGCCTCTTCAATGGCGCGGTCGGTATGGAGCCGGAACTGGACGGGATCGCCGCGTTCGAGCCGCTCGATGCGCTCGGCATTGGAGAGGTGCTTGCAGGTGCCGGGATAGATGGGGGCGCCGTCGGGGTCGGTATCCTCGGCCTTGGATGCGATGTCGGACCGGGAGCAGAAGCAGGGATAGATGAGATCGCGCTGGCGCAGGCGATTGGCGGCCTCGGCATAAATCTCGAAGCGGGTGGACTGAATCAGAACGGGTTCGGGCCAGGAGACGCCGAGCCATTTCAGGTCCTCAAAAATACTCTTGGTAAATTCGGGTTTACAGCGCGTGATGTCGATGTCTTCGATGCGCAAAAGCACCGTGCCGCCGAAAATTTCAGCGGCCTGCCAGGTCACGAGTGCAGAAAGCGCGTGGCCGAGATGCAGGCGCCCATTGGGGCTCGGGGCGAAACGAAGAATTGGTTCTTTCATGATTTTACCGACTACCACTTTTGCGCCCGGAGCGTCACCGCGGATCGATACCGCTGAAGGGGTTGCGGTGCATCTCGACCATCTGATTGCCATGGTGCCGCAATTGCTGCCGATGCGGGAGCGCGTGGGGGCGGTGTTGCCAAGGGTCAATCCCAAGGGATTTGCCGGCATGGCCAAGGTGATCTGCGGGCAGCAGCTTTCAGTACAAAGCGCCGCCGCAATCTGGGGGCGGTTCGAAAAACTGCCGGGGGCGCTGGAGCCTCAGTCTTATCTCTTGCTCGATGAGGAGACCGTGCGGAGCGCCGGGTTCTCGCGCGGGAAATTTTTGGCGGTCAGGACTATTGCCGACGCGGTTGAGGCGGGAGATCTCAACTTTGCCGAGGTTGACGCCTTGCCGGCCGAGGAGGCGATCAAGGCACTGGTGGCGCTGAAGGGGATCGGGCCGTGGACGGCCGAGGTCTATCTGCTGTTCTGTGCGGCGCACCCCGATATTTTCCCGGCCGGGGACCTGGCTTTGCTGAAAGCCGCGCATCACGGGCTTGGCCTTGACGAGCGTCCGACGATCAAGGAGATGATCGGCCTTGCAGAGAGCTGGTCGCCGCATCGGTCGGCCGCAGCGCTGCTGTTCTGGCGCTATTTCGCCATTCTGCGCGACAAGGAAGGGATTTTGCTGTGATCAAGCTTTCGGGGCCGATGATGCCGCCAGCCAATGGGCAGGAGCCCGATGCTGCGGTGGTTCTGCTCCATGGCTATGGCAGCGACGGCAATGATCTCATTGGGCTCGCGCCGCATTGGCGGCACCTCCTTCCCGGCGCGCTGTTCGTGTCGCCCAATGCGCCGGTCGGTACGGAAATGGGCGGGTTTCAGTGGTTTCCGATAGACTGGACCGGCGATCGGCTGGCGAGCCGGCAGACGGGTGTCATCGAGGCGCGACCGGTGCTCGAAGGATTTTTGCGCGACCTCTGGGCGCAGACCGGGATTTTGCCGGAGCGGACGATCCTCGCCGGGTTCAGCCAGGGCGCCATGATGGCGCTGCATGTGGGCACGGGGCTGCCCGAAAAGCTCATGGGCGTTATCGGTTTTTCCGGTGCGTTTTTGCCGCCCGAGGGATTTGGTGGCGAGGCGCTGGCAAAGCCGCCGATCTGCCTTGTGCATGGCGATCTCGACGATGTGGTCGATCCCAATCTTTCGAGCGAAGCGAATACTTTGCTCGATGAGGCGGGCTTTGATGTCAGCTATCATGTGAGCCGCGGCGTGGGGCATAGAATTGCCCCGGATGGGCTCGGTTTTGCTGCCGATTTTATCGGGCGTGTCGCAGCGAAATAAGTCCTTCATCCCCGCTTCACAGCCCTGACACAAAGGGCTTACTATAAAGGGGCTATGGACTTAACAGATTCCCGCTTCGGGAGACTCTCGTGACCATCCATGTGTCGCCTGAGGCCTGTCCCGCTCTTGTGTTGAACGCCGATTTCCGGCCGCTCAGCTATTATCCCTTATCGTTGTGGTCGTGGCAGGACGCGATCAAAGCGGTGTTCCTTGAACGCGTGAACATCGTTTCGCTCTACGACACGGTGATCCATTCGCCCAGCTTCGAAATGCGGCTGCCGAGCGTGGTTTCGCTCAAGGATTACGTGAAGCCGGCGCGGCATCCCGCCTTTACCCGCTTCAACGTTTTCCTGCGCGATCGCTTCCAATGCCAATATTGCGGTTCGCGCGATGATCTGACGTTTGATCACGTCATTCCGCGCTCGAAGGGCGGCTTGACGACCTGGGAAAATGTTGTCGCGGCCTGCGCGCCATGCAATCTGCGCAAGGCGAACCGGATGCCGAGCGAGATCAAGATGTTCCCACATCAGGCGCCGTTCGCGCCGACGGTGCATGATTTGCACAATAACGGCAGGGCCTTTCCGCCGAACCATCTGCACAAGAGCTGGCTCGATTATCTCTATTGGGACATCGAGCTGGAGCCGTAATCCTTGCCGATCGGTGGCTTAATAACTATTATTGGCGAGAGCCAATGATGGAGATTGAGCCATGGCGATCAGTGCGGAACTTGGCGAAGTGCTCGAAAAGGTCGTGAACGATCTCGTCGAGAATGGACGGTATAATTCCAAAAGCGAAGTTTTGCGCGAAGGCGTTCGGCTGGTGCAGGAGCGCGAGGCGCGGCTGCGGGACGCACTGGAGCGTGGGCTTGCCGATATTGAGGCAGGGCGAACCAAGCCGCTGGAAGAGGTGGCTCAGCGCCTCATCGAGAAATATGAAGCGATGGCAAAGCGCTCATGAGTGACAAGGTCAGAATCGCCACCAGCGCGGAATATGACCTTGAAAGCATCGCGGACTATATCGGCCTCGATAGTCCGCCAAACGCAGCCAATTTCGTGCGGGAAGTTCTCGCGCAGTGTTATCGCCTAGCCGAGTTTCCGGGGCGTCATCCAATCGTGGAAGGTTACTCGCAGCCAATAAGGCGATGTCCCTTTCGAGGCTACTCGATCTACTATCTCGCGACTGAAGGGCTGATCGAAGTCGTCCATGTTCTGAACGACTCTCGGGATCACACAGACATTTTGGCGAACTAGTTCCGATCAGCGCTTCCGCTTTGCCTGATACACGATCGCAGCCATCAGCAGAGCGACAATGGCCAGCGAAATCAGTGCATTATATCCCGCCAGCGAAATGCCGAGGAAGCGGAACTGCACGACGTCGCAGCCGATGACGGGGGTCATGCTGTTGAGCTGGTCGAAGCTGAAACTGTCGCCGACGCCGGTGCAGGCGGTGGGGCCGGGCCAGAAACCCCATTCAACGCCAGCGTGGTAGGAGCCCATATAGGTGCTCCAGGCGAAAATGCCGGTGACGATGAACATGCCCAGATACCAGACCGGAAGGGGCAGGCGGTTCCAGAGAACGAGGATCAGAGCCAGGAGCGGCAGGCCCCAGTAGTAAGCCATGCGCTGTTCAAGGCAGAGTTCGCAGGGGTAAAGCCCGCCGATATATTGGCTGCCGAGCGCCGCCGCGATGGTGGCAAAGCCGAGGAGGAAGGCCGCGCCGGCGGCGAGCTTGTCGAGGGGGCGGCGGGACGCAATGGCCATGGAAATTCTCGAGTGACGCTTGAATGGGCAGGGGCTTAGCTCCGCTTTGTGGTAAAAGCCAGCGGGGCACGTTGTCGTGATCAGGCCGCGGGTTTGATGCCGAGTTTGGCGGCGAGCGCCATAGCATTGGCCGGGGCATGCAATTTGTCCTCGTGGACGAAATAGGCATAGGTGTCGACGCCAGTATCGCGCCAACCGGACAAGGTTTTGGCGAGCTCGGACATGTCCGAATCTTCGTAACCATTGGCAGCAGGGCGGGCAGGGCCCTGCAGGCGGCAATAGGCGAAATCGGCGGTGAGATCGAAGCGCGGGTTCTCTGCCGTGTCGGCGATCACGCGGGCGATATTGTGCTCCCGGAGGAGCGCGTCGACTTCGGGCTTGTCAAAGCTCTCGTGGCGCATTTCCACGGCATGCCGGAAGACCTTGTTGCCATTGGCTTCGAGATATGGCGGGGCC
Source organism: Devosia sp. (assembly GCF_040509215.1). Classification (GTDB taxonomy): domain Bacteria; phylum Pseudomonadota; class Alphaproteobacteria; order Rhizobiales; family Devosiaceae; genus Devosia. The sequence continues at coordinate 13,040 of NZ_JBEVLL010000161.1, forward strand.
TTGGCGCCATCTGCCTTGCTGGCGAGCGTAAGGTAAGCGTCGGTGTCGCGCGGGAGCTGGGCGAGGAACGCAGAAAAGCTCGCGGCATCAAAACTCAGATTGGGCGGCAACTGCCAGATGAAGGGGCCAAGGCGATCGCCAAGGGCCAATGGACCCGAGGCAAAGAAGCCGGCCAGCGCGTCCTCGCAGTTCTTGAGGCGCTTGATATGGGTGACGAGCTGCGGACCCTTGATCGAGAACTGAAAACCTTCGGGCGTTTCGCCGGCCCATTTGGCGAAGCTTTCCGGCTTCTGGTTGCCGCGGAAGGTGGCGTTGATCTCGATGCTGGTCAGGTGGCGACTGGCGTAGTTGAGCTCTTTTTTCTGGACGAGGCCGGTGGGAAAGAATGTGCCGCGCCAGGGCTCGAAAACCCAGCCTGCGGTGCCCGTGCGGATTGTACCCGTCTTGCTCATTGCCGCTCTCCTTGAGGCCTTCAACTTGGCCGTCCGCGATCAAATTGGCAATCTCTCTTGCCTGTGATCGCGCTCCGTCAGGTTCTGGTAATGCTTTTTTGCCTTAATCGTCCCTATGGTGAATGAAGTGTTGCGGGACAGATTCTTGCGCGGGACTACGCTGATATCGACGGCCGCCTTTGCCTTGCTCGCCAGCACCACGCTGGCCTGTGAGGGCTTGGTCATGGCTCCGGGCGGGGTCGTGGTCGAGGTGACGGACGGCGATACCGTCGTTCTCAATGACGGTCGCAAGGTGCGCATGATCGGCACGCAGGCGCCAAAATTGCCGCTGGGACGCGAAGATTTCGAGACATGGCCGCTGGCGCCCGAGGCGCAAAAGGCGCTGGCCGATCTCGTCCTCAACAAGACTGTTCGCCTCGGCTTTGGTGGGGAAGAAATCGACCGGCACGAGCGGGTGCTGGCGCATGTCTTCGTCGAGACCGATGCCGGCGAAGTCTGGACACAGCTTTTCATGGTGAGCGCCGGGCTGGCGCGGGTCTATTCTTTCCCCGATAACCGGCAATGCCTCGAACCACTTTTTGCGGCTGAAGCGCGCGCCCGCGCAGAGCGGCTTGGCATTTGGGCCAATCCCTATTACAGCGTGCGTGCGGCGGACCGACCGGGCGAATTGCTGGATCGTGTGGGACATTATGAACTGGTGGAAGGCAGGGTACTCCTCGCCGACCGCAGTGGCTCCCGCATTTTCCTCAATTTTGGCCGGTTCTGGAAAGAAGACTTCACCGCCGTAATCGAAGGGCCGGCCTTGCGGCTCTTCGAGACCGCTGGACTAGACCCATTGGTGCTTGAGGGGGCATTGGTGCGTATTCGTGGATGGGTGGACGATCGGGATGGTCCACGCATCGAAGTAACCCATCCCGAACAGATTGAGGTATTGGCGACGCGATGACGGCGCTTTCTCTGTCCAAAAGAACTATGCGCCTCGGCGCCCTGACCCTGTCGCTTCTGGCGCTGGGGGCTTGTTCGTCTTTAACCGGGTCGTCGGTGGCGGTTAGCCGCACCGGAGATACGCCCGCGCCTATCGTCGTGCCGGAAGGCACCGAGCCCGATGACGTGGTCATCGGTCGGCGTGAGCACCCGCGCATCATTGCAGCCTATGGCGGGGTCTATTCCGACCGCGAGGCTGAAATCATGGTGGCGCGCATTGTCGGGCGCCTGCTCGCAGCGGCCAACCAGCCCAATGCGCAGTTCCAGGTAACGATTCTCGATACATCAGAGGTCAATGCCTTTGCCCTGCCGGGCGGCTATATCTATGTGACGCGCGGCATTCTCGCCCTCGCCTCGGATACCAGCGAACTGGCGGCGGTGCTGGCGCACGAAATCGCCCACGTGACGCTGCGCCATGCGCGCGCCCGCACCGACAAGACGCGGACGACGCAGATTGTCGACCGGGTTATCACCGGCATTTTCGGCGGCGATACATCGACGGACGCGACCGCCAACCGCACCCGCGAATCGCTGGCCGCCTTCGGGCAGAGCCAGGAGCTGGAAGCGGACCGCGAAGGCATCAAGTTTGCCGGCAAGGCGGGTTTTGATCCGCAGGCGGCAGCGCGCTTCCTCGGCGTCATGAGCCGGTTTGCCGCCTTCTCGGCTGGCGATCAGGCGGGTGACGACGGTTTCCTTTCCTCGCACCCATCGACCCCGGCCCGCATCCAGAAGGCCGCGGATACGGCACGGCAGATGTTTGGCAGCGCCAGCGTCGGCGAGACCGACCGCGATGGCTATATGGCTGCGGTTTCGGGCATGGCCTTTGGCGACAGTCCCTCCCAGGGCTCCATCGTCGGCAATCGCTATATTCATTCGGGCTCGAAATTCACCTTCACCGTGCCGCAGGGGTATGCGCTGCAGACGGCGCAGAGCGCCGTGGTGGGTGTGGCCGGCGATGGCGAGGCCGTGCGCTTCGACAGCGCCGATGTGCAGGCCAATATGGCGCTGACCGATTATCTCAAATCGGGCTGGATCGCCGGGCTCAAGGCCGAGACGGTCACCTCGCACAATTACAATGGCATCGAGATGGCCTCGGGCCTGGCGCAGACGGACCAGTGGTTCTTCCGTGTCGCGGTCATGCGGCTCGATGGCGCGGTCTATCGCTTCATCTTTGCGGCCAAGGCCGACAGCCAGCGCTTCGCGCAGGGCGCAGATGCGACGATAAAGAGCTTCAAGCGCGCGGATGCCGCCGAACTCAACCAGATCCGCAAGCTCTCGATGCGTGTCATCACCGCCAAGGCTGGTGATACCGCGGACAAGCTTGCCGCGCAGATGGCCAATATTCCGGGCGGGCGCGACCTGTTCTTCATCCTCAATAATCTCTATCCGGGCGATCCGGTGAGGGTTGGGGCGAAGTACAAGATCGTCGGGCCGAACTAGGTCTCACCGTCTTCGTGGGCGTCACCACCGGGCTTGTCCCGGTGGTCCATGCCTTAGCAAGATGGATTGCCGGGACAAGCCCGGCAATGACGGCGACTGTTGGGTGTTTGGTGTGAGGGCGCCCTAAAGCAGATCACACAGTGCAGCGATCAACGGCTCGTCGGCGGGCGGCATCTCGTAGTCGCGCAGGGCCTGCGGGCGGACCCATTTGAGCGCCTGGTGTTCTTTGGCCACGGGCGTGCCCTGCCAGCGCCGGCAGACATAGAGCGGCATCAGCAGGTGCATGTGCTCATAGGTGTGGCTGGCGAAAGAGAGCGGGGCGAGGCAGGCTTCCTTGGTCTCGACGTCAAGCTCTTCGCGCAGTTCGCGAATGATTGCGGCTTCCGGGGTTTCGCCGGGCTCGATCTTACCGCCGGGAAATTCCCACATATTGGCCATGTGCTTGCCCTCGGGGCGCTGGGCGATGAGCACGCGGCGGTCGGTGTCGATGAGCGCACAGGCGACGACGAGCAGGATCGGCTTTTGTTCGCTCACTTGGGCGCCCCGGGAATGCGGTAGGAATAGTCGTATTGGTGCTGGTAGCCGAGGCCGGAATAGAGGGCCTGGGCAGCAGGGTTGTCGGCCTGGACATTGAGGGCGGCGATTGTTGCGCCCTTCTGGTGCGCCCAGTTGAGACCCGTGCGCATCATGGCCCCGGCAAGGCCCTGGCGCCGGCGGTTGGGATCGGTGATGACGTTGCCGGTGATCACGATGCCGTTGGAAATGGCCATCAGGCCCGAGGCGACAACCTCGCCATCGCGCTCGACCACGATGCCGGTGGCCGGTACGGCCATGACGGCAAGAAGTGCTTTCATGCGAACCATCATGGCGTCGTCATGGCCCTGCAGCTTTTGCTGGGCGGCGAGGAAGGCCGGGTCGAGGAGAGGCAGGAGTTTGCCCTGTGCATCCGGCTCCTGCGCTTCGAGCGGCATGGCGAAGAGATGGGACCGGTCGATCTCGTCCCAGCCGGCATCATCGAGCGCTTCGTTGAGCGCGGGGGCCGAAAGGGGGGTGACACGGAACACCGGCTTGACGCCGCGCACGACCAGCCAGGAGCTGGCGCCGATGATGCGGTCTTCGACCTCGGCGTCGTCATTGGGATCAAAGCACTGGGCCGAATTGGCGCGCTTGGTATAGCCGCCGGCGGCGCGTCGGACCCAATTGCCATCCCATTTGACTTCGATGCCGGGCCAGGCTTCGAGGCCGGCGCGTTCAAAGGTTTCGACGTCTGGCAGGATGGATTGGGTCATGATGTCATTGCTTTGCTCGGTGTCATCCCCGCGAAAGCGGGGATCTCCGTTACTGGCACTCAAACAGGGATTCCCGCTTTCGCGGGAATGACACGGTGGGTGGAGGAGGGGTTCGCCCTCAGCTCCAGTAGTCGCTGAAAATCAGCTCCGATAGTCGCCGTTGATGGTGATGTAGCCGTGGGTGAGGTCGCAGGTGTAGACCGTGGCCGAGCCCTCGCCGAGGCCGAGGGAGACGGTCACTTCCAGCTCTTCGCCCTTCATATAGGCCGAGGTGGCGGCTTCGTCGTAGACCTTGGCGCGTTCGCCGTTTTCGGCGACCAGCAGGTCACCGAAGCGAATGGCGAGGCGGTCGCGGTCGGCGGGTTCGCCGGCCTTGCCTACGGCCATGACGACGCGGCCCCAATTGGCATCTTCGCCGGCAATGGCGGTTTTTACCAGCGGCGAGTCGGCAATGGCCTTGGCGATGCGGAAGGCCGAGGCGTCAGAGGTGGCGCCTTCGACATTGACGGCAACCTGCTTGGTGGCGCCTTCGCCGTCGCGGACGGTGAGGATGGCGAGTTCGAACAGCACGTCGAACAGGGCTTCGCCGAAGAACTGCGCGCGGGGGTCAGAGAGGCTCGTGATCGGCTCGACCTTAGCCTTGCCGGTGGCAAAGGCGAGGAGCGTGTCGGATGTCGACGTGTCGCTGTCGACGGTGATGGAATTAAAGCTCTTCTGCACGTGCTGGCTGAGGAGGGCCTGGAGCACATCGGCCGCGATGGGCATGTCGGTGACGACGAAGGAGAGCATGGTGGCCATGTCGGGAGCGATCATGCCCGAACCCTTGGCGATGCCGTTGATCCTGACTTCGATATCGTCGAATTCAAGCACCGCGCCCGCCAGTTTGGGGAAGGTATCGGTGGTCATGATTGCCTTGGCCGGCTCGATCCAGGGCGTTTCGGCAAGGCGGGTCGCGGCTTCGTCGAGGACGCCGGCGAACTTGCTGGCCGGCAGGGGTTCGCCGATGACGCCGGTCGAGGCGAGGAAGATTTCGTGGGTCTCGCAGCCGAGCGCCTTGGCGGCGTAGTCGGCGGTCAGCTCAACGCTTTCCTTGCCCTTGGCGCCGGTAAAGGCATTGGCATTGCCTGAATTGACGACGAGGCCGCGGGCTTTTCCGCCCGGCAGATTGGCACGGCACCAGTCGACGGCGGCGGACGAGCATTTCGAGCGGGTCAGAACGCCGGCAGCAGTGGTGCCTTCGTCAAAGGCCATGAGCAGCACGTCGGTACGGTTCTTGTACTTGATGCCGGCTTCGGCCGTGGCATAGCGCACGCCATCGATAGCCGGCAGGTCCGGATAGGATTTCGGGGCGAGCGGGGAAACCGGGTGGGCAGCCATGACAGAAGAACCTTCAACGGACAGAGGGTGCTTCGATGTGCCCGAAGAGTGTGACGGACGCAAGGCTTCGAACTGTCCCGGAGGGGAAATCATGCCGGTGGCATGATTTGAGGCGAGAAGGCCATGAGCGCTATGCGCGAATGGCGGGTCAGGAGGCCAAAAGCCCGCGTAGAAAAGGAAATCCCCGCTTGCGCGGGGATCACGGGTCTTCCTCCGGCCGTCAGATGTGGATCAGGCGACGGCCTTCTTCTTGCCGGCGATGAAGGCGCCGAAGCGGGTGGTGATGAAGGGGACAATGAAGAAGACGATGGTCGAGGCCATGAACGGCACAAGGATCAGGCTGCGCTGCCAGAACTCCCAACCGGGGGTGAGAGCGCCGATGATCGAGGCGTAGACAACGACGACGGGGTAGACCGCGAAGGTCATGAGGAAGGCCATACGGGCACGGGCGGAAAAGGGCATGTGAACCTCTAATGAAACGGTACGTTTCGTTATGTATCGAAACGAGCCGTTTCGTTCAAGTCTTTTCTTCGGGATTTTTTTGACCCATATAGAGGGCATGGAAACGAGCACTGAAGACACAGACGACAGCGCCCGCCGCTCGATCGGCGCGCGGCGCAATCCGGCGAGCCAGGAAGCCATTCTCGATGCGGCCGAGGCCGTGCTGAAGGAAAGCGGCATTGGCGGCTTTTCCATCGAGGCGGTGGCGCGTCGCGCGCGGGCCGGCAAGCCGACGATCTATCGCTGGTGGCCCAATCGCACCGCGCTGATGCTCGATGTCTACAAGCGCTTCAAGAATACGCGTACTTTCCCGGATACCGGCGCTTTGCGCAGCGACCTCATTGCCCTTCTCGAAAACCACCTGCTGGGTTTCTGGAAGGATAGTCTTTGCGGCACGGTCTACCGGGCGATCATCGCTGAAGCCCAGAATGATCGCGATGCGGCGGCGTCGCTCTATACCTATCAGGTAGAGCGCAAGGCCGTGGTGCTGCAAATGGTGACGCGCGCCAAGGCGCGGGGCGAGGTGGATGAGGCCGTCGACGGCACGCTGCTTGTCGACATGGTCGTGTCTTTCGCTTGGCACCAATTATTGCTCGGCCGTGTAGCGGAGGCGATGGACTCCATCGAGGCGGTTGTCGATGGGCTGCTCATGGGGTGCGCGGGGTATCAGCGTAAGGAGTAGAGCCCGGTTCTTGCGGCTCCACCCCCTCCCATCCTCCCCCATTAAGGGGGAGGCGTTGCGTCGAGTTTGGGGCATGACGCGAGCCAAACACACCAGCCCGGCACCTCCCACTTGATGGGGGAGGGTGGGAGGGGGTGTTGGCAAAAACCGTACCCCCAAACAAAAAGGCCACCCGATCGAAACCGGGTGGCCCAAAATTCAAAAAACCAAAAATTACTGCTGTGCAGCTTCGCCTTCGGCCGGGGTTGCCTGGGCGGCGTCCTGGGCGTCCATGGCGGCCTTCAGCTCGGGATCGGTGACGTCGATGGTGACGCCAGCCATCAGTTCCTCGACCTTTTCGTTGAAGACGCGCATCAGCACCTGCTGCTGGATCTGCGGGGCGACCTGTTCGAAGGCCGGCGGAGCGGACTGGCGCTTTTCTTCGAGCTTGATGATGTGCCAGCCGAACTGGGACTGCACGGGCGCGGAAACATCGCCCGGATTGGCCAGCGCAAAAGCGGCGGTTTCAAATTCGGGGACCATCATGCCCTGGGCGAAGAAGCCGAGGTCGCCGCCATTGGCGCCTGAACCCGGATCGATCGACTTTTCCTGGGCAATGGTGGCGAAATCGCCGCCAGCATCGAGCTCGGCCTTGATCGCGTCTGCCTCTTCCTTGGTCTCGACCAGGATGTGGCGGGCGTGGACTTCTTCTGCCGGCTGGAATTCGGCGACGAACTTGTCGTAGTCGGCGCGGATGGCTTCTTCAGTCACCTGGCCGGCAATGGCGTCGGCGAAATAAGCGCGGCGCAGGGCGCGCTCTTCAAGATAGGCAAGACGCTGGGCGAAAAGCTCGGTCTTGTCCATGCCGGCGGTCTTGGCGGCACCAGCCATCACCTTCATGTCGATGAGGACACGCAGGAGGAAAGCGCGGCGCTCTTCGGCGGGCATCTGGGCGAGGTCCTGGGCCAGGTCTTCAGCGGCAAAGCTGAGATCGGCTTCGGTGATGTTTTCGCCGCCGACGGTTGCGACGACGGTTTCAGGCGCAATCGCGGCCGGTGCTGCAGCTTCCGGGGCCGGCGCTTCCTGAGCGAAGCTGCCGATAGTGGGCGCGGCACCGAGAAGCGCGGCGAGACAGATGGTGCGCAACAGGCGCGAGGAAAGCTTCATCATGAACGTCCTGGATCTCCTTGGCCGGTCCGGGAGGGCCGGGCATGATCAAACGGGGCGGCGGGCCCGATAAAGTGCCGTGCCTCACACAACAAGGGGGCCAAATTGTGCCGGTTTCAGGCAGGTTTCGGTGGGCCCTTGGGAAGGCCGCGTCCGCCGTGCGCCTGAGGTGTCGCCCATTTCGCCAACATTGACAAGACACCCCCTCACTCTTACATCTCAGCCGCTTTTTCAAAGCGTGGAGCATGGTTGCCGTACGGGCCCTTGTCCTCCACGGATCAATCCACACGGGGAGCCAAAAAGGCCTCCCAGAGTTGTGACGAGGCGAGATGGGCCGTAGGCGCCCCCAGATCATTTCACTGGTTCGCTGAACCAGAGCATAGTCTGGGTCTTAGTTCCCAGCGTTTTCAAGCCGGACGGGTGGTCGCCACTTTTCCTGAAAGCGCTCCGGAGCAGCCGCCCGCCCCTTTCGCCACGCCACTGAATTTAAAGGATGACACGAATGGCTCTAGCTGCGCTCGCCCGGCGGATTTTCGGATCGCCGTCGGATCGGCAGGTCAAGCGCTACCAGGGCAAGGTCGCCGCGATCAATGCGCTGGAGCCGGAACTGGCCAAGCTCACCGACGACGAGCTGAAAGCCCGCACCGTCGAATTCAAGGCCCAGCTCGAACAGGGCGCCAAGATCGACGACCTGATCGTGCCCGCCTTCGCAACTGTGCGTGAAGCCTCCAAGCGCGTTCTCGGCATGCGCCACTTCGACGTGCAGCTCATCGGCGGCATGGTGCTCAACGATCGCGCCATTGCCGAAATGCGGACTGGTGAAGGCAAGACGCTGGTTGCAACGCTCGCCGTCTATCTCAATGCGCTCGCCGGCAAGGGCGTGCACGTGGTGACCGTCAACGACTACCTCGCCCGCCGCGACGCCGGCTGGATGGGGCAGATCTACAATTTCCTCGGGCTTTCCACCGGCATTATCGTGCATGGCCTGACCGACCAGCAGCGCCGCGAAAACTACGCTGCCGACATCACCTACGGCACGAACAACGAATTCGGCTTCGATTACCTCCGCGACAACATGAAATATACGCGCGCCCAGATGGTGCAGCGCGGCCACTCCTTTGCCATCGTCGACGAAGTGGACTCCATCCTTGTCGACGAAGCGCGCACGCCGCTGATCATTTCCGGCCCCAGCGAAGACCGGTCCGAACTCTACATCAAGATCAATGCGCTGATGCCGATCATCGGCGAGGGCGATTTCGAGCTCGACGAAAAGCATCGCTCGGCGACCTTTACCGATCAGGGCGTCGAAAAGCTCGAAGCGGCGCTGGCGCAGGAAGGGCTCCTCAAGAGCTCGTCCATGTATGATGTGGAAAACGTCGCGCTGGTGCACCACGCCAATTCGGCGCTGCGCGCCCACAAGCTCTTCCGCAAGGACAAGGACTACATCACCCGCGATACGCCCGAAGGCGGCGAGGTGGTGATCATCGACGAATTCTCCGGTCGCATGATGCCGGGCCGTCGCTATTCCGAGGGCCTGCACCAGGCGCTGGAAGCCAAGGAAGGCGTCAAGATCCAGTCGGAAAACCAGACGCTGGCTTCCATTACCTTCCAGAACTATTTCCGCCTTTATGAAAAGCTTGCCGGCATGACCGGTACGGCGGCGACGGAAGCAGAAGAATTCGCCGATATCTATAGCCTCGGCGTTGTCACCATTCCGACCAATCTGCCGGTGCAGCGTATCGACGAAGACGATGCGATCTACCGCACGGCCGCCGAAAAATTCGACGCCATCGCCGACCTGATCAAGGAATGCCAGGAGCGCGGCCAGCCGGTGCTCGTGGGCACGACCTCGATCGAAAAATCGGAAATGCTGGCCGAAATTCTTCGCAAGAAGAACGTGGGGCAGATGAACGTGCTCAACGCTCGCCACCACGAGCAGGAAGCCTTCATCGTTGCAGACGCGGGCCTGCCGGGCGCGATCACCATCGCCACCAACATGGCCGGTCGTGGTACCGACATTCAGCTCGGCGGCAACCTCGAAATGCGCATCGAGCGCGAGGCCGGCGAGCTTGAAGGCGAGGCACGCGATGCCAAGATCGCCGAGATCAAATCCACCATTGCCGAAGAAAAGAAGAAGGCGCTGGCTGCCGGCGGCCTGATGGTGATCGGCACCGAACGCCATGAAAGCCGCCGTATCGACAACCAGCTGCGTGGCCGTTCCGGTCGCCAGGGCGATCCCGGCCACTCGAAATTCTACCTGTCGCTGCAGGACGACCTGATGCGCATCTTCCCGGTGGATTCGATGGATTCCATGCTGGGCAAGCTTGGGCTCGAACAGGGCGAGAGCATCACCCATCCGTGGGTGACCAAGGCTATCGAACGCGCCCAGGGGAAGGTGGAGTCGCGCAACTTCGACATCCGCAAGAACATCCTCAAATACGACGACGTGATGAACGATCAGCGCAAGGTGATCTTCGAGCAGCGTCTCGAATTCATGGATGAAGAGGACGTCAGCGAGACCATCGCCGAGATGCGTCACGACGTGATCGACAACATCGTCACCAAGGCCATTCCGCCGCGTTCCTACCCGGAACAGTGGAAGACCGAACAGCTCGAAGCCGCCGCCAAGACCTATCTCAACGTCACCGCACCCGTGGGCGATTGGGCCAAGGAAGAGGGCATCGAGGCCGAAGTGGTCGAGACCCGTATCCGCGAAGCGGCAGACGCCGTCATCGAGGGCAAGTCGGACAAGTATGGTCCGGTGATGCGCCAGGTGGAAAAGTCCATCCTGCTGCAGTCGATCGATGGGCTCTGGCGCGAGCATCTCGTCATGCTCGACCATCTTTCCAAGGTCGTGGGCTGGCGCGGTATCGCCCAACGCGATCCGCTGACCGAATATAAGCAGGAAGCCTATGAGCTGTTCCAGGCGCTGCTCGGGAACCTCCGCGAACTCGTGACCACGCAGATGGGTCATATCGAAATCCAGATGCGTCCGCCCGAGCCGACCCCGGCGATCGACCCGGCGCAGCTTGCCACCACCCATATCGACCCGGTGACGGGCGAGAATGATGCGGTGGGCGATGATTCCGACGAGGGCGCACTGGCCCCGCTCGATCCCAAACTACTGGTGGGCCTCTCGCGCAACGCACCGTGCCCCTGCGGCTCGGGGAAGAAGGTCAAGCACTGCCACGGCGCATTTGTCTGATTTGTCTGACGATCATGCGTACAAAGCCCCGGGAAACCGGGGCTTTTTGTTTTAGACGTCCTCATGAGCATCACCGGCTGTCA
>NZ_JBEVLL010000162.1:0-17185 GCF_040509215.1 Devosia sp.
TGCGCCTCGTCGCCCGGGATGAGCTTGATCATCAGGAAGACCAGGGTTGCGAGACCCCAGAGTGTGAGGATCGTCATGACCAGACGCTGGGAAATGAGGCGCAGATAAGCCATTGGGTGCTTACTCTTTCGGCAGCAGCTTGTATTCGAGCGGCTTGAAGTTGCCGTTCACCGTGCCCTCAAGCGGGTTGGCGAGACGATCGGACCGGAAGGCTGCGTAGGCGCCCGCATACCAGATCGGCATGAACGGGGAATCCTGCTCGAGAATGACCTGTGCGTCCTTGTAGATTTCGCAGCGGGCATCGGCATCGGCCGTGGCGATTGCCGTGTTCAGCAGTTCATCGACTTCGGGATTGCTGTAGCCCGAACGATTGGTCCCGACCTTGCCGGTCATGAAGGTGGTGGTGAGGAAAACGCCCGGATCGGGGAAGAGGGAGTTTTCGCCCAAGAGCATCATCTGCGGAATCTGCTCGGGGTCCTGCAGCATCTGCAGGTAGTTCGGGAAGGCGATGGGCTCGAGATTGAGTGTGATGCCGACCTCGGCAAGGTTGGACTGCATCAGCGTTGCCTGCTGCACCTGCTCTTCGAACGCGGGCTGGAAGCGCAAGGTCAGCGTCAGGTTGGGCTGGCCGGCTTCGGTCAGCAGGGCCTTGGCGCCTTCCACGTCGCGATGGACGACCGGCAGGTCGGGCTTGCAGGGGAGTGCGTCGGGGATCTGGCCAGCAGGCAGACTGCCCTTGTTGCGATGGATGCCTGCAAAAGCGCCTTCGTAATCATAGGCGAGGCGGATGGCGTTGCGCACGCGTGGGTCGGACGTCGGGCCGACCTGGGTGTTGAAATAGACGCCGTGGACGGTCGGCGCAGTGCCGTAAATGACGGAGACGCCGGGCTCGTTCTCGATCATGTCGAGATCGCGCTGCTGGACGTTCTTGCCGACATCGATATTGCCGATGCGCAGTTCGTCGCGCTTGGGCGCGCTCTCGTCGACGCGACGGAAGACGAAGGAGAGCGGACGGTCGCCGCGATCGCCCCAATAGCTTTCGGCCCAATCGATGGTGATGTCGTTGCCGCTGACGCCCGTCAGCGCATAGGGACCGCTGCCGGCATCGTTGGCGGCAAGCCAGGCCTGCGAGTCATCAGTGCCGACATTGGCTTCGGCCAGGGCCGAGTTGATGATGTAGATGCGGCTCAGCGAGGTGAGGAAGAGCGAGGACGGCTGGGTCAGCTTGACGGTGAAGGTCTTGTCGTCGGTGATCTCGGTGCTGTCGTAGATGCCGATATAGGAGGCAACGCCAGTAGCGAGGCGCTTGATGCGATCGAGCGTATAGGCGACGTCCTTGGAGGTGACCGGGGTGCCGTCGTGGAAGGTTGCGCCATCGCGCAGGGTGAAGGTTATCGACTGGGCATCGTCGGCAACCTTGTAGTCCGAGGCCAGGTCACCAATCACGTTCAGATCGAGATCATAGGTGATCAACGGGCTATAGAGGCGGCTCGTCAGATCGTTGGTCTGAAAGTAGTTCGAGGCGATCGGATCAAGCGTGTTGACCGATCCGGCACCCGAAACGATCACGGTATCGGCGCGCTCGGCGGCATTTACGGCGCCGGCGGCCATCAGGGCACAGAGGGCTACGGCGCCGACGGCCCGCGCCAAGGCGAAATTGGGACGAAAGGTGATTTGCATTCCAGTGCTCCGGTGCACAGTGTTTCCTGGTTCCTGCCGCGGCGCCCCAGGGTGCTCCCTTCCGCGCTGGCCTGATTATTCGTTTGCGGCACGCATTTCGTATACATACCGAACATCAAGCGAACACATCTTTTGGGTGACGTCAACTCACGTAGCCATGCATTTTGCGACGCAGAGCCCTGCGAAATTCTCGTTTTCTGGCCCAAATCCGTGGAAAACCGGGAGGATTTCGTAGCTTTCGCGATTTTCTTCATACCCAAATAGTTCATTCGCCCGTAGTCGTGCGTGTATGGAATGAACAAATTTCTTGTATACAATAATCTCGTGTGCATGATGTCAGCAGGCCGATCTCGCGGCTCTGACGGATTCTCGACAATGGCAAAGCCGCATCTCCTGCTCATCAACCCGAATACCTCGGCTGAAATAACCGAGACCATTCGACAGTTGGCACTGGCGGAGATTGGAGACAGGGCAACGCTTGCGGCCGTGACGGCACCATTTGGAGCGCGATACATCGCCTCGCGAACAGCGGTTGCCATTGCAGCTCATGCGGTGATCGACGCTTATGCGGACGCCACGGCCGATGGCGCCAGCTATGACGCAGTGGTCGTCGCCTGCTTCGGCGATCCCGGAATAGATGCGCTCAAGGAAATCACCAATGTTCCCGTGCTCGGTTTTGCCGACGGTGGCCTGATCACCGCGGCGGCGCAGCCGGGCTCCTTTGCTATCGCCACGATCGGGGAAAGCTGGCGCGACATGCTTGCCGAGCTGACGCTGCGCCGGGGCCTATCGGACCGGCTGGCCGGCATCATACTGATCGACGAGAATGGGCGGGCGCCTGAGCTGGCCGGCCCGAAAATTACCGAAGCTGCAAGGCGTCTGGGCGTCGATAGAGTCATTGTCGGCGGCACCGGGCTCATTCCTATTCTCGACCAGATTGTCGAAAAAATGGATATCGAGGTGGTCGATCCGCACCGTGTGACCCTGCACGACGCGGTGTTGGCCGCCAGCGATCCGCTGCAGGGAAAAGCGCGCAATGCTGCGCCAAATGCGCCCTTTGTCGGTATTTCACCCGCCCTGCTCGACCTGCTTGGATCTCCGCGCTCGTAACGCGCGACTGAAGGAGTTTTAGACCGTGACCTCACCCAAGGCCCCACTCAGCGCCGCCGGACGTGGCCAGCACCTTGCCCCCGGGCGCCATTTCGTCAGCCCGTTCAATTTCATGCCGGAAGTGACCAATGGCTGGGAGATTCCGACGCCACTCGGCCTCATCGACAGCACGATCCGCAAGGTCATCTACACGGTTGGCGTGCGCCCGACCGAGGGCGAACTGATCGAAATCTGCGGCCTGCTTGAGGAACTCGGCATCGAGGAAGAAAGCCTCAATGTGTGGTGGCGTGGCGGCGACCCCGATCCGCAGGAGCTGGCGGCGGCTTTTGCCATCGCCAAGGCCAAACCCAAGTTCAAGCTCAATGTCTTCACCGACACGCTGTTGGGCGACGGCGCAACGCCCATGCCGCTGATGAAGCAGACGGTCGACATGTTTGCCGAGGCCGGGTTCAAGCTGCTCAATCCCGGTCTGTTGCAGGCGCCAAACGATGACGCCCGCAAGCGCCAGGCCGACGAAATGGCGGCAATGAACGAATATATCAAGGCGGCGGGGATGGAGTGGAACGCCACCGTAGCCCAGTGTGCACGCCGGAATTTCGATGAGTTCATGGCGCTCTGCAATACCGCCATCGACAATGGCGTGCGCCGTTTCGACCTGATGGATTCGACGAGTGCGCTCTCGCCGCAGGGAATGACGCACTATGTCCGCACCTTCCGCAGCAGGCTGAAGGCCCCTACCCCGCTGACCATGCATACGCATGACGACTTCGGCATGGACACGGCCGGCACTATCGCCGCCGTTCTTGCCGGCGCCTCGCCAGACGTTGCGCTCAATGGTGTCTCCTACCGCTCGGGCTTTGCGGCGCTTGAAGAAGTCGTCTTGGCTTTGGACGTGCTGTATGGCGTCGATACCGGTATTCGCCTCGACAAGCTGCAATGGGCATCCGACGAGCTGGCTCGGATAATGCGTTTCCCGGTGCCGCCGTTGAAGCCGGTCGTGGGCGCGCACCAGTTCCTGCGTGAGGGACCGCCTGATATCGAAAAAATCCTAGATGGCCGCGCACCCGCAGATTTCGCCAATATGGGCGGCAGCTACAGCCCGGAACTGATCGGGGCCGAATTCACCTGGGTCTATTCGCAGCAGGGCAATGGCAAGGTGGTTGCCCATGCCGCCAAATCCATTGGCGTGACGCTGACCGACAAGCAGATCGGGGAAGCGGTGACCATTCTCGAGGATAAGCTCGCGGCCCACCCGGCCTATCCGCGCTGGGCCACCCCCGACGAGGTCTTTGCCGTCATCCGGCAGGTCGCCGTCTAAGCGTCGGGAGCATTGGCGATGAAGGCGGGAGTCCGCGTCGATTCAGTGGCGCTGATCGTGGCGGGCGCGCTGTTCATGCAGATGCTTGATGCCACGATCATCGTCACCGCGATTCCGGCGATGGCGGAATCGTTTGGCGTGCCGCCGCTGAGCATGGGCATCGGCATCACCACCTATATGCTGACCGTCGCCATTCTTATTCCTGCGGCCGGCTGGCTCGCGGACCGCATCGGGGCCCGGAGTGTCTTTCTCTGGGCCATCGTCATCTTCACGCTCGGATCGGTGCTATGCGGCGTGGCGCAGGACCTGCCCCAGTTCATCGGCGCGCGGATATTGCAGGGCGTCGGCGGGGCCTTCATGGTGCCTGTCGGCCAGATCATCGTGTTGCGGCTGGCGGAGCGGCCACAATTGGTGCGCGTGCTGTCGCTGCTGTCCTGGCCTGCGCTTTTTGCTCCGGTGGTGGGGCCCACGATCGGCGGCTTCATCACCACCTATTTTTCCTGGCGCTGGACCTTTCTCATCAACATTCCCCTCGGTGCAATCAGCCTCGCCCTTTCGGCCTGGCTGATCCCGGACGACGGCTATCGCAACAAGGTGCCGCTCGACTGGTTGGGGCTTATCCTGTCCTCGCTGGGGCTTGGCGCGCTGCTATCGGGGCTTGAGAGCATGGTTCATGTTGGCGGCCACGGGGCGGAGACCGCCGGACTGATCGTGATCGGTATCGTCCTTTGTACGCTCGCGACGCTGCATATGGCGCGCACTGCCCATCCACTGCTCGATCTCTCGATCATGCGGGTCAAAACCTTCGCGCTCTCGAACCTGCTCGCGGGCAGTTATTATCGCATCGCGCTCAACACCATGCCGTTCCTCTTGCCACTGCTGTTCCAGATCGGTTTCGGGATGACGGCGTTCGAGGCAGGCAGCCTGATGGTGGCTTATTTTGCCGGCAATCTTGCTGTTCGTGTCATCACCACGCCGGTGCTGGAGCGCTTCGGCTTTCGGCTGGCCATGGTGATCAATGGTGTTCTGAGCGCAGTGGCCATCGGCCTTTGCATGCTGCTCACGGCTGACACGCCGGCGATCCTCGTGGTGGCGCTGATGGTGCTGGGCGGGGCGACACGGTCGATGCAGTATACGGCACTCAATGTGCTGGCCTTCATCGATATCGGTCCTGAGCAACGCAGCTCGGCGTCGACCCTGTCCACCACGCTGATGCAGATCACCATTCTGCTGGGCGTCGTGGTCGGCAGCCTCAGTCTCAGCCTGTTTCAGGCGCTGCGGGGCGCCGCGAGCCTCGACCTCGTCGATTTTCAGCTCAGTTTTGCCGCGCTTGTCGTGGTGACCCTGATCTCGGCCGTCCAGATGCGGCACATTCCAAGGGCCTGAGCCGGCGACCGCAGGGGCCGCCGGCATCATCTTGTCAGCCGACGTCGATGACAGCCGCGACGGTGCCACCGCCGGCCGGTCCCTGATGGGTGGCGGATGCGGAAATCCAGACCAGGTTATCCTGCAGCACCGAGGCGAACATGCCGCCCAGCGCGGCCTTGACCTGGCTGCCGTATTCGGGATTTTCGATGATCTGCCGGCGACCGCGTAGGCGACCTTCGGGCGGGAAGGCGAATTTTACATAGACCGCAACGACGCGCTTGCGGTGTTCCGGCGATAGCGGGCCCGGGCCGACGTCGAGACCAGCCCTGCGCAGGGCACGGGTCAAAGCGTCGACATCGAGCGTATCCATCATCGCCGAGTGTCCGACGCGCAGCCGCCCGCCAGCACCAACCTTGTTGCCCATGGCCACCAACTGGGTTTGCGGCCCCTCGCCACCAACGGGCTCCCACTCATTGGCCGAGACAGCCACTTTGGCGGAATAGAGTTCGAACCGCCTGCCGATATCGTCTGCCGCGGGAATTGGCATGCCATCGGCAGCGACTGCGACGCCAAGGCCGGCCGACCCGCTCGCCTTGCGGAACAGGGTTCGATCATCGAGTTCGGGGATATCATGGCCCGCTGCCCGCGCCGCGGCGAAATCGGCCTTGGTCGGATAATAGGCCTTCCCCACCACATATTCGACCGCGCCGGGTTCAATGCCGGCATCCTTGGCTGCCGCGCGCACGGCATCGGCATTGGCCTCGAGCAATCGGGTCGTCGCCATCCATTCGGGACGGACCAGTTCGGACCGGGCCACGCCGATGGCAAGGCGGCCGAGACCGTCGGTCGACGGGGCAGCCATCGCCCGAGTGTAGACCACGACATGCGGGGTCAGAATGCCGATGCCGCCGGTCGTGAACACCATTGGGATCTGGTCGATCACGCTGGCCGGACGTGAGCCACTGTCGAGCAGAAAACGACGAATGGCCTGATCTGCGTCGAGCCGACTGGTCTCGCCGACCTGCCAACCTTCCGTCTTGCCTGTTACCGCAATGACGTCGTCCGGCCGCAAGAGACCGTCGTTCACGAGACGCCTCAGCCCCGCCGTATCGGTTGTCGAATCCAGCGCCACGCGGAATGCCTCAACGGCCGGCAGCAATCCTTCAGTCATCAACTCTGTTCCTTTTGAAGACATTTCGAGAGTTGATTGTATACGAATATACTGCTTTGGAAATGCAAAAATCAGCCTACACGCGCTTGTCTCGTTGCGGTGTGAGCTGGGCAATTTCGTGAAACTAGATGCGCTCGCACTCATCGGGTGGAGCGGCGTGAGGGGGCCAATCGATGACGGCCCCCACTCTCGGGCCGGGCGGGCTGCCTAGCCCGCGACACCTTCCGGCAGACGCGGCTGCGCGGCCAGCAGTGCTCGCGTGTAGTCGTGCCGCGGCGAGGCCAGCACCTCTTCCACGGCCCCTTCTTCGACGATGCGCCCCTCGTTCATCACTACGACGCGGTCGCTGACATGCTGCACCACGCCGAGGTCGTGGGACACGAAGACGATCGTCAGCCCCAGCCGTCGCTTCAGGTCCAGAAGCAAGTCGAGCACCTGCGCCTGCGTCGACACATCGAGGGCCGAAACCGGCTCGTCGCAAACAAGGATTTCCGGCTCCATCGCCAGCGCGCGCGCAATCGCTACTCGCTGCCGCTGCCCGCCCGAAAGTTGCCGCGCCCGGCGCGATAGATGGGTCTCTGATAGCCCGACCGACTTCAGCAGGGCCAGTCGCCGCTCCGGCCAACCAGACCGCTCGAACCCGCGCGCCTCCAACGCTTCGTCCAGAATTCGCTCCACGGTAAAGCGCGGATCGAATGCGCTCATCGGGTCCTGTGAGACGAGCTGCACTAGATGCCGCAACGGCCGTCGTTGCCGCTCGTGCAGGCTCGACCAATCTGCGCCCTTCAAGGTCACCGAGCCGGTATCGGGCGCTTCCAGCCCCATGATCAGCCGCGCCAGCGTGGTCTTGCCGCTACCCGAGGCGCCTACAATCCCAAGCGTTTCGCCAGCCACGACGGTCAGCGAAACGTCGTCTACCGCCGCCCGCTTGCCAAAAATCCGAACCGCCTCGCTGACCTCCAATACCGGAAGTTGCGGCACGATGCTGACGCTCTTGTTCGCTTCTTCCCCGGTGCCCGTCACCAATGACAGCCCGCGCGTCCGCGCCGAGGGGATGGCCGCCAGCAAAGCCCGCGTATAGGCATTCTGCGGATTGGAGAAAATCTGCTGGGGCGTGCCGCTCTCGACGGCCACGCCGTCCTTCATGACGATGATGCGGTCGGCCAGTTCGGCGACCACCGCCAGGTCATGCGAAATCAGCAGCAGCGCTTTGCCTGCCTGCTTCATGCCATTGAGTAGCTTCAGGATTTGCGCCTGCACGACGACGTCGAGCGCCGTCGTCGGCTCGTCGGCAATCAACAGGCCTGGATCGCCCGACAGAGCCGAGGCAATCAGCGCGCGCTGCCGCAAGCCGCCCGACAATTGGTGCGCATAGGCACCAAGTCGGGATTCGGCGTCGCTCATCCCGACCTGCGTTAGAAGCTCGACAACCCGTCCTTTGATCTCGCCTCGTGGCAACAGACGGTGCCGCTCAATGGTCTCGGCGACCTCGCGGCCGATCGTTCGCAAGGGATCGAGCGACACCAGCGCATCCTGCAGCACGAAGCCGATGTTGCGCCCCCGCACACCTAGCCAATCGCGCTGTGAAAGTTTCAGCAGCTCGCGCCCGCCAAGGCTGACACTACCTTCAACGAGCGCATTATCCCCTGCAAGGCCCACCAGCGCCCGCGCTGTCGCCGACTTCCCAGACCCGGACTCGCCGACAATGGCCACGCATTCCCCGGCATCGAGCGAGAAACTCAGGCCGCGAACGGCCTGCACATCTTCGTCATGCGAGCGACCGACAAAGCGAATAGCGAGATCGCGTACGTCAAGCAGCGCCATCACGCTCTCCCATCGGTCAGGGCCTTGATGTATCGCCCAAGCACTGTGGTCGAAATGATCGTCGCCGTCGCAAACACGCCCGGGAAAATGCCGACCCACCAGCCGCGCCGCAAATAGCCCTGCCCTTCAGAGAGCATCAGCCCCCACTCGGGCGTCGGGGCCTTCGGCCCGAGGCCGAGATAGCTCAGTGCCGCTGATTGTAGAATGGCGCTGCCAATCCCCAGCGTCGACAGCACGATCAGCGGCCCAACTGTATTGGGCAGGATATGCCGTAGCAGCGTTCGCATCGGAGGTTGTCCCAGCACCCGGGCGGCTTCGACATAGCCCGAGGTACGGACGACCATCACCTGCGCCCGCACGATGCGGGCATAACCGGGGATGGACGCAATCGCGATGGCGATGAGAATATTGGTCACGCCTGTGCCGAGAAACGCCACCACCGCCATGGACATCAGGAGGCCGGGAAAGGCCAACAGAACGTCGATGACGCGCATCAATGCGAGGTCGATGAACCCGCCCGCGACGCCCGCGCTGAGCCCGATGAGAATTCCCGCCGCCACGGCAAGCGCCGTGGCGCAGAGCCCGATATAGAGCGAGTAACTGGCGCCATGGACTACGCGGGAAAAGATGTCACGACCGAGTTGATCGGTGCCAAAGATATGCGCTGTGGATGGCGGTTTCAGCGAAGCGAGGAGATCAGGCGCATAGGGATCGTAAGGAGCCACAAAGCCTGGGGCGACGGCGCAGACCGCCATGAACGCCAGGATCAGCCCCGCCAGCACCACGCCAAGCGGCATGCGCCCACGCCGCAGCCGGCTCGTCGCTTTGCCGGCGCCGCCCATTTCGATGGAAAGATTGGTCATGCGCGGGCTCGCAAACGCGGATCGACGACGCGATAGAGCAGGTCGACAATGATATTGATGGTCACGAAGACGAAGGCCGAAAACAGCACGACGCCGAGCACCACCGGAATGTCCTGATTGCGCACTGCCTGTAGCGTGATCCGCCCCAGCCCCGGTCGCCCAAACACCTGCTCGGTGATGATCGCTCCGGCTAGCAGCGCGCCGAAGGTTTCGGCCGCAATGGTCAGCGCCGGGATCAGTGCATGCCGCAGGGCATGGCGCCAGCGCACGGCCCACAGGGACAGCCCGCGGGTCCGGGCGGTCAGTGCAAAGGGCTGCTCCAGCGCCTGATCCATCTCATTGCGCATCACCTGGCTCAGCGTGCCGAATAGCGCAATGCCGAGCGTCGCCACTGGCAGGACCAGCGATTTCCAGCCCTGATCGCCCACCACGGGGAAGATCGGCCATTGAAACGAAAAGAAGGTCAGTAGAAGTAGCCCGATCCAGAAGGCCGGCGTCGAGACGCTGACCAGTTCCAGTGACGAGATCACGCGCCGGAGCCAATTGTCGCGCCCAGCCGTGGCCAGCGTTGCCAGCACGGCCATGGAAAATGCCAACAACACTGCAAGGCTCGCGAGGGTAATTGTCGACCCCAGCTCGCTGGTAATGATCGAAACCACCGTCCGCCGCTGCTGATAGGACGTGCCGAGATCGCCGGTGACCGTGCGGGAGACAAATCCGGCATATTGCTGCCAGAGCGGCTGATCGAGCCCGAAGTCGGCGCGAATGCGATCGCGCATTTCCGGCGTCACGGTGCTGTCGGCCCCGTAGATGACCTGCACGGGATCGCTCGGCAGCAGTTGCAAGACGATGAATGCTAACGAAGCGGCGGCCCAGAGGACCGCCGCTCCCGCCAGAAGGCGTGTGATAAGTTCTTTGGCCAAGGCCAAGTCGATATTCCTACTGCTGCAGCCAGACGTCGTAATAGCTGCCGACCTGGCCCGAAGTGCCGAAGGTCACACCCTGCACGCGATTGTTGACCGCAATCAAGACCTGCGGATTGGCAATCGGGATCAGGTAGGCATTGTCCTTGATGATCTGCTGGGCGGTCACATAGTGCGTGATGCGCTCATCGCGATCGGTCGTGGCAAGGGCAGCCTCAAGCTCGGCATCGAGAGCCGGATCGTTCACGAAACCCCAATTGGTATTGGTGTCCCAGGTCTGTTCCGAGTGGAACGCGCCGAACAGCAGGTTGGGCTCGGCCGCCGACTGCGAGGTGTCGACGAGGTCGTATTCATTGGCCTTGAAGCGCGCATCCACCGTGGCGAAATCGAGCACTTCGCGGGTGAATTCAACGCCGATCTGCTGGAGACCAGCCTGGATGCCCTGGGCGAACAGTTCGCGCTGCTGGTTGTTCCAGTTGACGGCGGAGAGGCTGACAATGCTCAGGCGCTCGCCATCCTTTTCGCGGATGCCATCGGCACCGATCACCCAGCCGGCTTCGTCGAGGAGAGCTGCGGCGGCAGCCGGGTCGAACGACCACGACCCTTCGAGTGCAGCGTCATAGCCAAACGGAATGCCCGGCGTCAGCGCCGAATAAGCCGGCGTTGCGGTGCCGAGGAACACGGCTTCAATCAAGCTAGGGTAGTCGACGCCAATGCGAAGGGCTTCGCGAACCTTGACGTCAGCCAGAGCGGGCTTGGATTCATTGACCCAGAACGACCACGGAATGCCCGGCTGTTCAGTGCGCAACAGTGTGAGGTTGGCATTGGCTTCGACGTCTTCCACGGCAATGGCAGGGACGCCGGTCGCAATATCGGCCTGGTCGGACTCAACCGCGCCAACACGCACGGCATCTTCGGTGAGGAAGCGCAGTTCGACGCGATCGAGATGGGCCGCGCCGGTATGCACGGCATTCTCAGGCGCCCAGGCATAGGCGTCGTTGCGCTCGAGGATCAGGTCCTGGCCGGAAGTGCGAGCAACCACCTTGAACGGGCCCGAGCCGACGGTGATGTCGGGGCCGCCGGTGCAGCGATCTTCCTTGGAATAGGCTTCAATCGAAGCAGGCGAAACAAAGCCAAGCACTGGCTCACTGAGATCATGGAGCAGCGGGCTATAGGCCGACTTCAGCGTCACAGTCACCACATTGCCATCGACGGCAACGCTCTCGACCGGCACGCCGCCGGCATTCTTGTCATCGACCCAGCGCTGGAGGTTTACGCGCACGGCTTCTGCGTCAAGCGCGGTACCGTCGTGGAAAAGCACGCCATCGCGGATAGTGAAGGCATAGGTGAGGCCATCGTCCGAAATCGACCATTCGCTGGCGATCCAGGGATGGAACTGGCCTTCGAGGTCTTCGGAGACGAGACGATCGTAGACGTCCTGCAGGGCCGTCTGCGTGTTGCGCGACGAGCCTTCGTTCTGGTCGAGGCAGAGCGGCTCATAGGTCACAACGCGCAGCGTTCCGCCGGTCTGGGCGTCCTGGGCAAAACTCGGCACAGCGGCGAGCATCGTCCCGCAAAGCAACAGCGAAAGGCCTCGGGCAACCGTCTTGGTCATCTTCTTCTCCTGATCACGGCGGCATTCCCCGCAGCCCCTGCAATGTGCAAAATCCTACCAAAGGAGTCGAGAAAATCACTTGCGCGCCGCGTGCTCATGGGCGGCATCGTTTTCCAAATTCGGCGTCGAAATCGAAATCGGATCGCGGGTTGAACCTGGACGGACTGGTTCTGCGTCAGTGTTTTGGAGACGGGTGGCCTTGAAAAAAACCGAGCCCGGATCAATTACTTACGGCCGCGACGTCGTGTGGTGCGCAAGCGTCATCCAGCTCAGTGCGGCGCCAATTGCTGCAAGGACCGCCGTGGCGTAGCAGATGGCGGCAAAGGCGTGGTCGGTAGCGGCAATGCGGAGGGCTTCGACGTCCCCCGGAACGGCCGCGTCTGGTGTGACGCCGAAAGGCGGTACGCCCGCAGATGCGCTCAGGTTGAAGACGAAGAGCGCCAGGCCGCCCATGGCAGCGACGGCGAAGAGACCGGCAACGCGGGCGACGGCATTGTTGATCGCGGAGGCCGTTCCGGTTTCACCGTCCTTGACGGCTCCCATCACGGCGGTCGAGATCGGGCCGGCTATGCCGCTCATGCCGATGCCGAACAGGGTCATCAAGGGAACGATGGCCAGCCAGACCTGGTGCAGGTGTGCGGTGAGGCCAAAGCCGACAAAGCAAAGGGTGACCAGCACGGCGCCGATCGCGATGACGGGGCCGGGGCCGAAGCGGTCCGTTAGCTTGCCGGCCGGGGGCGAGAGTACCGTGAGGGCTATGCCGAAGGGAAGCATGGCGATGGCCACCTCGGCCGGTGAAATCAGCCAGCCCGCGATCATCACCATGGGCAGGTAGAAGAGGACGGCGGAGAGGCCGAAATAGATGAGGAAGGTCACCGCCTGGGCGCCGGAAAAGCGGGGATCGGCGAAGAGGGCGAGCGGCAGCATCGGCGCTTTGGCGCGGGCCTCCCAGAAAAGAAAAACCGGAAGCATGGCGAGGCCAGCAACGAGATAGGCCCAGAACCAGCCTGATGCATCGATGAAGGCCCAGGAGATTAGCAGCAGGGTCACGGTCGCGAGAGCGGCGCCGGCGAAATCGAGTGGTTTTCGCGCCAGGTCGGTCCGGGTTGGTATGCCGATCAGGAGGACAAGGGCGATCGCCCCCAAGGGCAGGTTGATCGCAAAGACCCAGCGCCAGCTATCGTTGCCGAACCAGGTGAGAAGAGCGCCGCCCAGAACCGGGCCCAGCAGCGTCGTGAGCGAGGAGGCAGCGGCCCAGGTGCCGATGGCGCCGCCGCGCTGATCCTTGGGATAGGCCTCGGCGATGATGGCGAGGCTGCCCGGCACCATGAAGGCGGCACCGATGCCCTGAACGGCGCGCGCCGCAATCAGGAAGGTGGCGTCTCCTGCCAGTGCCGAGGCAATCGAGGCGAGGACGAAGAGCACGATGCCCGCGGCAAAGACATTGCGCAGGCCGAAACGGTCGCCGGTGGCGCCGCCCAGCAGCAGAAGCGAGGAGAGCGTAAGGAGATAGGCGTTGGACACCCACTGCACATCCGCCAGGCTCGCGCCGAGGCTGGCGCGTATTGCTGGGGTGACGATGGAAATCACCGAGCCATCGATGAAGCCCATCGAGGAGGCGACGATCGCGGCGACGAGGATGCGGCGGCGTTGGGCGGGCGAATAGTCGGTCATCGCTGGTCCTGCCTGTAGCGGCTGAAATGGCGTTCGACGGCAAAAAGGGAATCGTTGACGAGGATCGCGAGCGCGCCAACCACCAGCGCTCCTTGCGCCACAAAGGCAAGGTTGCTGTTGATGAGGCCGGCGATAATCGTTTCGCCCAGCGTGCTGGCCGCCACGGTTGAGCCGATGGTGGCGGTGCCCATGGAAATGACAGCCGAGATTCGGATGCCCGCGAGGATGGTGGGAAGCGCCAGAGGCAGTTCCACGCGCAGGAGTCTTTGGCTATCGGTCATGCCAGTGCCGCGGGCCGCCTCCTGCACGTCGGGGGAAACTGCACCGATGCCGGCCAGGGAATTCTCGAAAATGGGCAAGAGCCCGTAGAGGAAAAGCGCCAGCAGCGTTGGTGCCGTGCCAAAGCCCAGCACGGGCACGGCGAGGGCGAGGACGGCGACCGGCGGAAAGGTTTGCCCGGCATTGGCGAGGGTGCGCGAGAGGGGCAGGAATTCGCGACCGGCGGGGCGGGTGACGAGGATGGCGAGGCTTATGGCGACGATGGTGCCCGCCAGCGTTGCGGCGGCGACGATGGCGAGGTGGTTGAGCGTGAGATTGAGCAGCGAG
Source organism: Devosia sp. (assembly GCF_040509215.1). Lineage (GTDB taxonomy): Bacteria > Pseudomonadota > Alphaproteobacteria > Rhizobiales > Devosiaceae > Devosia. The sequence continues at coordinate 14,153 of NZ_JBEVLL010000162.1, forward strand.
TTCTGCGTGTAGATCGCCGCCTGACCATTGCGGGTGAGCGGCGCGAAAAGCCAGCCGAACCAATCGGGCTGGGCAAGGAAGAGGCCGAGCACAAGTATCACTGCCAGCCGGAAAAGCGTTCCGATCTTCATTGTGGCCGTGCCGCTTGGCGGATGGCGGTCGCGAGGGTGACGCGGCCGAGGATTTTGCCGCTGCCATCCTGAACGGGCACAGCGTCGCGGCCAGTCCAAAGTGCTTCCTCGAGCGCCTCGTGGAGCGAAGCCCCCTCGCCTATGGCGGCACCGGTCGCGTCTCCGGGCTCGATGAAGGGAAGCACGGGTTGGAGCGAGAGCAGGCGGAAGGGGCGCTCGCCGCTGCCCAGCAGCTCGCCCACGAAATCCGTTGCGGGGCGCGTGACGATTTCTTGCGGCGTGTCGTATTGTAGGAGTTTGGCACGATCCATCACGGCGATCCGATCGCCGAGGTGGATGGCTTCGTTCATGTCATGGGTCACCAGCACGATGGTCGTGCCCAGCCGGCGCTGGATCTGGCGCAGGTCTTCCTGGGCCCGGGCGCGGATGATGGGATCGAGCGCGCCGAAGGGTTCGTCCATCAGCAGAAGCTTTGGCGCGGCGGCGAGGGCGCGGGCGACGCCGACGCGCTGCTGCTGGCCGCCAGAAAGCTGGCTCGGATAGCGATCGCGGAACTCGGCGGGATCGAGCTGGAAGAGGTCGAGCAGTTCGTCGACCCGTGCTTTTACCTTGGCTGCGTCCCAACGGAGCAGGTTTGGCACGGTCGCGATGTTTTGGCCCACGGTTCGGTGCGGAAAGAGGCCGTGACCCTGGATGGCGTAGCCGATCTGGCGACGCAGCTCATGCGCCGGCATGGTGCTGGTCGCACGGCCATCGATCAGGATGCGTCCCGAACTGGGCTCGACGAGGCGATTGATCATGCGGAGCAGCGTCGTTTTGCCCGAACCGGACGTGCCGACAATGACGGCAAGTGCGCCGTCGGGAATGGTCATCGTCACGTTGTCGACGACGCAGGTCTCGTCGTAAAATTTTGAAAGATGCTCGATCTCGATCATGTGCGGCCTTTCACAGAGACCAATTCGACGGCTGCGTCGAGAATGACGGCGGAGGCGAAGGCGAGGGCAACGGTGGGCACGGCACCTAGCAGCACCAGGTCCATGGCCGTCTGGCCAACACCCTGGAAGACGAAGACACCGAAGCCCCCGCCCCCGATCAGGGCAGCGACAGTGGCGAGGCCGATATTCTGCACGAGGACGATGCGGATGGCCGCGAGAATGGACGGAAAGGCCAGTGGCAATTGAATTTGCATTAGCCGTTCAGTGTCCGTCATGCCCATGCCCCGCGCCGCTTCGTTGGCGGCAGGCGGCACTGCATCGAGGCCGGCCAGCGTGTTGGAGACAACAGGCATCAGCGAATAGAGGAACAGGGCGAGCATGGCAGGGGCGGCACCGATGCCGGCAATGCCGATCGCGGCGGCGGCGGGAACCGTGGCGGCAAACCAGGCAAGCGGCGCGATAAGGAGGCCGAAGAGCGCGATCGAGGGAATGGTCTGCACGGCGCTCAGGAGGCCAGTGACGACGCCACGCACGCGTTTGGTAGGATGAATGGCGATGCCGAGCGGCAGGCCGACAAGCGCGGCAGCGAACAAGGAGCCGAGCGCGAGGGCAATATGGGTTGCCGCTTCGCGCCAGAAGACGTCGGCGCGATTGGCATATTCGCGCAGCACCGACAGGTCGGACCAGATGCCGGAGAGAAGGATGGCGGCGATGCCCAAGCCGACCGCCACGAGTAGCGCGATACGGGACAGAGGTTTTAGCCCCAATCGGACAACACTGTCGGCGGCGAGCAGGCCAAAGGCCAGCAGTTCGAGCCAGAAACCAACTGCCGGCGCGGTGCGCGAAATCTTGTCGCCCTCGGGTGTCACGTTATCCACCGCCCAGCCAAGGCCGATGACGAGCAGGATCAACACGGCAAAGCTGACGCCAAGGCGGATGCGCGCATCGAGCCGAAGCAAGGCGAGGATGGCGCCTGCAAGGAGCGCTGCGAGAAGCAAATAACCCGGCCAGCCGGGCAAGGCGTCGAGCAGGTAGCGGGGTTCGCCGGCGACGATGCGGTTGGCACGGAACAGCACGAAGGGGCTAAAAAGTCCCAGCGCAGCGAAGACGAAGATGATGATCCCGAGCCGGTCAATGACATGCCGCGAGGATGGGGGCGCTAGAATATCTGTCATGACCACAAGACGTTAGGCCGTGTGGACACTTGGCCATAGCGGCCTGCAAATGGCAACTTTCTCCGCTTCCGGTGCTCGCGTACCCGAATGTACGCTCCGCTCCGGTTCTCGAAAATCACCATTTTCGTCGCGCTCTGACTCAACTGCCCACAAGGCCTAGGGCGGACCGAAATGGCCCGCCCCTTGAAAAGACTACTTCAGGAAGGCGTTGGTCTTCAACCAATCGACGGCGACGGCCTGGGCGGATTCGCCACCGACCTGGATGCGGCCGTTGAGTTCCTGAAGGGTGGTGATGTCGAGCTTGGCAAAGACGGGTGCCAGGAGATCCTTGATCTGCGGATATTCTGCGAGCACGGCTTCGCGAATGATCGGCGACTGCTCATAGACCGGCTGTACGCACTTGTCGTCTTCGAGCACGACGAGACCCGACGGCGCGATACCGCCATCCGTGCCATAGACCATGGCGGCATTGACGCCATCGGTCTGCTGCGCGGCAGCGGCGATGGTGGCAGAAGTGTCGCCGCCCGAAAGGGTCACGAGTTGTTCTGGCTTGAGGGTGAAGCCATAGACTTCCTGGAATTTTGGCAGGGCGGCCGGCGAGCTCACGAACTCGGCGGACGCGGCAAGCTTGACCTCACCACCATCTGCAACATACTTGCCGAAGTCGCTGAAGGTCACGAGGCTATTGGCATCGGCGAGATCCTGGCGGAGCGCCACGGCCCAGGTATTGTTTGCCGGAGCCGGCTGCAGCCACACGATCTGGTTTGCCTCGAGATCGAGCTTGGCGACTTC
>NZ_JBEVLL010000163.1:0-11097 GCF_040509215.1 Devosia sp.
CGGCCGCCTCGTCGAAATCGCCCCAGTCGATTTCGGCCCTCTCCATCGCGATACCGCCATGGTCGTGCGCTCCAAGGCCGCGCTGGAGCGCCCCATGCTGGCAGATTTCATTCGCGAGATCGCGCAAGAATGCGCGCAAGTGGGCGTAATTATTGATAATCGCCTAGAAAGCTTCCTGCCTGCCGCCTAAAGTCAGCGCGGAGGAAAATCATGGCTTCATACGATTTCGTCATCGCCGGCGGCGGCTCGGCTGCCTCGGTCACCGCCTGGCGCCTGGTCAAGGAATTCGGCTTTCGCGTGCTGATCCTCGAGCGTGGCCATGCCCGCACCAATCGCATCATGGCCATGCCTGCCGGTTATATGAAATATCTGGGCCAGGACACGTTCCTTGAAATGCACAAGACGGTGCCGCAGCCCCAGCTTGGCGGCCGCGCGCCCATCGTGCCGGTGGCCAAGGTTCTGGGCGGCGGTTCCTCGGTCAATGCCATGGTCTATATGCGCGGCCAGAGGGAGGACTATGACGGCTGGGCCCAGAGCCTCGGCAATGACCCGAGCTGGTCCTATGACGCCATATTGCCCCACTTCAAGGCCGTCGAAGACAATGCGCGGCTCCATGACGGTTTTCATGGCAGTGGCGGTCCGCTGCGCGTGTCAGACCCCGGCTATACAACGCAAACGACGCACGATTTCATCGCCGCGGCACAGGCGCTCGGCCACAAGGCCAATCCCGATTTCAATGGCGCCACCCAATTCGGCGTCGGCATCATGCAGCACACCTATGGGCAATGGGGCCGCTACAAGGAACGCTCGGATGCCGTCAAAGCCTTCCTCGATCCGCTGAAATCAGACGGCAAGTTGACCATCATCTCCGGCGCGCGGGTCGATCGCATCCTCGTCGAAAACGGTCGCGCCACCGGCGTCGCCTACACCAAGGATGGCGAGAGCCACACGGTTCGCGCCGAGCGCGAAGTGCTCGTTGGCGCCGGCACCTATAATAGCGCCAAGCTGATGATGCTCTCGGGCATCGGCCCTGCCGAACATCTGCGCCAACACGGCATCAAGGTCGTCGCCGACATTGCCGGCGTCGGCCAGAACCTGCAGGACCATCACGAGGTCCCGGTTATCGCCACGACCAAGGGCAAGTCCGGCTACTTTGGGCAGGACCGCGGCTGGAACATGATCCGCAACGGGCTGCAATATATCCTGACCAATTCGGGCCCTGTCACCACCACCGGCATCGAAGCCTGCATGTTCTTCGATCCCGATGGCGGCAGCCGCCCGACGATCCAGCTCTATTGCGCGCCCATCGTCTATCTCGACCGCGACGTGTCGGCAGCAAAGCCCACCTACGGCGTCACGTTTACATCCTGCCTCTTGCGCCCCAGGGCGCGCGGCAGCGTCACCCTGCGCTCGGCCAATCCAGAGGATCAACCGGTGGTCGATTGCAATTTCTTCGGTGACCCCGACGATCTGCGCCTCACCATCGCGGCGCTGCACGAAGCGCGAAAGCTGCTGAAGTCAGCACCGCTGGCGGACAAGATCGATACCGAACTGCTGCCCGGCCAAAAGGTGATGGACGACCCCGAAGCGCTCAACCGCTATTGCGGGCAAACCGTCAAAACCAATTACCACCCCGTCGGCACGCTGCGCATGGGACGCGAGGACGACCCCACCGCCGTGGTCGATGCAGAGCTGAAGGTGCGCGGGATTGACGGCCTTCGGGTGATCGACTGCTCGATCATGCCTCAGATCGTCTCGGGCAATACCAATGCCCCGGCCATGGCGATCGGGTCGAAGGCGGCAAGTCTGGTGGCGGGGGCTTAGGCCCCCTCACGCATTCCCGATAAGCACACCCGCGGCAAACACCAGCGCACCACCGAGCACCACCTGCAAAACCGCCCGCCAGAACGGGGTCTGCATGTAACGCTTCTGGATGAAGGCGATGGCCCAGAGTTCGAGCAGAACAACCACGCCGGCAATAAAGGTCGCCGTCCAGAAATCGTGGATGAGATAGGGCAGCGCGTGTCCGAGGCCACCCACGGCCGTCATGATCCCCGCGGCAAAGCCGCGTTTGATCGGCGAGCCACGGCCGGTCAGCTTGCCGTCGTCGGATGCGGCTTCGGTAAAGCCCATGGAAATGCCGGCACCCACGGCGGCGGCGAGACCGACCAGAAAGGTCTGGTGCGTATCGCCGGTTGCAAAAGCGGCGGCAAAGACCGGCGCCAGCGTCGACACCGAACCATCCATTAACCCGGCAAGGCCCGGCTGCACATAGGTGAGGAGGAACTGGCGATGCGCCTCGTCCTTCTCGGTGTCATGGCCCGCATCGCCCAAGAGCTTCTCGTCGAGTTTCGTCGCCGATGCCGCGTGGCTGCGCTCGGCCCGGGCGAGGTCACCAAGCAGCCTGCGGATGCCCACATCGTTGGCCTGCTTGGCCGCTTCAAGATAGAAATGGTAGGCGCTTTCCTCCATTTCCCAGACCTGCTGGCGCGCCTGTTCGAGCGTCAAAGTCTTGAGCAGCCAAACCGGCTTGCGATTAAGGAAGCCGCGCACATGTTCGCGGCGGATCGGCACCAGCCGCTTGCCGAACCGATCGACATAGATATCGAGCAGCCGCCTGCGGTGCTCGTCTTCTTCGGCCGCCATGGCTTCGAGCAGTGCCGCCGTGCCAGGATAGGTCTCGCCCAGCCGCGTCGCCAGTTCGGAATAGATGCGGCCATCCTCTTCCTCGGCGGCAATCGCGAGAGACAGGATTTCACGTTCCGAAAGCGTTGCGAAGGCGCGTCTATTGTCCGGCCAGAGGGTAAACATGCCCGCCTCATAGATTAGAATTATTCCAAACAATGTTTAGAACCATTCTAATGCTTGGGCAAGGGCATTTCGATGGGACGTTAACGCTCTTTCGCCCTTTGCAGGCTCTCCCATTGCGATGGGGTCAGCGCATCCCCATCTGCTTTCGCTCAAACGGGATGAAGACATGTCCAGCGACGCGCCAGAGCCAGATCACGCAACACTCGAAGCCCAGCGACGGCGCTCGAATGTCTATGCGTTTCGCCGGCTGAAATGGGGTGCGCCTGAGCGGCTCAAGGCGAGTGCGCCCCAGAGCAGGACGCCGTTGCCCTTCTCCAAGCCGGGCAATGGAAGAGCGCTCAATGTCGCCCTGCTCGTCGCGGTCGGTTTTGTGTGTGGTGTGATCGCTGTGGTGGCGCTGGGCTAAAAAGGCCCCTCACCCGGCCCTGTGGGCCTACCTCTCCCCCAACGGAGAGGTGAAAGGGTGTCAAAGTCGCGGAGCGACACCTCTCCCTCTGGGGGAGCGGTGTCGCGAAGCGGCGGGTGAGGGGGCCTTACGGCAATCTCCCCGCCACTCGAGCATAGCTCTCGTGGCCTCCCAGCCTTAGATCGCTCCACCGGAGCGATTGGCCCTGCGGGACGGCTAGGAGCCCAAAAACCGCTCCATCCTGAACGGCTTCACATCGATCGCCGTCGCTTCCCCGGTCATCATCTGCGCCAGCAATTCGCCCGTTGCCGGGCCCAGCGTAAAACCGTGATGGGCGTGACCGATGCCGGCATAAAGCCCATCATGTTTCGGCGCCTTGGAGATGATCGGCATCATATCGGGCGTGCAGGGTCGCGCGCCCTTCCAGGGTTGCGGATCGACGCGTTCGCCGAGCGGAAACACTTCCTTGGCCGCCGCTTCGGCCTTGCCGAGCTGCACCGGGGTCGGCGCTGCGTCGCGGAGGTTAAATTCCGCGCCGGTCGTCAGGCGAATGCCGCGCGCCATGGGCGCCAGCACGTAGCCGACTTCCGCATCGAGCAGCAGGTGATTGAGCGCCGCGCCCTCGGCCGGTTTGTAGTGCATGTGATAGCCGCGCTTGACGAACAGCGGCAGGCGGTAGCCCAATTTGTCGAGCACTTCCGGCGCCCATGGCCCGAGCGCGATGACTGCCTGCTTGGCGCTGTGGAGCGTGCCGCCGACGCGCGTCTGCCAGGTGCCTCCGTCCTGCGTTAGCCCCGAGGCCTCGCCGGAAACAAAGGTGCCGCCCAGCTTTTCAAAGAGCTTGAAATACTCGGTGACGAGCCCACCCGGATCGGTGACGGTCCATGGATCGGTCCAGTGAATACCACCGGCCAGCCCGCCGATCAGGCTTGGCTCCAATGCCTTCAGCCCGGCCCAGTCCACCACTTCGTGGTGGATATTGAATCGCGCCCGGTCTTCTTCCGCCTTGGCCGCCTCACGCTGCAGTTTTTCGAGCGTCCGGAAAACCAGATACCAGCCCTTTTTCGAAATCAGCTTTTCCGCATCCGGTCCGGCCTCGGCGATCAACTCGGCATGGGTATCGATCGAGCGGGCAATCAGCGGCGCATAGCTTTGCACCACCTGTTTGTAGTGCTCGGGCGAAGACGCCCACCAGTATTTCAATAGCGGCGGCGCGATGCGCGGCAGGGCCATTGGTTCATAGCGAGCCGCCGTCGAGAGATGCAGGCCCACTTGCATCAGCGTATGGAGATCGCGCGGAAAAGCGTGCGGCCGCACCCCTTCGCGTTGGATGATGCCGGCATTGCCATAGGAGGTTTCGCGGCCGGGCTGGTTCTTGTCGACCAGGGTAACGCTGCGCCCGCGCTTAAGCAGATGGATCCCGGTAGAAATGCCGACAATGCCGGCTCCAAGGATCAGGACGTCTTGCATATTCGCCTCCTTGACGAATTTCCGGCCCCTGCAGTGCGCCTAGCTGGCGTCCGGCTGGGACTGGAACAGATAGCCTCTGGCGCTGGCCGGCACTTCCTCGGCCAGCCAATCGCGAAACAGTTTTAGCTTCTTGGATTCGCGCCGGCCCCTGGCTGTCGCCAGATAGTAGCCATGCGCGCTCTGCACGGGCTTTTCAAAGGGCCGCACAAGCCGCCCGTCACAGACCGCATCGGCGCTCATCATGTCGGCCGCCAGCAGAATGCCCTGGCCGGAAATGGCGGCGTCAAACGCCAGCGACGCATCGGAATAGACAGGCCCCGACAGTTTTAGTTTCGGATCGAATCCCGCTGCTCCCAGCCAGAGCGGCCAATCGAGCATGCTCGTCTGGTCGGCGATCACGGGAGTTTTCCCGAGGTCCGACATGTCCGGGTGCCGTCGCAGAAATTCAGGCGCGCAGACCGGCTGGAAATCCTGCCCACCGATCAGGCTGAGGGACACGCCCGGCCAATTGCCATCGCCAAAGCGAATGCCGCAATCAAGATCGGGCCGCGTCAGGTCCAGCATGGCGCCGGTGACTGTTAGACGCACCTCGAGCCCGGGGTGACGCGAAGAGAATTTGTTGACCCGCCAGATCAGCCAGCGTGAGGCGAACACACTGCCGACCGTGACATTGAGCACGCCCTCATGCGCGCCGGTCAGCGTCGCCAGCCCATCGCGCAGCGAAGCAAAACCAGCCGAAAGCTGCGGCAGGATTTCGATGAGTTCGGGCACGGGTTTGAGCCCCTGGGGCGTGCGGGCAAAGAGCTCCATGCCCAGCCGCTCCTCGGCCCGCCGCAGATGCTGGCTGACCGCGCCGACGGTCACGCCCAATTCCTCGGCTGCCGGGGCCAGCGCACCGGCCCGCGCCACTATCTCGATGGCCCGCAGGGCATTGAGCGGAATTGGAAAAGGACTGCTCATATAGATTTTCTATACTGGGCCGAAAACCTTGTCCATTGCGGCGAAGGGGTGCGGGGCGCAGAGTGAGGACACTTCAACACCGCCCCAAAACACCACCCGAACAGGAGACCACCATGTCACGCCTGAGCGACCTTTTGCGCTTTGTCATTGCCTGGCTCAATGCGCCCGCCGCGCCATCACCAATGGAACCGTACCTCGCCGCCAAGGATTGGGCTGACTTGCCCCCGCATCATCCCAAGGCCGACTGCACGCCGTGCTGAGGCCATAATCGGGCTGACAATGGCGGGAAATCATTTTCCGAGCATGGAGTGCCGACGTGCCCCGCTTCGCCCTAGCCCTTTCCGTTCTTGCCCTGACCATTGCCGCGCCCCTGGCGCAGGAAGCGACGCCCGCTCCAGCAGCGACCCCGACGATCACCGTCGACCCCAATGCCGTCGTCGACGCCATGCCCAAGCAGGGCCAGCTTCTTACGGGTCTCTATGCCACTCAGGCCACCATTGAACTGTGCAACATCACTGTCGCCGAGCCGGGCGTGACTGCCATGAACGCGCATCGCCGCCAGCTCGAAACCGACTTTCATCTCGAAGGCGAGACTGCGGTAAAAGCCTATGAGACGGTGAAGGCCGATGTCGAAAAGGCCGGCATCGACTGCGCCGAAGGCAGTGTCGACCGCCAGCAGACCGACGCTGTCATCGCGGTTTATTCCGGCACCTGATTTTTACTCGCAGATCTGCGCCGTGCAGGTCTGTCCATGGCAGCCGAGGTCGAGATGCAGGTGATCTTCATGATCCGCATTGGCCTCGGGCCCAAGGACGGTCGTAAACTTCCCGCATGCCGCGCCGTGTGACTGCCTGAGCAGCTTTGCCTCCGGCGTCGTTGCCGGCAGCCAATCGTTCTCAACGACAATGCTGCGTCCATCGGCGAGAGTGAATCCCACCAGATCCACCGCATTGGCAAAGCCGTGCTCCGAGGTAAACTGCTCGGCCCCACCGACACGGGGGCGGCACATATAGCTCGTGCCCGTCTGCAGAGCGGCGAGTTCGCTATCGAGCGCTGCCTTGGCATAGGCGTCGACGTCCCCTGCCCAATCGACCAGCGCCGTCGCCATCTCGCAATTGGTCTGGATCGGACTCGTCAGTTCCACCGTCTTCCCATTCAAATTCAGCGCCGTCACCTCGAGCGGGGATTGCGCCATGCACACGCCCTCGGCGATCGGCGGCAGCATTTTCGCCACCACCGCACCTGAAATCACGGCCGGGCAGGCCGTCTGGTAGATTCGATCATCGACGACCGCTTCTTCGGCCGGAGGCGCCGGCTCCGGTTCTGGCGTCACCTCGGCCTCAATTGGCGCGTCCGGCTCGGGCGCTGGTTCAACCTCCACCGGCGCTTCCGGCTCTTCCTCGCCCAAACCTTCCGGCCGCGGTTTTGGCAGCGGCGGGGGCGTCTCCGCCGCCTCCTTCATCTGCGGCGTCGCCTTGGGCACAGGCCGCGTCGCCGGGGCCCTTTGGGGCACCAGATCTTCGACGAAATCCTCGAGGGGTTTGAAAAAATCCTGGGCCGGAACGGAGACCGGCAGCAGGACCAAAAGAGCGGCGAGGGTGCGTATGGGAAAACTCATGCCCCTCCAAACGCGCTTTCGCAGGCAAACGTTGCCGTTTACCGCGCGGAAACCATCTTTCTTGGTGTCCCGCCTTCTGCTATCAGCGCCCCATGACCACGCCGCTCAAGAATATCCGCAATTTCTCCATCGTCGCTCACATCGACCATGGCAAATCCACGCTCGCCGACCGCCTCATCCAGATGACCGGTGGCCTCGACCTGCGCGAGATGAAGGAACAGGTCCTCGACTCGATGGATATCGAGCGCGAGCGCGGCATCACCATCAAGGCGCAGACCGTGCGCCTCAACTACAAGGCGAAAGATGGCGAGGACTATGTCCTCAACCTCATCGACACGCCCGGCCACGTCGACTTCGCCTATGAAGTCTCCCGCTCGATGGCCGCCGTCGAAGGCTCGCTGCTTGTTGTCGACGCCTCCCAGGGCGTCGAGGCGCAGACCCTTGCCAATGTCTATCACGCGCTCGACGCGAACCACGAAATCGTGCCCGTCCTCAACAAGGTCGACCTGCCCGCAGCGGACATCCCGCGCGTAAAGCAGCAGATCGAGGACGTCATCGGCATCGACGCTTCCGAAGCGCTCGAAATCTCGGCCAAGACCGGCCTTGGCATCGACACCGTGCTCGAAGGCATCGTCACGCGCCTCCCCGCCCCCAAGGGCGATATCGATGCGCCGCTCAAAGCCCTTCTCGTCGATTCCTGGTACGATACGTATCTGGGCGTCGTCGTTCTCGTCCGCATCATGGATGGCGTGATGAAGAAGGGCCAGCGTATCCGCATGATGGCCTCGGGCGCGGTTTACGAGCTCGATCGCGTCGCCGTGCAGACCCCCAAACTGCTCGAAGTCCAGCAGCTGACTCCCGGCGAACTCGGCGTTTTCACCGCCTCGATCAAGGAAGTCGCCGATACCAATGTCGGCGATACCATTACCGATGATCGCAAGCCGACCGCCAATCCGCTGCCCGACTTCCGCCCGGCCCAGCCGGTGGTGTTCTGCGGCCTCTTCCCGGTCGATGCCTCGGACTTTGACGAGCTGCGCGCCGCCATGGGCAAGCTGCGGCTCAACGACGCCAGCTTCTCGTTTGAAATGGAAACCTCGGCCGCGCTCGGCTTTGGTTTCCGCTGCGGCTTCCTGGGCCTGTTGCATCTCGAAATCATCCAGGAGCGCCTCTCCCGCGAGTTCGATCTCGATCTCATCGCCACCGCTCCTTCGGTGGTCTACGAGGTCCAGATGACCAATGGCGAGACGATCATGCTGCACAATCCGGCCGACCTGCCGGATGTGATGAAGATCGAGGAAATCCGCGAGCCCTGGATCAAGGCGACGATCCTGACGCCCGACGAATATCTCGGCGCGATCCTCAAACTCTGCCAGGACCGCCGCGGCATCCAGAACAACCTTTCCTACGTCGGCAATCGCGCCATGGTCGAATATGACCTGCCGCTCAACGAAGTGGTCTTTGACTTCTACGATCGCCTGAAGTCGATCTCGAAGGGCTATGCGAGCTTCGACTATCACCTCGATACCCATCGCGAGGGCGATCTGGTCAAGCTGTCCATTCTGGTCAATGCCGAGCCGGTCGACGCGCTCTCCATGCTGGTGCACAGGTCCGTCGCCGAATCGCGCGGCCGCATGATGTGCGAAAAGCTCAAGGAGCTGATCCCGCCGCATCTGTTCGTGATCCCGATCCAGGCCGCCATCGGCGGCAAGATCATTGCGCGTGAAACCGTGCGCGCAATGCGCAAGGACGTTACGGCAAAGTGCTATGGCGGCGACGCGACGCGTAAACGAAAACTCTTGGACAAGCAGAAAAAGGGCAAGGCCAAGATGCGTCAGTACGGCAACGTCAACATCCCGCAGGAAGCGTTCATCAAGGCGCTGAAGATGGGGGATGAGTAAGCCTCGGGCTCAACTCATCCACTGACTGTCACCCCGGCGAAGGCCGGGGCCCATCCTAAGATCTATCGACGCTATCTAGCGTTGAGGCCTTGGGCCAAGGCCAAGCGTACAGTATTGACGCTCCAGACCAGTCGGCTGGCGCGCGCGTTCACGTGCGAACCGGCTGCCGGGGTCACCGATGCCATGGTGGCCCCTCATCGAAAACGCTCAGGCGAGCCCGGAGTAACAGCAGTCTCCGCAATTTAGGTTTACTTCCCAAGCACCAGTGAACTTGCACGCCTACTTGCTTGGCGCGGAGAATCAGCAATCAATGCTTTGATCACATCTGAGGGGATAGCTGATCATGGCGAAGACACCATCGAAGACGCCGGCGAAGCGGGCACCCGCGAAAACGGTACCAAAGCCCGCAGCGCCAAAAAAACAGTCAAGCCCAAAGCTTTCAACGATCGCTTCAAAAGCCGTTCGTGGCGAGAAGCTGACCAAGGCCGAAATTGCTAGCTTGGGCGGATCTGTCTTAAGCCAAGATGAAACAGCCGGCCAAAAGAAAGCAACTTGAACCTCACGCGAGCCGGTAGTGACGAGTTCAAGAAGCTAGGCAGAGGACGGCCAACGTGAAATCGTGGAATGAGAGAATACTTATTCTATGCAAGACCTACCCCTCTCCCAGCAGCAAATACGCTGAGACCTCTTGCGTAGCTGGTATGACAGAAAACGGAGATTTGATCCGGCTTTTCCCGGTTCCCTTCCGATTGATCAGCGACGAGCAGCAATTCAAGAAATGGCAGTGGATCAACGCGCGTATAGCTAAGGCACCAGCAGATCATCGTCCCGAGAGCCACAAAGTCTACGTTGACACCGTGACGGTGGAGGGGAATCCGATCCCGTCAGCCAAACAATGGAAAGAGCGGCGTCCCCATCTGGAGAGGCTTCGCATCCTGGAGGACTTTGGAGCTGCCGAGGTCGAGCGCAGCGTTGATAGGGGGCCGACGCTAGCCCTCGTGCGTCCTAAGCGAGTTCTCGGGCTAGATATCACGCCTGCTGCAAATCCAACTTGGTCGGATGAGGAACTAGCAAAGCTGCTTGCCCACCAAGAGCAGGCTGGGCTGTTCGATGACACAGATGCGAAGGCCATTCGTACGCTCAGGAAGCTGCCGTACGACTTCCACTACAGATACGTTTGTGACTCAGGTGGAGGGGAGCAAGAGTACCGGCATAAGATCGCCGACTGGGAGGCCGGGGCACTTTTTTGGACCTGTAGAGCCAAGTACGGCGCGGCTTGGGAGGCCCCCTTTCGCGCAAAACTTGAGACCAATCTACCTCAAGCGGATTTGGTTTTCCTGATGGGGACCATCCACCGGTTTCCGGACAAATGGCTAATCGTTAGCTTGATCTATCCGCCTAGGCGGCCTTTGCCCGACGGGCTACCGGATCAAGGATTGCTCTTCCCTCTGTAAGGTGGGTCACTCTTTGCCCGGTCTGCGAGAAGAGCTCACGCGCCACGTACATTCGATGGCAGGTGGTATAGTCCTCTTCGAAACAGACTAGGCAGGTCGCTTTGGCCACCGTTAAGTCAGAAAGCCTCTTAATCGCAGCGCCTTGCAGTTGCAGATGAGCTAGATACCCGATCTCGTATCGCGCCCAATTATTGTCTTCACGGTACTGGTCGCGCACATCCTTCGGACAACCGAGTTCAACGAAGTGTTGGTACTCAATGCCGTTGCTGCGCAAACACTCCGCAAACGCCGTTTTGGAGAAACCCTTCTTTCGAGAGATTGGAACAGCGCGTACATCCGCTATTGCGCAAATGCCCGCCGCGCGAAGGCGCGATACGAACCTCTCGATAGTCAGCCCTTCATAGCCAAATGTAAAAACTGATTCTTCCATTGCTCCCTCTTAGATGAATCATGGAGTTTCAGCAGTAAACTTTTCGGAAA
>NZ_JBEVLL010000164.1:0-4583 GCF_040509215.1 Devosia sp.
GCATAGGCCGGCACCAGTTCCGACCAAGCCCGCTCCACTGCCAGCGGCGGGCTCAAGTGATCCGCCTCTCCCACGCAAATCAATTGCGGCCTTGGCGCAATCAACCCCGCAATCGTCCCGCCATCCGCCTCGCGCAACAGCCCCGGCACGGTCAGATAAATCCCATGCCCATCATGCGCGCCCAATTCGATCATCGTCCTGAAATCAGCAAAGCAGCAGAGATGCGCAACGGCCGCGATCCGGTCATCCAGCGCCGCCAGCCAATAGCTCAGCACACACCCCATCGAGAGCCCAAACGCGCCGATCCGCGTGGGATCGACGTCATCACGGCTCTCTAGATAAGTCAGCGCCGCCGCATGATCCGACAGCATCTGCCCAAACAGCGACTTGCCATGCCAAAGCAGCGCCTTTGCCGCAAAGTTCTCGCTGACGGTAGCTCGCTCGCCAAAGATCGGCATGTCGATGCAAAGCGTCACATAGCCCGCCCGCGCAAACACCGGCCCCAGCGGCCCAACCAGGTACTCTCTCCCATCCAGCAGTTCCCGCGCCCCGATCGCGTAACCGCCGCCATGCGAATGCCCATAGAGAATTGCCGGCAACCGTCCAGTCGCGCCACGCGGCTTGGTCAGAATACCGCGGACGTCCTCTTCCCCGATCCGCAGCCGCAAATGCTCGACGACATAGTCTTCGACATGCTCCTCCGAACTGGAAATCAGCCCGATTTCGGGCGGCGCAAAGCCAAGCAGTTCAGCAAATCGAGCACGGGTAATCGACACGGTTTCCTCCCGGTATAGTCGCGGGGAACCTAACGGAGGAGCAAGTGCGAGAGCAACCACCCACCAGTCCCAACCCTTCCGCATTGCTGCAATGCTTCACGACAAATCCATCCATCGGCACTTGCCGATGGAGTTGCGCATGTGCATCTATGCGCTCGTTGGCCGGTCTCGGCCGGCCACTGCCGGCTTCGGCCGCCTAACGAGAGACTCCCATGACCAACCTATTCACCCCCATCGCCCTGCGTGACCTGACCTTGCGCAATCGGACCGTCGTAGCCCCCATGTGCCAGTATTCGGCCATTGATGGCTTTGCCAACGATTGGCACTTCGCACATCTCGCGCGTTTCGGCATTGGCGGCTTCGGTCTGGTTCTCTTCGAAGCCACGGGCGTCGTGCCGGAAGGCCGCATTTCCTATGGCGATCTCGGCCTCTGGAAGGACGAGCAGATCGCTCCCCTCGCCCGCATCGTCGATTTCCTCCACAGCCAGGGTTCGGCTGCCGGCATTCAGCTTGCCCATGCCGGCCGCAAGGCCTCGACGCCCGTCTCCTGGCGCAAGCCCGAGGATCTCGTAACCGAGGAACAGCGCAAGGCAGCCGGCTATGAACACTGGCAGCCCGTCGCTCCCTCAGCCGAATCCAACAATCCCGCCGATCCGACCTTCCAGGTGCCAGTCGCCCTCGATAAGGCCGGCATCCAGCGTGTGATCGACGGTTTCGTCGACGCCGCCAAGCGCGCCGACAAGGCCGGCTTCGACACTGTCGAAATCCACGCCGCCCATGGCTACCTGCTCAACCAGTTCCTCTCCCCGCTCGCCAATCATCGCACTGACGAGTATGGCGGCTCCAGAGAAAACCGCATGCGCCTGCTCCTCGAGGTGACGGACGCCGTCCGTGCCGTCTGGCCTGCCGGCAAGCCGATCCTCGTCCGCATCTCGGTCAGCGACAATGCCGAAGGCGGCTGGACTGTCGACGACAGCGTCGCGCTCGCCCGCGAACTCAAGGCACATGGCGTTGATGCCATCGACGCTTCGAGCGGCGGTTTCGCACAGGGTCGCATCACTTCGTCGGCCGCCTATCAAGTGCCGTTCGCCAGCGCAGTGAAAAAGGGCGCCGATATCCCCACCATGGCCGTCGGCCTCCTCGGCGATGTCGATTCCGCCAATGAGATCATTGCCAATGGCGACGCCGATTTCATCGCTCTTGCTCGCGGCGCACTCAACGATCCCAATTGGCCCGTCCACGCCCAGCGCCAGCTCGGCGACAAGGACTATTCCCTCTGGCCGGTCCAGACCCGCCGCGTGTCCGAGCATGATCGCGTGCTCGGCCTCCAAGGCTCGTAAATCAATGGGGCGGTCGCAACATGCGATCGCCCCAACTATTTCATCCGGCCATCGAAATTTCGCCGCAACGCAACTACACCCTTGAGCTCGACGCTGCCGATACCCACCTCAGCGTCAACCAGGGGAAGAGAACATGGATACCAAAGCCGCCGTCATCGCGCTTCTGAGCGTCTGGGGAGTTGGAACCGCAGCCTGCCTGCCCGCAGCCGCTGAGGAGCCCGCCATTGAAGACGAAGGCGACGCCGACGGCGACAATCCGCTGCTCAACAAGGTCTGGGTCCAGCAAGGCGACGCCGCCAGCCCCGGCACCATGCAGATCTTCCTCGCCGATGGAACGCTGGTCAGCGACAGCTGCTGGGAAACCTATCGCCTCTCGAAGTGGCAGCAGGTTTCCGAGACTTCGATTTCCTGGGAAGAAGACGGCATGACCATCAATGCCGACATTTCTTCGCTGACGGCCGACGAACTCATCCTGTCGCTCAAGCTTGGTAGCGACGTGGTCGAACAGCGCTTCTCGCCTGCCGTCGTCCCCACGGTATGCCCGGACATGCCGCGCTAGCCAATTCGGCCGGGCGCGGCACTCGATGCCAACAGTCTGTTAGCTAGATGACCACCTGAGTGCCGATTTCAACCACGCGTCCGGTGGGAATATGGAAGTACTCGGTGGCATCGCTCGCATTGCGGGCAAGACGGACAAACAGCCGATCTTGCCAGAAACGCAACGGCCCGCTCTTCTTGCCGAGCTTGAGCGAACGCCGCGACAGGAAGAACGACGTCGACATGATGTCGAACTTCCACCCCAGCTTCCGTGCCAGCGCCAAAGCCGTTGGAATATTTGGGGTTTCCATATAGCCGAACGTCACGACGACACGGAAAAACAGCTCGTTATAGGCGTCGATCGTCACCTTCTCATCGTCCGGCACGCGCGGCGAAGCCGAAGTCCGGACGGTCAGGATAACGTTCTGCTCGTGCAACACCTTGTAATGCTTGAGAGAATGGAGAAGTGCCGTCGGCGCACCCTCGATATCGCTGGTCAGGAAAATCGCCGTACCCGGCACGATCGTCGGCTTTTTCTTCGCCAGATTGTTGACGAGGAACTCCAGCGGTACCTCGTCGCGGCGCGTCTTGTCAGACAGGCGCCGACGCCCCGCCATCCAGCTCCACATGATCAGCGCCACGAACAGCGCCACCGCCGCCGGCACCCAGCCACCCTGGAAGAGCTTGGACGCATTGGCCGCAAAGAACCCGCCATCGATGCAGAGATAGGCAAGGCCAAAGAACACCACGGCAATCGGATGCCATTTCCAGTTTCGCCACATGACGACAACCAGCAGCATCAGTGTAACGATCATTACGCCCGACACCGCGATGCCGTAAGCATTTGAAAGTGCTGAGGAACTGCCAAAGGCGGCCACGAGCACCAAGACGCCGATCATCAGCATGGAATTGATCTGCGGCATATAGATCTGGCCGCTCTGCGTCGCCGAGGTGTGGTGCACCACCATGCGCGGCAACATGTTGAGAGCGATCGCCTGCTGGGTGAGACTGAACGTGCCGGTGATCACAGCCTGACTAGCGATAATCGTCGCCATGGTCGCCAGAATCACGAAGGGCAGCAGTCCCCATTCCGGGATCATCTCGAAGAACGGGCTCGCAACATTGTCGACGCCATGGCTGATCACATAGGCGCCCTGCCCGAAATAGTTGAGCAGCAGACAAGGGAAGACCAGGCCAAACCAGGCCAGGACGATCGGCTTGCGCCCAAAATGCCCGAGATCGACATAGAGCGCCTCGGCGCCGGTCACGGCCAGGAAGATGGCGCCGATGACCACAAAGGCGATGCCGAAATGCGTCAGGAGAAACTGCACGCCCAGCAGCGGATTGATCGCCCAGAGAATCTCGGGGTGCTGGATGATATTGGAAAGGCCGGCAACCCCGAGCGTCAGGAACCAGATCGCGGTCACCGGGCCGAAGACGATGGACACCTTCGCCGTGCCGAATCTCTGGACCGCGAAAACACCGAGGATAAGCACCAGCGTAATCGGCACGACCCAACGGGTCATGCCCGGCTGGACGAGCTCAAGGCCTTCAACGGCCGAGAGCACCGAGACGGCCGGAGTGATGATCGCATCGCCGAAGAACAGCGCCGCGCCAAGCACGCCGAGTGTCGTGATCCATACCGGCGGATTGGTAAACGTCTGCCGCGCCAGGGCCATAAGCGAAAGCGTACCGCCTTCGCCTTTGTTGTCGGCCCGGGTGACGAAGAACACGTACTTCACCGCCACCGTGAGCGTCAGCGCCCAGATAATCAGTGAAAGAAGCCCGAGCACTTCGATGTTGGATGCCGCCGCACCTGGCCGCACCTGCATCGCCTGCCGGAAGGCATAGATCGGACTGGTACCGATATCGCCGTAGACCACGCCGATGGCGCCCAGGGTCAGGATCGGCAAGTTGCTTTTGGCGTGGC
>NZ_JBEVLL010000165.1:0-8907 GCF_040509215.1 Devosia sp.
GAGATCGCCATCGAGGCGACAGGCGACAACCGCACGGCAAAGCACATCCAGACCGGCGCGCCGATCGCTATCGGCTCCGTCGAAAAGATGAGCAAATCCAAGAAGAACGTCGTCGATCCCGACGAGATCGTCAGCACCTACGGTGCCGATACCGCGCGTTGGTTCATGCTTTCCGACTCCCCACCGGAGCGCGATGTGCAGTGGACCGAGGCAGGCGTCGAAGGCGCCAGCCGCTTCCAGCAGCGTGTCTGGCGTCTCGTCAATGAAGCGATCGAGATTTCGAAACAATCTTCTGAGACTGTTTCGCCAAACGACGCTTCTGACGCCCTGGCCCTGCGCCGAATCATCCATCGCTCCGTTCATGGCATCGCCCATGACATCGAAGGCCTGCGTTTCAACCGCGCCGTCGCCCAGATCTATGAGCTGACCAATGCCTTGACCAAGGTGCTCGGCAGCAATCTGGGCTCTGCTCAGCGCGCCGCCATTGCCGAAGGCGTCGAAAAGCTGACGATCCTTCTGAGCCCGATGATGCCGCATTTGGCTGAAACCTGCTGGGAAGTGCTTGGAAAGACTGGCCTTGTCGCCGATGCCCGCTGGCCGGACGTCGATCCGGCGCTGCTGGTCGACGACGAAGTGACCCTGCCGATCCAGATCAACGGCAAGCGCCGCGCCGAAATCACCGTCGCCAAGGGCCTTGCCGCCGCCGAAGTCGAACAACGCGTCTTGTCACTCGACGAAGTTGTCCGCATTCTGGAGGGCAAAGCCCCGAAGAAAATCGTCGTGGTGCAGGACAGGATCGTCAATGTCGTTGTCTAGGCTCAAACGCCTCGCCCTGATCGTCCCCCTTGCCCTGGCTTCAGCCGGGCTTGGGGCCTGTTCCTTCCAGCCCGTCTATTCGGGCGCGCTGGCCGAAAACCCGCAACTGCAGCTTGCTTATGCGGCGCCAAAAACGCGGCTCGAACAGATCGTCTATCAGGAACTGAGCTTCCGCCTCGGCAAGACCACTTCGCCGACAGCCCCTCTCGTCGCCGTGACCGTGTCGGCCAGCGACGCCGAGCCCTATCTCAGCGCCACGGCCAATCCCAACAAGCCCCGCGAAATGACCGTATCGGCGACGCTGACCATCACCCCGCGTGATGGCGTCGACACCAAGCCGATCACCATCACCCGCACGGCCAAGGCCCAGCACACCCGCAGCGGGCAGGTCCTGGCCGACGAAGCTGGTATCATCGAGGCCCAGGAGCGCGCAGCGCGTTCCGTGGCTGAGTCCCTGCGCCTGGCCGTTCTAGCGGCCCTCGCCAAGGGATGACCGCACTCAAGGCCCATGAGGTCACGCGCTTTTTGGCGCGTCCCGACCTCACCGAAGGCGTCTTTTTGGCCTACGGGCCCGATGGAGGCTTGGTCCGCGAAACCGCGCAGCGCCTGATTCGCTATTTGAGCGGCGATGACCCGGCCTCTGCCGATGTCTTCATCTTCGACGGCCCCGAACTCGACGCCGAACCCGGCCGCCTGATCACCGAAGCCCGCAGCACCTCGCTTTTCGGTGGCAAGCGCATCATCCGCGTCCGCAATGCCACCAAAAGCCTCGTCATGCCGCTGACCGAGCTGCGCGACGACCCCGGCGGCACCGCCATCGTGCTCGAAGCCGGCAATCTCGCTCCGCGCGACGCTCTTCGGGCCCTCGTGGAAGCCGCAAAACTCGGCCGCGCCCTGCCCTGCTACCCCGATACCGACGAAACGCTCACCAATCTGATGCGTGAAACCTTCAACCAGGCCGGCATCCGCGTCGATTCCGACGTGGTCCCCACCCTGCGCGAGATTCTGGGCAATGATCGCGAAATCACCCGTCGCGAACTCGAGAAACTGACGCTTTTCGCCGCCAGCACCAAATCCTTGACGCGCGAGGATGTTCTGACCCTCTGCGCAGACAATGGCGCCCTCGCCATCGACGCCATTCTGGATGCTACGGGCGGCGGACACGCCGAAAAACTGGAAATGGCGCTCAATCGCGCCCTTACCTCGTCGGTCAATCCCCAGCAATTGCTAGCTATGCTGACCAACCACTTCGCGAGCCTCCGTCGCTGGCGCGTCGAGGTCGATGCCGGCAAAAGCCCGCGCGGCGTCCTCGACAACGTAAAGCCAAAGCCGCACTTTTCGCGCGTCGGCCAGCTCGAGCAACAGCTCCGCCTCTGGACCGACCCGGCTTTGGCCCAAGCCTCAGAGCGCCTCCTGCAGGCCACCAGCGACAGCCGCCGCAAACCCGCTTTAGCAACCGCAATCCTGCACCGAACCACCCTCGCCCTCTGCATGATGGCCGCAACGCATTGATTTCAAACGTGTTTCACGTGGATCATTCGGCTATCACATGTTTAGTGAGCGGGCGATCAAGCTAGCCCCGGTATTCCCACTGCGCCATTCCCGCGAAAGCGGGAATCTTTCCTCACAAACAAAAACCCCGCTTTCGCGGGGTTTCCAAAGTCCAAATATTCCTGAGCAGCCTAATTATGCTGCCCTGTAAGCTTCAGACAGAGCGCATCGAGCTGCTCCAGGGTCTTGTAACGGATTTCCACCCGCCCGCCGCGCTCGGAGTGGTTGAGCGACACCGACAGTCCCAGAACGTCGGACAAACGCCGCTCCAGCGCCACGGTATCGGCATCACGCACCGGTTCGCTGGCCTGCACCTTACGCGCTGGCGCCTCGCGCTGCTGGCTCAGGGCCTCGGCCTCGCGCACGGAAAGCCCCTTCTCGACGATCTGGCGCGCCAGACCCGATGGATCTTCAACCGTGATCAGCGTACGCGCATGACCGGCCGTCAGCGTGCCGCTCGAAACCATGCCGCGCACATCTTCCGGCAGTTTTAGCAGGCGCAGCGTATTGGCCACATGCGAACGGCTCTTGCCGATCACCTGCGCCAGATCCTGCTGCGTATATTCGAACTGCTCGATGAGCTGGCCATAACCCATGGCCTCTTCGAGCGGATTGAGATCGGCGCGCTGCACGTTCTCGATTATGGCAAGCTCGAGCGCTTCCTTGTCATCGACCTCGCGGACGATCACGGGCACATCGTGCAACCCGGCCTTCTGCGCCGCGCGCCAGCGGCGTTCGCCGGCGATCAACTCAAAAATGTTCGGATCATCTGTCGGCCGCACCAGCAGCGGCGACATGACACCCTTTTCACGGATGGAATTGGTCAGCTCTTCGAGCTGATCCGGATCAAAGGTCCGCCGCGGATTGGCGCGGTTGGCAATGATGAAATCGACCGGCAGCTTTTTACCGCTGGAACCCGTATCGGTAACGCGTGCTGCTTCCAGGGAAGCCATATCACCAATGAGAGCAGCCAGACCCCGGCCAAGACGTGTGGGTTTGTCGTTCATTTGAGAACTCCTAGGCTGCTACCAGCCGCCGCTCGCGGCGGATGACTTCGGTGGCGAGGCGCAAATAGGCCTGGCTGCCCGCGCATTTCAGATCATAAAGCAGCGCCGGCTTGCCATAAGACGGCGCTTCGGACAGCCGCACATTGCGCGGAATGACGGTGTCATAGACAAGATCGCCCATTTCGCTGCGCACGTCCGCCAGAACCTGTTCGGACAGATTGTTGCGCTTGTCGAACATGGTCATCACCACGCCCTGAATGGACAGGCGCGGATTGAGCGTCGAGCGGATCTGCTCGATGGTCTGCAAAAGTTGGCTAAGGCCTTCCAGCGCAAAGAATTCGCACTGCAGCGGCACCAACACGGCATCGGCCGCCACCAGCGAATTGACCGTAAGCAGGTTCAGCGACGGCGGGCAATCGATGAGAATATAGCTCACTGCCTGATCGTTGATGCGCAGATCCGAAAGCTGCTTGAAGGCGTCGCGCAGCTTGAAAGCGCGATCCGCCTGCCCCGCAATCGTCAATTCGACGCCCAGCAGGTCCATGGTCGAGGGAATGATCGCAACGTTCGGAACGCTGGTCATGATCGCCGCCTGCGCCACGCTGGCTTCGCCAACCAGAACGTCATAGGACGAGACCTCGCGATTATCGCGCGAAATGCCGAGACCCGTCGAGGCATTGCCCTGCGGGTCGAGATCGACAATCAGCACGCGCTCGCCAATGGCGGCCAGCGCAGTTGCCAGATTGATCGCAGTGGTCGTCTTGCCGACGCCACCCTTCTGATTTGCCAGGGTCAGGATACGGGGTGCCAAGAGCAGGCCTCCAGTTGTGCCGCTAAGACGCTGATTTTCTTTTGAGATTCGTGATCGTTAAGATCACGCCGCCCGGATCAGTGTCACTCTTGTTTACTACCACGTCATAGTGCCAATGCGCACCCGATTCCGTGAGTTCATTAACATGTTCCCGCCCCTTATGGAGGATCCCCCTTGTTTTCGTTGCGAAAAAGGGCTCCATCCAATCGCAAAGCAGCGGTAGAGCGGCAAGAGCCCGGGACGTAATCACATCCGGAACCGGTGTTTCACGTGAATCAATCTCGTCGCTGCGTCGGCCGATAACCGTCACATTGAGCTCCAGTTCGCGCGCCACGGTGCGCAGAAAGCTGACTTTTCGAGCCGTCGGCTCCACCAGCACAAAGTGTCGATCAAGGCCCTTGCTTGCGATAGCCAGCGGCAAGGCCGGAAATCCACCGCCACTACCGAGGTCCATAAACTCGCGGTCAGATTCGCCAAACAGCGGTAGAACCTGCAAGCTGTCGGCGAAATGCCGCTCCCAAACAGAGTCCAACGTTTCACGTGAAACAAGATTCTGCACGGCCTGCCACTTCTTCAGCAGCGCAGCATAGGATTCCAAATCCCGACCCACCGCCTCAAGTGGACGAGAAAAATGCGCCGCATAGGGCGCAATCGCCTTGAAATCAGCCATCAACCGGCTTTCCGAAGATCGCCGCGACGGATAACCGCCAAGAGCAAGGTAATCGCGGCCGGCGTCATGCCGTCCATGGCCTGTGCCTGTGCGATGGTCTGCGGCCTGAACTGCGTCAGCTTCTGCCGCAGCTCCATCGAAAGCCCCGGAATTGCCTGATAGTTCAACTCGTCAGGAATCTGGCGCTGTTCGTCCCGACGCATGCCCTCGATGTCCGACTGCTGGCGGTCAAGATAAACAGCATATTGCGCATCGATGCCGAGCTGCTCACGAACGGCCTCGGAGATATCAGACAGATCCGGCCAGAGCTTGATCACATCATCCCAACCAAGGTCGGGATAGGACAAAATCTCGAATGCACTTCGGCGCTTACCATCTTCGTTGATCGGAATCCCAACCTTGCGCGCCTCGCTTGGCGAAGCCACGGCCGAACGCAACCGGCTCCGCCCTGCGGTCAAAGCCTCAACCTTGCCAGCAAACAATTCACGCCGCTCATCACCGACCAAACCCTTGTCGACACCGAGTGGGGTCAGGCGTTGATCGGCATTGTCCGCGCGCAGATGCAGGCGGAACTCTGCCCGCGAGGTAAACATGCGATAGGGTTCTGAAACGCCACGCGTCACGAGATCGTCGATCATTACGCCGAGATAGCTCTCGGTGCGCGACAAGATCATCGGCTCCTGACCACTCGCTGCCAGTGCGGCGTTGGCGCCAGCCAGCAGCCCCTGCGCACCGGCCTCTTCATAACCCGTCGTGCCGTTGATCTGCCCTGCCAGATAGAGGCCAGGCTGGCGCTTTACCTCCAGCGTCGGTCGCAGCTCGCGCGGATCGACATAATCATACTCGATGGCATAACCCGGCCGTATGATTTTCACATTTGCGAGGCCCGGCATGGAGCGCAGAAAGGCGTCCTGCACGTCTGCCGGCAGCGATGTAGAAAGACCGTTGGGATAAACCGTCTGTTCCTCAAGCCCTTCAGGCTCCAGGAAAATCTGGTGGCTGTCGCGATCGGCAAAGCGCACGACCTTGTCTTCAATCGAGGGGCAATAGCGCGGTCCGCGAGACTGGATGCGGCCAGAATACATCGCCGAACGATGGAGGTTATCCTGGATGATCCGGTGCGTTTCCGCCGTAGTTCTGGTGATGTGGCACGACACCTGCTGCGTCGTGATCGCCTTGGTCAGCGCCGAAAACGCCTCTGGGGGATTGTCGCCGGGCTGCTCCTCCAGCACTGAATAGTCGATGGAATCCTTGTCGAGGCGCGCCGGGGTGCCGGTTTTTAGGCGCCCCAGTTGCAGACCCAGGTTTTCAAGACGGGTGGACAGCCCCAGTACCGGCTTTTCGCCAACACGCCCTGCCGGCACTGTCTCCTCGCCGCGATGGATGAGGCCACGGAGGAACGTGCCTGTCGTCAGCACCACCGCCTTGGTGGAGAACCGCCGTCCATCGAGCAAAACGACGCCAGAAATGACACCGTCCCTGGCCTGCAAATCGTCAACCTCGCCCTCGATGACATCGAGGTTGGCCTGTGCCGAAATCGCCGCCTGCATGCCATTGCGATAGAGTTTCCTGTCCGCCTGGGCGCGGGGGCCCCGCACGGCCGGCCCCTTGCGGCGATTGAGCACGCGGAACTGAATGCCCGCCTGGTCGGCCACGCGCCCCATCAACCCGTCAAGCGCATCGATCTCACGGACCAGATGACCTTTGCCAAGGCCACCGATGGCCGGATTGCAGCTCATCTCGCCAATGGTCGCGAATCGATGGGTGATCAGCGCCGTCGGCACGCCCAAACGCGCGGACGCCGCAGCCGCCTCGCAACCGGCATGGCCACCGCCGACAATAATGACAGCATAGTCAGTCATAGGAATTTCCCTGAACGGCGTCGTGGCAGCACGCCCTGATGGGCGCGGCGCTGGAACGAGCCGTCAATGATGTTTGGCGTTCTCATACAGCGTCTTGAGGCCCAAGAAAACCTCTAGCTGTGTTTCACGTGAATCACGATGCGGCGTCTAAACCGCCACGCAATGTTTCACGTGAATCATTTGCCGATGCAGAAGCTGGCAAACAGCCGGTCTAGAACCTGCTCGGCGTCAACGCGGCCGATCATGCGCTCCAACGCCTGCGACGCTTGGCGCAAGGCTTCGGCCGCAAGTTCCCAATTGCTGAGATAATGCTGCGCTTCGCCCACGGCCTGGATGGCCTGCTCCAGCCCGAGGCGATCGCGCTCGTGGCTGATGAGGGATGGCTCTCCGCCCGATAGGTTTTCGCCGATATCGCGAAGGCGGGCGATAAGGTCGGAAAGCCCTGCACCGGTCGTTGTGGATATCAGCACGTCGTGACCGTCCCGGGATTCCAAGTCACCCTTGGTTGCCACTGTGATTACCGTTGCGGCAGTATGGGGCTGCTGGGCTATCTCGGTATCCGGCGCTTCGAGCCAAAGCAAAATGTCTGCGTCCCTGATCGCCAGTTCGGCGCGGCGAATGCCTTCGGCTTCCGCCCGGCTACCGGTCTCGCGCAGGCCGGCGAGGTCGAGAAGGATGAAGAGTTGGCCACCGATATCGAGCGGCACTTCGCGAACGTCGCGAGTCGTGCCGGCTTCGTCGGAAACGATGGCAACGTCCGACTTGGATAGCGCGTTGATCAGGCTCGACTTGCCGGCATTCGGTGCGCCAGCAAGGGCAACGCGGATGCCTTCGCGCACAATACGCCCACTGGTAATACTGGCGAGCGCGTCCTGCAGCGCCAGCTTCAGTTCATCGAGATCAGTAGCAAAAGTCGCGGGCAGTTCCTCGGTGACATCGCCTTCATCGGAAAAATCGAGTCGCGCTTCGATTTCCGCTCGAAGATCGAGCAGCCCGTTGCGCCAGGTTTCCACCTGTTCGCTGAGCCTACCGTCATAGCGCGCAAGAGCCTGTTGCCGCTGCTTTTCGGTCTCGGCGCTGAGAAGATCCCCCAGACCCTCGACAGCAATCAGGTCGAGCTTGCCATTCTCAAAGGCGCGCCTGGTGAATTCGCCGGGCCCAGCCAAACGAATGCCGAGCGAGCTAAGACTGCGTAGAATGGCTTTCACACCCGCGGGTGACCCGTGGACATGAAATTCGGCGCAGTCTTCGCCGGTAAAGCTGTTGGGAGCGGGAAACCAGGCAACCAGGCCCTGATCGAGTTTTGTGTCCGCGCCAATGCGGCGCAGGGCCATGGTTCGCGGCTGAGGCAAAGTGCCGGCCAGTGACAAAAACGCCTCCCGGACCCTAGGGCCCGAGAGGCGGATAACCGCAACGCCGGAAGGAAGAGCGCCCGAAGAGAGCGCCATGATCGTATCGCCGGCGAGCACTTTTTGTATTCGATCAGGTATTCATCGAGTCGAAGAAATCCGAATTGGTCTTGGTCTGACGGACCTTGTCCATAAGGAATTCCATCGCGTCGATCGTGCCCATGGGATTGAGGATACGGCGGAGCACGTACATCTTCTTGAGGATATCGGGCTCGACCAGCAGCTCTTCCTTGCGCGTGCCCGACTTGGTGATGTCGAGTGCGGGGAAGATGCGCTTGTCCGCAACCTTGCGGTCGAGGATGATTTCCGAGTTACCGGTACCCTTGAATTCTTCGAAGATCACTTCGTCCATGCGGGAGCCGGTATCAATCAGCGCCGTCGAAATAATGGTCAGCGAACCGCCATCTTCGATATTGCGAGCCGCGCCGAAGAAGCGCTTCGGGCGCTGCAGGGCATTGGCGTCGACACCACCGGTAAGCACCTTGCCCGAGCTCGGAACAACGGTGTTGTAGGCACGGCCGAGGCGGGTGATGGAATCGAGCAGGATGACCACGTCGCGCTTGTGTTCCACCAGGCGCTTTGCCTTTTCGATGACCATCTCGGCTACCTGTACGTGGCGTGCGGCCGGCTCGTCAAAGGTGGAGCTGATGACCTCGCCCTTTACCGAGCGCTGCATATCGGTGACTTCTTCCGGGCGCTCGTCGATCAGCAGAACGATCAGCACGACTTCCGGATGATTTGCCGTGATGGAGTTCGCAATGGCCTGCAGCAGCACGGTTTT